>NZ_CP014525.1:1816285-2131542 GCF_001611975.1 Haematospirillum jordaniae
TATCATGCTCAAACTCAGATTCTTCGATAACTGTTCGGCGAGGCGTAGCGTAAGCCGCACGAATATCTACCAATTCTTCCCGGATAATGGCGTACAGCCTCTCGCGGCTACCCAGAATGGACAAATACTCTTCAATCTGGCCGCCTATTTCCCGTAGCTCTCCATGGATCTTGTCACGCTCCAACCCCGTCAAGCGATGCAGTCTAAGGTCCAGAATGGATTTGGCCTGAACCTCGGAAAGCCGATACCGACCATCCACAACAACATGCTCAGGATCGGCGATCAATTCAATAAGAGGAGCAACATCTGCTGCATCCCAGTCGCGTGACATCAACTCCTGCTTCGCAATATGTGGGTCAGAGGCAGCCCGAATCAGCTTGATCACAGGATCAAGGTTGGCAACAGCTATGCCAAGCCCAACCAACACATGAGCCCTGTCCCGCGCCTTTCCAAGCTCGAACATTGTGCGACGACGCACAACTTCTTCCCGGAACCGTACGAAGGCCGTTAGAATGTCGCGGATACCCATCAGTTCAGGACGGCCACCGTTGATGGCCAACATATTGGCACCAAACGACGTCTGCAGGGGGGTAAACCGATAAAGCTGGTTCAGGACAATTTCGGCAACAGCATCGCGCTTGACTTCGATGACAACACGAACGCCTTGGTGGTCGGACTCATCACGCAGGTCTGAAATGCCCTCGATCTTCTTGTCACGGACCAGTTCGGCCATTTTCTCGATCATCGAAGCCTTGTTGACCTGATAGGGGATCTCGGTCACAACGATGGCTTCACGACCATTTCGTATTTCTTCTATCGCACATTTCGCCCGCATGACGATCGAGCCCCGCCCGGTCATATAGGCGGAACGGATGCCTGAACGACCAAGAATACTTCCGCCAGTCGGAAAATCCGGGCCGGGTACGATGTCCAATATAGCATCGTCCGGAAGGTCGGGCGTATCGATCAGAGCAATGCAGGCATCCAAGATTTCCCCAAGATTGTGGGGGGGAATATTGGTTGCCATGCCAACAGCGATGCCCCCAGCCCCGTTGACCAGCAGATTGGGAAAGCGGGCAGGAAGAACGGAAGGTTCCGATGTGCTTTCGTCATAGTTAGGATGAAAATCGACCGTTTCCTTGTCAATGTCATCCAGCAGGGAGTGCGCGGAACGAGCCATGCGCGCCTCGGTATAGCGCATGGCCGCCGGGGGATCCCCGTCCATCGATCCAAAGTTTCCCTGACCATCGACCAAGGGAAGACGCATGGAAAAGTCTTGGGCCATGCGCACCATGGCATCATAGATGGCGCTATCACCGTGCGGGTGATATTTACCCATAACATCCCCGACGATGCGGGCCGACTTTTTGTAAGGACGGTTATAGTCGTATCCGCCTTCCTTCATGGCGAAGAGAATGCGACGGTGCACCGGCTTCAAGCCGTCCCGAACATCTGGCAGGGCACGGGATACAATCACGCTCATTGCATAATCGAGGTACGAGCGTTTCATCTCGTCTTCGATAGTTACAGGCGCAATGTCACGATCAAATGGTGTCGGGATGGCGTTTTCGGTCAAGGCACAAACTCGATAGACAGCGAAGGGGTAAAGGTTCCGGCCCTACAGGGGCCAAAAGTTACCGTTCCGCAGATTGGGACAATGAACTGAAACTACAGGAAGGGGACTGTAGCACAGGGTGCTCCCGACCGACAACCGGGGCCCGCACAAAAGGCACTGGCGGATATCATCAACCAGCCAGGAAGAGGTGCCAAAAGATCAGAATGGAATTTCATCATCCAGATCATTGCGGGAAGCCGCATCCCAACCACTACCACCAGATCGGCTGCTTGGCTCAGGACTTCCACCAAATCTCGGCGATGCCCCATATCCCGGCGTGCTGTCCGCTCCCGCAAAGCCCACCGTTTCCATGACCTGCATATCACCACCCTGTCCACCGCCGGAACGGCTATCGAGCAGGGTGAGCTCACCTCTGTAGGCCTGCAGGACAACTTCTGTGGAATAACGCTCCTGACCACTCTGGTCTGTCCACTTGCGGGTTTGCAGTTGCCCCTCCAAGTATACCTTGGACCCTTTTCGCAGATAACGTTCTGCAATTTCACCCAGATTCGGGTTAAAAATCACAACGCGGTGCCATTCTGTCTTTTCCCGTCGCTCTCCGGTCTGACGATCTTTCCAGCTTTCGGACGTTGCAACGGTCATATTGACGATCTTCTGGCCGTTTTGTGTACTGCGGACCTCGGGATCACGACCAAGGTTGCCGACCAGAATCACTTTGTTGACACTGCCTGCCATGGCAAGGGTACTCCTATTTGTAACGTGGCCGAACTCTACCCCCCCCTGATCAGAAGGAAAAGACTGCTTTTACCCAAAGCCAGCCCGATGTTCGCTTTTTGTTTTTGACAGCCGTATAAAATATGCGAAACAAAGAATGTACTTTTGTCTCGAAACATCCCCCGGTTGACTATCAGGTTCTTGATACCATGCATGAAATACGTATCCGCGGAGCCCGTGAACATAATTTGAAGAATCTTGATGTAACCCTGCCTCGGGACAAGCTTGTTGTTATCACCGGTCTGTCCGGATCGGGGAAATCATCGTTGGCTTTTGACACAATTTATGCCGAAGGACAGCGGCGCTACGTGGAATCCCTGTCTGCCTACGCCCGGCAGTTCCTTGAATTGATGCAAAAACCGGATGTCGATTCCATTGAAGGTTTGTCGCCTGCCATCTCTATCGAACAGAAGACGACTTCGCGCAATCCACGTTCAACAGTAGGTACCGTAACCGAGATCTATGATTATATGCGCCTTTTATGGGCGCGCATCGGCGTTCCTTGGTCACCTGCAACGGGGCTGCCAATTGAATCCCAGACCGTTAGCCAAATGGTTGATCGTATTCTTGCTATGCCTCAAGGCAAGAAGATCCTGCTTCTGGCGCCAATTGTACGAGGACGCAAGGGTGAGTACAAGAAAGAGCTTCTGGAGCTTCAGAAGAAAGGGTATCAGCGGGTAAAAATTGATGGATCCGTATACCTGATTGATGAAGCCCCTTCCCTGAACAAGAAAACCAAACATGACATCGATGTTGTCGTTGACCGGCTTGCTATCCGCGAAGGGATTGAAACGCGTCTTGCAGATTCGCTAGAACAGGCTCTTCAGTTATCAGACGGACTTGTATGGGTTGAGGATGCGGAAAGCGCTGAGAGAGTGACATTCTCCGCAAAATTTGCATGTCCGGTTTCCGGCTTTACAATTGATGAGATTGAACCAAGGCTTTTTTCTTTCAACAATCCGTTTGGTGCTTGCCCAGCGTGTGATGGCTTGGGAATCAAGCTCTACTTTGATCCCGAGCTGATTGTTCCAGACCCCCTGCTGTCCTTGGCAGAAGGAGCTGTTGTGCCTTGGTCTACGGGTGGAGAACCATCACCTTACTACGCCCAGGCACTTGAAAGTGTCGCTGCCCATTGTGGCACAGACATGCAAACACCTTGGCAAAAAATCCCTGAAACAGCACGGGCTGTTCTTTTGTATGGATCCGGTCGTACGTCTGTCGCCATGACCTATTATGACGGACGGCGGCGCTATAGCGTGGAGCGTCCGTTTGAGGGCATTATACCAAGCATAGAACGGCGGTGGAGGGAAACAGAGAGCCAGCAGGTTCGCGATGACCTGTCCCGCTATCAGGCGTCGTCTCCTTGCGAAACATGTGGTGGACGCCGCCTCAAGCCCGAAGCCTTGGCTGTGCGGGTCCATGGATCTGATATTGCGGCCATCAGCGATCTTTCTATTTCTGAATCGCTTGCTTGGTTCTCTGGCCTTGATCAGCACTTGACGACAAAGGATCGGGAGATTGCGGCACGTATCCTGAAGGAAATTGTCGAGCGCCTCACCTTTCTGGGGAATGTCGGGCTTGGGTATTTAACCTTGTCCAGAATGTCGGGAACCCTGTCCGGTGGCGAGAGCCAGCGTATTCGACTGGCTTCCCAAATTGGTTCAGGCTTGACCGGTGTATTGTACGTTCTCGATGAGCCATCAATTGGTCTTCACCAGAGAGATAATGACCGCCTTCTTGAAACCCTACGCAGGTTGAGGGATCTGGGAAATACTGTCCTTGTTGTGGAACATGACGAAGACGCTATACGAACAGCTGACTACCTGGTTGATATGGGGCCGGGAGCAGGCGTGAACGGAGGAATGATTGTTGCCGCTGGCACACCCGATGAAGTGATGAAGCACCCAGACAGTTTAACAGGCCACTATCTTTCCGGGACCAGATCTATCGCGATCCCGGACACAAGGCGTTCCGGCAACGGGAACGCCCTGACAATAATAGGAGCCAGAACCCATAACCTTCAGAACATTGACGTAACAATTCCACTAGGGACATTTACGTGCGTTACTGGTGTTTCCGGGGGGGGGAAGTCATCTCTTGTTATTGAAACCCTTTACAAGGCACTGGCCCGTTCTCTTCATGGATCGCGGGAGATACCTGGCCCTCATGATCGCATCGATGGGATAGCTCACATTGACAAGATTGTTGATATAGACCAATCCCCAATCGGAAGAACGCCCCGATCAAACCCTGCTACATATACCGGTGCCTTTACGCCTATTCGCGATTGGTTCGCCAACCTTCCCGAGGCGAAAGCCCGTGGTTACAAGCCCGGCCGTTTCAGCTTCAATGTCAAGGGAGGGCGATGCGAGGCATGCCAAGGAGACGGGTTGATCAAGATAGAGATGCATTTTCTGCCCGATGTCTATGTCACGTGTGATGTGTGCAAAGGAAAGCGATACAACCGTGAGACCTTAGAAGTAAATTATAAAAACAAGTCAATAGCGGATGTTCTTGAGATGACTGTCGAAGAGGCCGTTGACTTTTTTCAGGCTGTTCCATCCATCCGCGACAAGATGAAACTTCTGTCCCGGGTCGGGCTGGGGTATATCCATATTGGGCAACAGGCAACCACGCTGTCCGGTGGCGAAGCCCAACGGGTCAAGCTATCAAAGGAGCTTTCCCGTCGCGCGACCGGACGAACGTTGTATATTTTGGATGAACCAACAACAGGTCTACATTTTGAGGATGTAAGAAAGCTTCTTCATGTTCTGCAGGAACTGGTGCACCAAGGTAATACAGTTGTTGTGATCGAACATAATCTCGAAGTCATCAAGACTGCTGACTGGATTATCGATATGGGCCCAGAAGGCGGTTCAGGAGGAGGCTATGTCGTTGCAGCAGGAACACCAGAAACGGTAGCAGAAACGAGAAAAAGTTATACAGGACAATATCTTGCTCCCTATCTCATTAAAGGTAGGATGAAGCAATAAGTTGCCCCTACTTATCGGACTGCAACCATTTTTGGGAGATAGACTTGGGGGTCGAGCGCTTGAGACCCCTTCCGAATTTCAAAATGAAGCTGCGGATGTTTTACATTACCTGTGGACCCGACACGCGCAATGGTTTGTCCACGCCGCACAATATCGCCACGATGTACCAGAATATCTGAACTATGAGCGTAGGCTGTCATCCAGCCTCCCTCGTGTTTTACAAGAATAAGATTACCAAATCCCTTGATACCATTTCCTGCATAAGCAACCGTACCTTTGTCTGCAGCAAGAATAGGTGTACCCGCTGGTGCGGCAATATTGATACCATCATTCCTGAAGCCCTTACCCGCAGGTCCAAAACTACCAACCACCTTGCCTCGAACGGGCCACGCAAAAGCTTGCCTGCCATTGGAAGATACTTTTTTATCTGGCGACGCAGCTTTCTGTGTAGAAGCAGCGCGTATACCTTCTTGTTTTATCGGCTGAGGCGAACGGCTAGGCGTATGTTCTGCTACTTTTTCTGCCTGAATCGGTACGGACTTCCGGTATTTCACACTAGGTGGAAGGACAAGAATCTGCCCTTTGCGAATGATGTATGGTGGAGAAAGATTATTTTTCTGCGCCACATCATCGACGCCAACATGATAGCGGCTTGCAATTGCACCCAAAGTTTCGCCAGGAGCAACTGTATACCACCGAGAGGCTGGCACATGCAGCTTTTGCCCGACGATAAGGGCATAAGGTGGCTTAAGATTATTTTCAGTGATTAAAACCCGAACGGGGATTTTGTGACGTCGAGAAAGTGAATACAAGGTATCCCCACGCAAAACAACAAGCGTCTTATCTGTATTTGTACGGCCAAGGCGGCCTGCTGTCTCTTTACTTGAAGATGATACCCAAGGTGCCTTGAAACGCTCGGCACCGCCGCAACTTGTCATGACAGGAAGCAGCAGAAGCAAGACAACGTAAAATGATCGCAATGAACGAGAGCGTCTCATGAAAGAAACAATACGCCTACTCATGCCCCTGCGACAATCCAAAGAAATGCCCTCTGGCACTATCAAGCCTGAACGCGGCCGGGATTACCAATTCCCTGAAGCATGGGGACGAAACGAACAGGAAACAGAATCTCACCGTTTAAACAGCCTGTAACCGGATCTTTCACGTAACGCCACAACTGCTGGATACCAAACTCTGGGCCAACAGGAATAACAAGAACTCCCGATGGAGCAAGCTGTTCAGTCAAGGCACAGGGGACCTCAGATGCCGCCGCGGTCACAATGATACGATCGAAAGGAGCTTGTTCGGGCCACCCGCGCCAACCATCTCCTATACGGGGTGTTACGTTTGACAGCCCAAGAGATGTAAACCGCTTTTCAGCAGCTAGATAAAGATCCCTGTGCCGCTCCAAGCTATAAATACGTCGGCACAGGCGAGCAAGAACAGCGGCTTGATATCCGGAACCTGTTCCGATTTCCAAGACCTTATGCCCTTCTTTTGTGTCAAGGGCCTGGGTCATTGCCGCAACCACAAGGGGCTGACTAATGGTTTGCCCACAGCCGATAGGAAGTGCCCGGTCTTCCCATGCTTCAGTCTCCAAGGTGCTATCAACAAAAAGATTGCGGGGTACTAGTTCTATAGCCTTCAGCAGGCGGGTATCCGTAATACCAGCCTGCCGAAGGTCCATAATTAAACGGGCAGCCCGCGCATCCCTCATGAGAGAACCTGCGCACTCAGTTCTTCAAGCGTATGATAATCCGTAAAATCAACGCGCAGCGGTGACACTGTTATGGCGCCACGACTGATAGCTTCCACATCTGTTCCGGGTACGGGCTGATCGACAGGTCTTTGGGCACCTACCCAGACATAGGGCCTTCCTCGTGGATCAAGACGTTCTACCAAATC
Source organism: Haematospirillum jordaniae (assembly GCF_001611975.1). GTDB lineage: Bacteria > Pseudomonadota > Alphaproteobacteria > Rhodospirillales > Rhodospirillaceae > Haematospirillum > Haematospirillum jordaniae. The sequence continues at coordinate 1,823,534 of NZ_CP014525.1, forward strand.
ATCTCCCAGCTTATGTATTCCTTGTCGTACGGCTTCAACACCCGTTACCCCGGAAGGAGAAGCATCGGGAAAGTTCACGTTCATCAGGACATTTTTCGGCCATCCCTTTGCCATCAAACGTCCAATGATCCCAGGACCGAACGCTTCGGCTGTTGACCACTGAATGTTCTCTGGGTCCTTGAAGACCTGCGACAGAGCTATGGAGGGAATACCAAGAAGTGTTCCTTCCATAGCAGCGGCGACAGTTCCTGAATATGTTACATCCTCGCCCAGATTGGCTCCCCGGTTCACGCCGGATAGAACCAAGTCAGGTATCTTGTCTTTCATTAAATGATTAACAGCAAGCAGCACACAATCTGTCGGCGTGCCGTTTACAGTCCATACATTGGTCGATACAGACTGAATACGCAGTGGATGATGCAATGTCAGACTATGGGCTGAGCCGCTTTGTTCCTGATCAGGAACAACCACCCAAACATCATCGGACAAAGAGCGCGCAATGCGGATCAGAACCTGAAGGCCAGGCCCATGAATACCATCATCGTTTGAAACAAGAATGCGTTTACCGCAAAGATCAAAAACAGAATCATGCATGAGTGGAAATAACCTCCAGGCCGCCCATATAAGGACGCAAGGCTTCCGGGACGGTAACGCTCCCATCTGCCTGCTGATAATTTTCAAGAACGGCAACCAAGGTGCGGCCAACAGCCAAGCCTGATCCATTCAATGTGTGGAGAAACTCCGTGCCCTTGTCTCCGGATGGCTTATAACGGGCTTTCATACGTCGTGCCTGAAAATCCCCTACATTCGAACACGAAGAAATTTCGCGGTAACGGCCCTGCCCCGGCAACCAGACCTCAAGATCATATGTCTTGCGGGCAGCAGCCCCCATATCCCCGGCGCAGAGCAGAACAACCCGGTACGGCAAGCCAAGACGCTGAAGAATTTTCTCTGCGCAGCCAGTCATCCGTTCCAGTTCATTGGCGGAATCCTCGGGCCGGGTAATGGAGACCATTTCAACCTTTTCGAACTGGTGCTGACGGATCATCCCCCGCGTGTCCTTGCCTGCCGCACCGGCTTCGGAGCGAAAACACAGTGTGTGTGCCGTCATTCTCCGTGGCAGTGAAGCCGAATCAACAATTTGGTCAGCAACCATGTTGGTCAAGGTGACTTCAGCCGTCGGAATAAGCCAGTGCCCTTGTTCCGTACGAAACAAGTCTTCGGCAAACTTCGGAAGCTGACCTGTTCCATACAGGGTATTATCCAGAACCATGACGGGCGTATTCAGTTCAGTATAGCCATGGTCAGTGGTATGCGTATCCAGCATGAACTGGGCCAGTGCACGAGACAAACGAGATAAAGCGCCTTTCAGAACGACAAAACGAGCACCGGACAGTTTGGCTGCAGACTCGAAATCCATCAACCCGAGGGATGTTCCCACGGCATCATGCTCCAGAGGTGTGAAGTCCATGCTACGAGGTGTACCCCAGCGACGCACCTCGACATTATCATTTTCGTCACGCCCATCGGGCACATCTGGATCCGGCATATTAGGCAGGCTGTAGAGAAGATCATCAAGGGCAGCCTGCAGTGATTGCTGCTCAGCTTCCATATCCGTCATGCGTTTCTTGATATCAGCGACCTCATCGCTGAGAACAGCCGCATCGCCACCAGCCTTGCGGATGGTCCCTATTTCCCGGGACGCTTCATTCCGACGCGCCTGCAAAGCCTGTAAAGATGTCATGAGGGAACGCAGCTGCCTGTCTGCCTCAAGAATATCGGAAGACAAGGCACCCTTGCCACGGCGGAGCAACCCTCGGTCAAGATCATCGGGATTTTCGCGGATCCATTTCAGGTCAAGCATACAGCACACCTCAAGGCATGGTTTTCAATATCGAATAATTGGCAGAGATACAGGAATTACACTACTTCAGCCATTAAAATCGGTCTCATCAGGCCCCTTCCCGGTTGGCATGGCATCTGAATGATCAGGATCATCTTGGTTATCATTCACAGAATGTCTTTCAACCAAGCGCGCTGACCAGATCGAACATTCGTAGAGCAGCAGCAAGGGCAAGGCCAAGCCAATCTGACTGATTACATCGGGCGGTGTAACAATACCGGCAACAATAAAAACAGCCACAATGGCATAACGCCTTTTTGCGACAAGAGCGGATGACGAGATCATCCCGGCCCTTGCCAGAAGCGTAAGAACAACGGGAAGCTGGAAGCAGAAGCCAAATGCCAAGATCAGCTTCATAACCAGATCTAGGTACTCTCCAATCTTGGCCTCAAGCTGAACCGGTAGCACGGTTTGCTCCACACTAGTCTGGAAACCAAGCAGAAAGCGCCAAGCAACGGGCATAACAAAATAGTAAACAAGGGCAGCGCCGCCTGCAAAAAGCAGGGGCGAAGCAATCAGGCTTGGCAGAAACGCTCGTTTCTCACGGCGATAGAGACCCGGAGCCACAAAGCGCCAAAGCTGAAAGGCGCTAAAGGGAAACGACAGAACAACAGCACCAAACATTGCGACTTTTATATAGGTAAAAAACGCCTCTGTCAGAGCTGTATAGATCATGCGCTGAGAGCCACCCAGTTCAGCCATAACTGTGGCCAAAGGGCGGATCAAGAAGCCGTATATACTATCTGCAATGCTGTAGCATGCTGCAAAAGAAAGTATAAAAACAGCACCACACAGTAGAATACGGCGCCGCAGTTCAATCAGATGCCCTAAAAGGGGCATGCGAAATTCATCTGGCGAAGGGGAAGAGTACATTACGTCCTGCGTGTCTTATGTCTCTACTTCCCCTGAAGGGGCACTTTTCTTTCCGGGCGATACACTGCCTTCTCCTTCTGGATCAAGAACTTGCCGCCGCACCTGCCTTGCCCTCTCTTCTATGTCAGCAATTTCAGCATTGTATATTATGTCGTCTACATGGCGACGAAATTCACGGCTGACCGCCCGGAATTTTTGCACAAGATGAGCAAGAGCACGCATGGCGCCAGGTATTTCCCTTGGCCCAAGAACAAGTGCTGCGACAATGCCGACAAGAAAGATCTCTGACCAAGCCAGATCAAACATGAGTATTTACTCACTACATGCCAGTAGAATGATTTTTCTCTCGATTGACATGTCCGGTCTGTGAAGCTGAATCCCCTTCAGTCTTCTGAATTTGTCTTGAATCTGAGCCTGTCGCATCCTGTGCATCAGCCGAGGGAACGGACTTTCCCTCTTCCAGTCCCTTCTTGAACGCATTGATTCCCTTGGCAAAGTCACCCATCAAACGTGAAATCTTACCCGAACCACCAAATAAAACGACAACAATGGCCAGCACAACCAGCCAGTGCCAGATACTGAAAGTACCCATAACTACTACTCTCCAGGAGACATGTGCCCATCATCGAGCAATACAACATGGCGGATCATCGCAGAAAGCCTGTAGCACCGCAATAAAACATCCCTGATCTGTCTATGATCAGACGGAGGCAAATACAAACGTCTGGGATCTATCAAGGGATATGGACAGCACCTCCCCTGCAGGTGGCAGAAAAGATCCCGGTGCACGCACATGGGCCACTACTCGTTCAGCAGAAGCTGCTGGCCCTGCCTTTATGTAAACCAAACTGGTTCTGCCAAGCATGCGACTATCTATTACAGTGGCAACAAAGGCGGGGTAGTCGCCATCGGCAACCGACGTAAGCCGGATAGCTTCCGGACGGATTAGTACCTCGACAGAGGAGCCCTCCTCTACCCCATACGGGGCATCAACCAGACCGAACGGAGTTTCAACAGAACCTCGCAGAACATGTCCCTTTACAAGATTGAAGTCGCAGAAGAACCGGGCAACAAAGGCTGAAGATGGGTGATTATAAAGCTCTGCCGGGGTCCCAGACTGTATAATCCGCCCTTTGTCCATCAGGGCAAGTACATCAGCCATAAACATGGCCTCTTCCGGATCATGCGTGACCATTAGAGCCGAAATGCCGCGATCTTTCAGGATCGTCAGTGTTTCGGCGCGGATTTGGTCACGCAGGTAGCGGTCCAAGCCCGAAAATGGCTCATCCAGCAATAAAAGTGCCGGATTGGGCGCAAGGGCACGGGCAAGGGCAACGCGCTGTTGCTGCCCACCTGATAAGGTATGCGGCCAAGAACTGGCATAAGACGCCATGCCCACGTGCTCCAAGGCTTCATGAGCGCGCCGCGTTTTGTCGGGTTCAGGGATGTGGCGAAGGCCAAAGGTAACGTTATCGAGAACCTTGAGGTGAGGAAACAAGGCATAGTCTTGGAACAAAAACCCAACACCCCTCTTTTCCGGTGGAATCATGCCCCCCTCACGGGACAGCATGGCGTGCCCATTAATCCAGACCTCTCCACTTGATGGTTTCTCGAGGCCGGCGGCAATGCGCAGGGTCGTTGTTTTGCCACAACCGCTTGCGCCGAGCAGGCAGATAATCTCACCCGCCCCAATGCTCAAGGACAAACCGTCAAGCACCAAACTATCCTCAAAGGCATGGCAAACATCAGCCATAGCCAAACGTGCGTTATCCTTTGACGGAGCTTGGCGGAAGCGAACGGGACGTACAGGTTCAATACGCATTACGACCTTGGCCTAAAGGCTACCTCGCCGACATTTCCGATGCTTCGGAGCCGTACCGGGATCAAAAGGGGTGGCGCATTTTAGTGACAGCACAACCAGTAGAACCGGCCATATGGCGGCTCCATGGATCGGGCGCGGAGGAAGGCGGCCTCCAAGCGACGCTGCTGGCGGATAGTGCGACGCCTGACCAGATCGAAGGGCACTGTAAGCACAAGGGCAAAAATCAGAAACTCAATCACGCGACCCCACTGCAACAAAGCGCTGCCAGATACATCCGGAACAATGACGTTAACGGATCGTATTCATTATAGAACTGCAACGGACCAAAGAAAAGATGGAATTACGTGAAACAACGCCCACTTTATAGTGGCGGCTAAGCACGTTTATTTTATTTTCCTGAGAGTATGCACGCAATCACGGCGTGCTTTTTGCCTTTGGATTCATGGTCGGAGCGGCGGGATTCGAACCCACGACCCCTTGACCCCCAGTCAAGTGCGCTACCAGGCTGCGCTACGCTCCGAAACCAAATGCCCATACTGAAACGACCTCTGTATGGGAGGCGGAATATATCGGTCCTTTACCGCAAACGCAATCACAGAATGATGCGCGCAATCATTTTTTCAGATCATTCCGCATTCAACGAACCGGCTTAGGTGATGATGCCCCACGGTACAGCTGTTCATTATGGCGACATGCTTCACGAAGGGCGTCTCTGCCAAGATAATTCAAGGGTTTTCCATTCAGAAGAATGGTTTGATTCTTTATGGTTATCGCTCCGATATAACCTTTTGCCTCAGCAAGCGGAGTGAGCGAAAACTGACGTGCTAGGTTTGCTTCAAGCTCGATAACAATATGCTCCCCCATCAGGCCAGAACTCAGGGCTTGCGCTTCATTGCCATCGGCTGGAACAACGGGGTGTCCATGCACATCAACACCTGCGACATAATCGGCACTGTCCCCAGAAGGCAAATCAGCCTGTAAACGGCAAGCTGCGGGGTCAACATCCAGCGTCCAAGATCGACGCACGTCCTCTGCTGACACAGATGCAAGAAGGCTTGCGAGCATAAACAAGCAACTGCCATATAAAACTGCGCACCACATTATAGCCCATCTTTCATCATCTTATTGCTAAGCAAACTAGCTAAAATAGTAGCAGGAAAAGCCATTCCCATCCCGGGAAAATGCACATTTTTGCTTATAGCCATGCGCTTTACACGTGACAACTCTGCTGCAAGCGCATATCTTGCTGCGTGCAAGGGACGTCCTGTTTCGCGGGGCAGCCCGAGTTTAGGGAGAAACGCCGGGAAATTCCGGAATACTCGTTACGCAAGTAAAATCTTTGCGGTGAGTATGGCAAAATAAAGACCAAGGCAAAAAATGTGTGCCTTGGTCTGTTTTGTTTTGGCCTATAAACAGGCCGTAACTTCTTCGGCCACCTTGGCTAAGTTTTCCATGAGCTGATAAAGACCAGCCATACGATCCTCTGGCATTGGCCAGTGACGCACGTAGACAATCTTGTGATCAGGCCTGACCTTCACCAAGGCAATATTCTGACTGATGAAGCGTACCAAACCCTCGGGGTTGGGAAACGTGTTGCCACGTAGCGTCAGCACAGCGCCCTTTGGGCCGGCATCAACTTTCTCCATATGAGCACGTAGGCAAAGTTGTCGGATGCCAACGACAGACAGGAGATTACGCGCTTCAGGTGGCAGGGGTCCAAAGCGGTCCACCAGCTCTGACATCAGATTTTCAATCTCGTCCGGCGTTTGCAGTTCAGCAATACGACGATACAACCCCAAGCGTACTGACAAATCTTTGATATAACCCTCTGGAAGCAGGACGGGGATCCCAAGACTAATTTGCGGAGACCAGCCGCTATCACGACTTTCTTCTCCAGAGCTCCCTCCCCCTTTTCTGGCCGCAGCCACGGCTTCTTGCAAAAGGGTCTGGTAAAGTTCAATCCCGACTTCCTTGATATGCCCTGATTGCTCGTCACCAAGCAGGTTACCGGCACCCCGGATATCCATGTCATGTGAGGCTAGAGAGAAGCCAGCACCCAAGGTATCTAGGGTCTGCATGACGGTCAGCCTCTTCTCTGCTGCTGGTGCCAGAATGCGCCCGGGGGGCAGGGTCAGATAAGCATAACCACGCTGCTTTCCACGTCCCACACGACCGCGCAGCTGATACAACTGTGAAAGCCCGAACATATCAGCGCGATGAATAATAATAGTATTGACCCGGGGCATATCGAGACCGCTCTCGATAATGTTGGTGGCGACAAGGATGTCATAGTCGCCGTCTGCAAAAGACTTCATGACTTCTTCCAGACGACCGGCGGACATCTGCCCATGGGCAACGATAGTCCGTACTTCCGGAACAAGAACCTTTAATTGCTCAACAGCCTTATCAATGTCAGCCAAGCGGGGACAGACAAAGAAGCTCTGCCCTCCCCTGTAGCGTTCACGCAAGATTGCCTCGCGGATCACGACGCCATCAAACGGCATGACAAAAGTACGAACAGTCAGTCGATCGACCGGTGGCGTGGCAATCAGCGATAACTCACGAACGCCGGTCAGCGCCAACTGCAATGTGCGGGGAATGGGGGTTGCAGACAGGGTCAGAACGTGCACATCGGCCTTGAGTTGCTTCAGCTGCTCCTTGTGGGCGACGCCAAAATGCTGCTCCTCGTCAACGATAAGGAGGCCAAGACGCTGGAATTTGACAGACTTGGAAACGACGGCGTGCGTGCCGATTACGATATCAAGCGTGCCCTTCTCCAGCTCTTCCCGTACACGGGCTGCATCCTTTGCTGAAACAAGACGTGATAGCTGAGCAATGCGCACGGGCATGTCACGGAAACGTTCTATAAAGTTCTGGTAATGCTGGCGAGCCAGAAGGGTTGTTGGCACAACAACGGCAACCTGCGTACCGCTCATGGCTGCAACAAACGCTGCCCGAAGTGCAACCTCGGTTTTGCCAAACCCAACATCACCACACACCAGACGATCCATCGGTTGTCCCTTGGCCATATCATCCAAGGTATCGGCTATGGCTTTCAGCTGGTCGTCCGTTTCTGCGTATGGGAACCGGGCGCAGAATTCGTCAAAAAGACCATCCGGCACCGTCAGAACATCCGCGTCACGCAGCTGACGCTGGGCTGCAACCTGTATCAACTGGTCTGCCATGTCACGGATACGCTGTTTCAGCTGTGCCTTGCGGGACTGCCACGCCGGACTTCCCAGCCGGTCTAGGGAAACACCTCCCTGCTCTGACCCGTAGCGGGTCAGGACATCAATGTTCTCTACCGGTACAAAAAGCTTGTCACCACCATCATAAACCAAGCAAAGGCAATCGTGGGCAGCACCGCCAATATCCAGATTCTCCAGCCCGACGTAACGTCCAATGCCGTGCTCGGCATGGACAACCAGATCCCCTTCCGCCAAGGCCGAGGCATCCCTTATAAAGGCATCGGCTTTCCCCTGTCGCTTGCGGGTCGAAGGACGTGCTAGACGATCACCCAGAATATCCTGCTCGGCTAACAAGACAAAACCGGGACCAAAAAAACCGTGATCAAGACCCAGAACAACAACCGGAACAGAGGAAACTGTCTGTTTACAAGCTGCCTCCCAATCATCAGGACATGAAAGATGCTGGACACCGTGATCGCGTAAAACACCTGTCAGACGGTCTCGTGATCCATAGGACAGGGCAGCTATAACAACGCGATTTCCTTTTCCTTGCTCTAGGCCAATATGTGCCTGTACGGCGTCATAGACATTTTCACCATGGCGGGCACGAACATCGGCAAAATCACGCCCTAGCCGGCCTCCAGCATCCACACAGTCACTGCCGACATCTGGTGCGGCAAAGGGTGAAAACAAAAGCGACGGCACTGTTTTCAGCAATCGCGGAAACTCATCTGGTTCCATGAACAGCCATTCTGGCCGTATCGGGTGATAGACGGTTCCGTTAACGCTATCTGAAAGGTTATTGAGGCTGATGCGTGCATCAAAATATTCCCGGATTAGCGCAATTCTTGCTTCCCACGCCTGTTCAAACTGGTGATCGCAGGTCACGAGAGCTTGGGGGAGATAGGCAAAAAGAGTATCCAGCCCATCGTGGAACAGGGGCATCCAATGCTCTATTCCCTGCACGGTCCGGCCGGCTGAAACAGCCTCGTACAACAGGTCATCCTTGCTTGGCGCTCCGAACAATTCCCGGTACCGGGTCCGGAAGCGGGCAATGCTGTCTTCTGTCAGGATAACCTCGGACATGGGCTTGAGGAGAACCTCATCCAGATTGCCCGTACTGCGTTGTGTCAGGGGATCAAAAGTCCTGATGGTATCAACATCGTCCCCAAACAGGTCTAGGCGTAGGGGTTCCCCTGTACCGGGGGGGTAAAGGTCAATAATGCCACCCCGTACAGCATATTCCCCGGGTTCCATGACCTGTCCGGAGCGGGTGTAACCATTGCGCACCAGATACCCCATCAGGGCATCGACATTCAGCCGTTTCCCGGCCAAGATACGGAAGACTGCACCATTAAAAACACGCTTGCCCGGCACCCGCTGGGTGACGGCAGCGACGGTTGTGATAACTAAACGCGGCTTGCCTAGGTGTGGTCCGGCCAGACGGGTCAAGGTGTCCGTGCGTTGTGCAGCAAGATCTGCGCTGGGTGAAACGCGATCATATGGCACGCAATCCCAAGCCGGGAAGACCAGAACATCTAGATCGGGGACGAAAAAACGAACCTCGGCGGCAAGGGTTGCCAACCTCACATCATCGCGGCAGATGTGCAGGACATCGCTGTATGCGTTGCCACGTGCAAGGTTTGACAGAAAAAGGGCATCGTATCCCTCGGGTAGACCGTGGACTGTTACCTGATGACCGGTACCAAGAGTTTCTATCCGTTGAAGGGCAAAGGAGAAATCAGTCACTGTCTACACGAATCCGTCATAGGGTTTGAAGGTGGCCAGCATATGGAAAACATCATGATCATGCTGTTCAGGGACCGGCTTGCGGCCAATCACCCAGTCCATGATATCCATATCCAGCTCATCCAACAGGCTTTCAAGCCGATCGAGCTGGGGCACATCCAGCTCACTGATGCGGGCTGCAACAAAGCCGCCAATCATAAGATCAGCCTCTTTCATGCCTCGGTGGGAAGCCCTGTAAAGGATTTTCCTGCGACGCTCATCCATGATAGGTGCACCTTCCCCGCGTTTTATGAGAAAAGAACAGGGGCTCTGGTATAGATCCTTTCCCCTGTTGCGCAAAGACATTCTGCGGACAGAACAAGAACATTTTCTGCTACACGGAGAATAACGGTCCCCTATGCGCCCGTCGATCCTCAATCCCCTGTTCTGCCCATTGGATTCCCTACCCGGCTTGGGAAAGCGGCTGGCCCCGCTTTATGATCGGTTAACCGGCGGTGGCGGACACCTTGTTGACGCCCTGTGGCATTTCCCGACCGGTATTATTGACCGGCGGGCATCACCAACGATCATGCAGGCAACCAACGGCAGCATTGCGACTCTTGACATCATTGTTGATAGTCACATTCCACCGGCAAGGGGAAGCCGTGCCCCTTGGCGCATACGCTGCCGGGACCGGAGTGGCTATATATCCATTACCTGGTTTCACCCCCGCAAGGAATGGCTGGAGAAATCCTTCCCCGTCGGTCAGCGGGTTATCGTATCAGGGAAAGTGGATGTATTTCATGATGAGCGCCAGATGGCCCACCCGGATCATGTGGTGCCTCCGTCACAGGCAGACAGCATCCGCATTGTAGAGCCGGTGTATCCCCTCTCTGCCGGAATTGTGAACAAGACAGCCACCAAAGTTGCCCGAACCGCCTTGGAGCGTACCCCAGAACTACCGGAGTGGATCAATCCACACCTTATCAATCAAAAGGGGTGGCCGCGCTGGAAGGATGCGCTGGGCACTGCCCATCACCCGCAAACAGAGGACGACCTGTCATCTCTGGGGGCAGCGCGACAGAGACTTGCTTATGATGAACTTCTGGCAAACCAGCTGGCTCTGTTGCTTGTGCGCCGCGCCAATCGCAAGCGCACCGGGCGTGTCCTGCATGGAAACGGAAGCTTGCGCCGGGCTGTTGCAGCCGCCCTGCCCTTTTCGCTGACCCAAGCCCAGCAATGCGCTTTGGATGAAATATATGCCGACATGCAGGCGCCAGATCGTATGTTGAGATTGCTTCAAGGCGATGTCGGCAGCGGAAAGACGGTTGTCGGCCTTATGGCCATGCTGAATGCTGTGGAGTGTGGTGCTCAGGCTGCCCTGATGGCACCGACTGAAATTTTGGCGCGCCAACATCTTGAAACCCTGTCTCCCTTGGCCAAGGCCTGTGGCATACGGGTTGCCCTTTTGACAGGCCGCGACAAGGGAAAGCCGCGTGAAGCCATACTGCAGGATCTCAGAGACGGGGCCATTGCTATTATCATTGGTACCCACGCCTTGTTCCAAGAGGATGTTGTGTTCCACGATCTTGGTCTTGCTGTGATTGATGAGCAGCATCGTTTTGGCGTGCAACAGCGCCTGATGTTGACGGGAAAAGGAAAAGCCGCTGATGTACTTGTCATGACGGCTACCCCCATTCCACGCACGCTGACGCTGACCCTTTATGGGGACATGGATGTCTCCCGGCTGGAAGGAAAACCGCCGGGGCGGAAGCCCGTCGACACACGTATTATCGGACGCAACCGCCTAGAGGAGGTAATTGCCGGGCTTGAGCGTGTACTGAATACAGGCGCCAAGGCTTATTGGGTATGTCCGCTGGTGGAAGAATCCGAAACCTCGGATCTGTCTGCAGCAGAGGAACGCTATGCACAGCTACAAGAGCATTTCGGGCACAGGGTTGCCTTGGTGCATGGGCGCATGAAGGGTCCGGACAAGGATGCTGTCATGGAGGGGTTTGCCTCTGATCGCCACGACATACTGGTTGCAACCACGGTGATCGAGGTTGGTGTTAATGTTCCCACAGCCACACTGATGATTATCGAGCAAGCAGAACGCTTTGGTCTGGCGCAATTGCACCAGCTCCGGGGACGGATCGGTCGGGGGGACAAGGCATCTGTCTGCCTGTTGTTGTATGGCCATCCCTTGTCGGAAACAGCACGCATGCGCCTCGAAACCATGCGCTCCACCGAAGATGGATTTGTTATTGCTGAAGAAGACCTCCGCTTACGGGGCGGTGGAGAAATCCTAGGTCTTCGCCAAAGTGGAATGCCGGAATTTCGCACTGCAGATCTTGCTGTACACGGTGAGCTTCTGGCTACAGCCCGCGATGATGCCCGTTATATCATGGAAATGGATCCAGAGCTGGCAACGCCACGTGGTGAAGCCCTGCGTATCTTGCTGTATCTTTTTGAAAGGGATGCCGCCGTAAGGACATTGCAGTCTGGATAACTGTTGCAGGAGGGAAATACCGTCACCATGAATGATGAGGATCCAACCACAATAGAAGTTCTGGTATGCCTGAACCGCCGTTACGGGGAGATGCAGAAAAGCTGTTCAGCCAGTGGTGCGGAGCTTGTCCTCTCTGCCCTGAAAGATGCCATTGAGAATGACCCCCTTCTTGCTGACCGCGTAGAGGTAAGCGGTTCCCCCTGTATGGGGCGCTGTGTCTACGGACCCAATGTTCGCATTGTCGGCCATAATATGTGGAGCGAAGTTTCTCCCGGTGATCTGGGAGAAATTATGGCCGCGTTGCGGACTCTCGGCGGGCATCAGTCGTAAGAAAATCCATGTTCCATGGCTTTTCTCCATGGAGGGTTCGCAGCAAGAATGCGAGTATAAACGGGACATTGCGCGTGGTGTGCGCCGGGGAGCCAACCCGTTGACATCAGAAACTCCTTGACGATTTCCGGCCCGGTAAAACGGAATGTTCGTCGAAAGACCCGAACCCAGTCTTTATGAACCAAGGGGTGGTGAGCATCTATCCAATTGGCAAGACTTCCATATTCGGCTTTTAAACACATCAGAATGCGAGCATTCTCAAGTATAGCCTTTACTTTTCTTCTGTTGCGTATAATGCCGGGATTTTGAAGAAGCAATGGCACAGCTTCGTCATTCCAGCTGGCCAAGATATGCGGATCAAAACCGGCGAATGCTTCCTTCAGGGATGCACGACGCTTGAGGATCAACTCCCACGACAAGCCAGCTTGGAAGATCTCCAAGGACAGTCGCTCCAGCAACGCTTGATCATCCCGCAAGGGGAAGCCATATTCGCTTTCGTGATAAGCGTGATGCACCGGATGTCCCGGAGCCAAGTCGCAGTACCAGCTCACCGTGTCCTGTTCTCCGTTGGGATCAGGCCTGTTCAAGCTCTATCAAGGTGCCAAATGCATCCTTGGGGTGGAGAAATAAAACCGGCTTCCCGTGAGCTCCTGTTTTTGGGTCTCCACTTCCGAGAATACGCATCCCCTGTGCTTTCAGGTGCCTGCTTGCCGCCAACAGATCCCGGACCTCATAACACATATGGTGCATGCCCCCTTCGGGATGGTCAGTCAGAAAGCCTCTGATGGGGCTTTCATCTCCCAAAGGGTGCAAAAGCTCAACCCTGGTATTGGGAAGTTCGACAAAAACAACGCTTACCCCATGGTCCGTCAAATGAAGGGGCGCAGCAACAGAGGCACCCATTGCATCCTGATAAAAGCGGGAGGCTTTTTCCAGATCCGGCACGACAAGAGCAACATGGTTAAGGCGCCCGATCATACCATCTCTCCTCCCCCGCTTACACGAATCCTAAAGCCTTACAAGATGCACGTCAGTCAAAGGTTTCCGCCCTTGATCCTGATTCATGACACGGCGCACAGCACGCCGGACTGCTTCGCGGACCGTATCATCATTTTTGCGATCACGCGGGTCGAGGTCACCAACAGCATCCGTTACCGCATCGGCAAGACCGACCCCCTGTGGCTCGTCATCATCATCGGGGGTAAACAGGCCATGCGTAGTGACAAGCGGTGGTGCTAGAACCTGGCCCTTGTGATCAAGGACTAAAGTAATGACAGCGGCCCCATTGACCATCATTTTCTTGCGGTCCCGCAACACCGGGCTGTCCATGGGAACGATGCGATCCCCCTCCAGGGTAAGACGCCCCACAGGCACAGAAGCAAAAACATGAGGATTATCTGATGATGTCAGATCAAGAACCTGTCCATTATCGAGGACAACAGCCTTCCGTGCCCCATGATCAATGGCAAAATCCGCATGAACCTGCAGGTGGCGACGCTCTCCGTGCACGGGTACAACAACTGTTGGCCGAAGCAGGCGGTACAGTTCCCCAACCTCATCTTGGGATGGGTGGCCGGACACATGAATAAAGGCCTCCCGATCTGTCAGAACATCGACCCCTGACCGCACAAGGCGGTTCTGCAGACGGAAAATAGCTTTCTCGTTGCCGGGAATAACCCGTGATGAGAACAGAACCACATCGCCCCGCCCCAATGTAACGTGAGGATGATGCCCCCAAGCGATGCGTGCCATGGCAGCACGGGATTCACCTTGGGATCCTGTGCATAGATACAAGACCTGACGTGCCGGCAAATCCGCTGCATCATCAGCCTCAAGAAGCGGGCCAATATCGCCGATATAGCCTGTGGAACGGGCTGTATCGACCATGCGCCACAGGGATCGCCCCACCAAGCAAACCTGCCTTCCGTTGGCACGCGCTGCCTTCACGATACTTTCAACACGGGCAATATTGGAGGCAAAGCAGCACACGGCCACACGCCCGTCAAAACGTCCCAGCATATCAACAAGACTGCGACGAACATCCCCTTCCGAGCCAGAACGACCCTTGTTAAGAATATTAGTGCTGTCGCTGACACAGGCTGCAATACCCTCATCACCAATAGCCCGAAGCCGGTCATAGTCGACCGTGCTGCCAACCATTGGCTCGGGGTCTAGCTTCCAGTCCCCAGTATGGTAGATATTGCCATGCGCTGTACGAATAACAAGACCATTTGGCTCAGGAATGGAGTGAGTAAACGACACAAACTCCACATTGAACGGGCCAATGTCTACCCGCCCACCAAGCGGGACGACGTGAACCGGCACTTCACCACCCAGACCCTCTTCCTTCAGTTTATGCCTAAGAAATTCCGCAGCAAACGGCGTTGCATAAACCGGACACCGCAAATCGGGCCACAAATAGGCAACCGCGCCTATATGGTCTTCGTGTGCATGGGTGATCACGATACCGGCAAGATCAGCCGCATTCTCTTCCAGAAAAGAATGATCCGGCATGACAACATCGACACCGGGTATCTGATCATCGCCAAAAGTAACACCCATGTCTACGGCCAGCCACCGCCCTTGGCAACCGTAGACATTGAGATTCATACCAATTTCACCGGTTCCCCCCAAAGGAATGAAGACAAGCCGGTCTTTCGGGGCTTTGGTAAGACGGGGCAGCGTTGCAGTATCAACAGCAGTCATGCGCGTTTCAATTTTTCTTCCGTAATGTTGCGTCGATAAATCTCGACAAGCCCTCGCAGGGTTAAATCACTGTCAAGATGATGAATAACATCGGTCGCTTCTGCAAACAGGGGAGCCAGTCCACCAGTCGCAACGACCGTCATTGGTTCGCCAAATTCCTTGGATATCCTGCTGACCAAGCCTTCGATCAAGCCCACGTAGCCCCAGTATACTCCTGACTTCATGGCAGGAACAGTTGCCTTGCCAATAACGGACAAGGGGCGGCCAACTGCCACTCGCGGGAGTTGGGCGGCAGCCATGTGCAAGGCCTCCAGAGATAGATTGATACCCGGGCA
This sequence comes from Haematospirillum jordaniae, assembly GCF_001611975.1. Lineage (GTDB taxonomy): Bacteria > Pseudomonadota > Alphaproteobacteria > Rhodospirillales > Rhodospirillaceae > Haematospirillum > Haematospirillum jordaniae. Next base: position 1,838,928 of record NZ_CP014525.1, read on the forward strand.
AATACAGCCACCATGATAGTTCCCTTGACGGTCGACGACATCAAAGGTGGTTGCCGTTCCAAAGTCAATCACAACAAGGGAACCCTTGTATCTGGTATGTGCCGCTATGGCATTGACGAGACGGTCCGCTCCCACTTCCTCCGGTCGATCAAGCATGATTTGCAGATCAAGCCGGACCCCAGGCTCGCCTATAACCAGAGGTTCCGTATGAAAATACGTACGACACAGGGTCTTCAGCGCAAAGACATTGGCCGGAACAACCGAGGCCATGACAGCGGCAGAAATATCTTGGGGATTTAACCCCTTCAGTTGCATAAGCTGGGTCAACCAGACCCCGTATTCATCGGCTGTACAGTCTGAACGGGTAGAAGAGCGCCATTCTCCCATGGCTTTCTCACCGTCATAAACAGCAAAAACAATGTTGGTATTGCCGGAGTCGATAACCAGAAGCATTCCGCATAGATCCCAAATTCAAAGAATTCTGTGCCAGATCTCAACCAAAGAAAATATCAGCGGCAAAAATGCGATGTTGTCCCGACTCATTATGCAGCACAAGGGCACCGTCTGCATCGAGATCAGAAAAAATACCGCAAACCGATGACCCATCCGGAAGGTTTGCCACCACACGACCACCCAAGCCACATGCCTTGGCTTTCCATGCCCGAAGGATGGGAGCAAACCCCTCCCCTCTCCACTGCTGAAGTCTGCTGTACAGGGCATGGCAGAAAAAAGAAGCAACATCAAGAACAGAAACAGAGACGCCTTGTTCGGCAAGACTCGTGACAGGGTAGTTTGTGGGGATGACCTGTGGTCGATGCAGCACGTTTATCCCAACCCCCACAATGATCCATGATTCATCCGCTTCCAGTAGGATACCAGACACCTTTGCCCCGGAAACAAGCACATCGTTTGGCCATTTAAGTGTCACATCCAGTGACGGAGCCATGCTGGAAAAAGCGTCCGAAAGAGCCAATGCCGCGATAAAGGATAATGATGCGCTATCAGCCACCCCTTGTGCAGATTGCTGTAAGCGAACAGACAGAAATAGGTTTCCTTCCGGGCTTTCCCACGAGCGGCCACGTCGGCCACGCCCGGCAGTCTGGGAACCGGCAACGATGACAAATCCCTCGCCCGGATCACTGTTCCGTCGGCGCTTTATTTCTTCGTTTGTACTATCCGTTTCACGCAGGAAAACGAGGCGCCACCCTTTAGGTAGCGCCTCGCCCCTATGTTCGAGGAACATATCCGGTACGTAAATCAACAGAAGATTATCCCGGGAATAGTGCCTTGGCAGCTAGATCAGCTTGGGCAATCAGCGGTCCAGGCCAAGCTAGGAAGAAGGTTGTGAAAAAAGCTGTCCCGGACAGAATCAGCGTATTTGATGATGGCACCGGATCAAACGTCTCAGATGGCTCATCAAAGTACATCACCTTGATAACCCGTATGTAGTAGAAAGCCGCAACAACACTGGACAGCGCCAGAATAATAGCCAAGGCCAGCTGACCACCATCCAAGGCGGCGATAAAGAGCCCCAATTTTGCGACAAAGCCGGCAAAAAACGGAATGCCTGCCATAGAGAATAAAAAGATTGCCAAGGCCGCTGCCAAGCCTGGTGATGCTTTGTGCAGCCCCGACAGATCGCTTATCTTTTCCAGAGCCTGCCCACCGGAACGCATGGAGAGAATAACCGCAAAACTGCCAACACTCATAAAGACATACAGAGCCATATACAGTAGAGCAGCACTGACACCAACCTCGGTCCCTGTTACCAAGCCTACAAGCACATAGCCCATATGGCCAATCGAAGAGTAAGCCATCAGCCTCTTTATATTGGTCTGGGCTACAGCACCAAAAGCGCCAACAATCATCGAACCCGCAGAAACAAGCCACAATACTTGCTGCCATGCACCAGCTAAATCAGCAAATGGCCCGACAAGAAGACGGATAAACAAAGCGATTGCGGCAACTTTGGGTGCGGCTGCGAAAAAGGCTGTTACAGGAGTTGGAGCCCCTTCGTATACATCGGGTGTCCACATGTGGAAAGGAACAGCAGAGACCTTGAATGCCATGCCACACAGCATAAAAACTAAGCCAACAATTGCCCCTGTCGGTGCATGCTCCCCCAAGACTTTTGCCAAAGCATCGAAAGATGTCGTTCCGGAGAAGCCATAAACCATTGACATCCCGTACAACAGCATGCCCGAGGCTACAGAGCCCAAAACAAAATACTTCAAGCCGGCCTCAGTTGACTTGACTGTATCCCGCCGCAACGCGGCAAGGACATAAGATGCAAGGCTCATCAGCTCCAGCCCTAGGTACAGGGACATCAAGTTATTGGCCGAGATCATCATCAGCATGCCAAGCGTGGCAAACAGCATAACGACCGGAACCTCAAATTTTTCCATCTGCTCACGTGCCATCCATGACAACGTCAGGATCAGCGTCAAGGCCGCAGCAAACAGTGTCACAAGCTTTGCATAGCGTGAAAAACCATCAGAGACAAACATGCCATTAAAGGTGCTCATCACTCTGGGTTCACCGACAAATACAACGGCCATGGTGACCAAGAGAGCCAGAACAGCCATCCAGCCAACAGCCAAGGTTGCATCCCCCCGGCGGAATACACCAACCATCAGCAGGGCAAGGCCGGAACAAGCCAGGATCAGTTCAGGGGCGGCGACCCCTAGGTTTGCGATCACAGTCATGGTGTCAGTTACCTCTCCAGTCGCCGGCCTCAGCGAAATGCCAAAGCAGTGCCGGAACCGGCATCTGCCAAGGCAGCATGATAATTTTCAACAAGGTTGATCACAGAAGCGTGCATGGGTTCCAAGAATGAAGATGGATAAATGCCCATCCACAGCACGACAAGGATCAAGGGAACAAAAATCGCCACTTCGCGCGGGTTCATGTCCAGCATGGCCTTCACGTCATCCTTGTCGAGCTTTCCAAAGCAAATCCTGCGGTACAGAAGCAAGGCATACGTGGCACCCAAGATCAAACCTGTCGCAGTAAATAGCCCAACCCAACTGCTGGTCTGGAAAACACCCAGAAGAATCATGAACTCCCCGACAAAACCAGATGTACCCGGCAGGCCGACAGACGCCATGGTAAAGAACATGAAAACCAGCGCGTACTTGGGCATGACATCAGACACCCCACCATACCGGGCCATCTCACGCGTATGGAGACGGTCATAGACAACGCCAACACACAGGAAGAGAGCCCCGGAAACAACTCCGTGCGAAAGCATCTGGATGATCGCGCCCTCAATCGCCTGCTGATTCAGCGCAAAGGTACCAACCGTCACAAAACCCATATGCGCTACAGAAGAATAGGCGATCAGCTTCTTCATATCCTCCTGCACCAACGCCACCAATGATGTGTAAATAATGGCTGCAACAGACAGCGTAAACATCAACGGTGCAAAGTACTGCGTCGCCTCTGGCAGCATTGGAATAGAGAAGCGTAGAAAACCGTACCCACCCATTTTCAGCAAGACACCGGCAAGAATCACCGAACCTGCAGTCGGAGCCTCAACGTGTGCATCAGGAAGCCATGTGTGGAATGGCCACATCGGCACCTTGACGGCAAAGGAGGCGAACATCGCAAGCCACAGCCAAAGCTGCATATCACGCGAAAAACGTGTTTCCATAAGGGTTGGGATATCGGTTGTTCCGGCAACCAGAAGCATGGCAACAATTGCCACCAGCATCAGGACAGAACCTGCCAGAGTATAAAGGAAAAACTTGAATGCAGCATAAACCCGGCGCGGCCCCCCCCAAACACCAATCATGATGTACATGGGGATCAGGACGGCTTCGAAGAAGATGTAGAACAGGACGTAATCAAGGGCACAAAACATGCCAACCATCAAGGTTTCCAGTACCAAGAAGGCCAACATGTACTCCCTGACCCGCTTCTCTACAGCTTCCCAAGCCGACAATATGCAAAGGGGTGTCAGGAACGTCGATAGCAAAACAAAGAACAGAGAAATGCCGTCCAGCCCCATGTGGTAGCTTATACCCCATACGGGTAGCCATTCCACCTTCTCGACAAACTGGAATTCGGCTGTGGCAGGATTAAATCCTTCCCACAAGCCAAGAGAGATCAGAAAAGTTGCCACAGAAGTCAGCAGGGCCACATTACGCGCGTTACGCGCAACGGCCTTTTCGCTACCGCGCACAAACAAGACAAACGCAGCGCCGACCAGCGGAAGAAACGTGACGATTGACAGAAGAGGAAGGTCGGTCATTGGCGCTTATCCTGCATGTCTGATGATATACCAGGTTACAAACACCGCTACGCCAAGAATCATGGCAAAGGCGTAATGGTACAGATAACCGGACTGCATCCGTGAAAACCGAGCCGCTATACTGCGTGTTGCAGCAGCAAGCCCATCAGGACCAACACCGTCGATCAAGGCCCCGTCTCCACCTTTCCAGAACCCGCGGCCAAGAACAAAGGCCGGACGCACAAAGATGCGGTCAAAAAGCTCGTCAAAGTACCACTTATTCAGAAGGAAGAGATACAGGGGACGCAGAGCCTTAGCGATGACACCGGGGACCTTGGGAGCAAACATGTAAAGGATGTAGGCCAGCACGATACCACCAACGCTCATATACAGTGGCATCAGCTTGACCCAAGAAGGAACGTGGTGGGCTGCACCGACAGTATCATGCCCTTCTAGGACCAGAATGGCATTTCCCCAGAAGCTGGAACGCGCATCCCCGACAAAAAGATCATAGCCAATCCAGCCAGAGAACACGGCCCCGACAGAAAGAACCAGAAGGGGGATCACCATAATCGCCGGGCTTTCATGAACATGGCTCATGACATAGTCATCAGCGCGCGGCTTCCCGTGGAACGTTAGAATAAGCAAGCGCCAAGAATAGAAAGCGGTCATGCCCGCAGCAGCAATCCCCATCCAGAAGGCATAAGTTCCAACAGCACTGTGGGCCGCAAAAGCCGTTTCCAAGATCATGTCCTTGGAATAGAAGCCGGCAAAGAACGGAATCCCGGCCAAGGCGAGAGAGCCAATCCACATCATCGTGTACGTGACGGGGATATGCTTCCAAATCCCCCCCATCTTGCGGATGTCCTGCTCATCAGACATGGCATGGATAACAGACCCAGCCCCCAAGAACAGAAGCGCCTTGAAGAAAGCGTGCGTCATCAGGTGAAAAATAGCTGCCTGATAAGCGGAAACACCAATAGCAAAGAACATATATCCCAGCTGGGAACACGTCGAATAGGCAATAACCCGTTTGATATCGTTCTGAACACACCCAACCGTCGCTGCAAAGAACGCGGTTGTTGCACCCACGACAGCAATGATAGCCAGAGCATCAGGGGCCAGTTCGAACAAGGGTGACATACGGCTGACCATAAAGACACCCGCCGTTACCATCGTTGCTGCGTGGATCAGGGCCGAAACCGGGGTTGGACCTTCCATGGCATCCGGAAGCCATGTATGCAGACCTAGCTGGGCCGACTTGCCCATGGCACCGATAAACAACAGAAAGCCAATGATGGTCAGTGCGTGCCATTCCGTTCCAAAGAAACGGACCGTGCTGTGCGCATGATCTGGTGCTGCTGCAAAGATTGTGTTGAATTCCACTGATCCAAACAGGAAATAGACACCAAAGATACCAAGGGCAAAGCCAAAGTCACCAACACGGTTAACGATAAAGGCTTTCATAGCTGCTGCACAGGCCGACTGTTTCTCGTACCAGAAACCGATCAGAAGATAGGACGCCAGACCAACGCCTTCCCAGCCGAAAAACAGTTGAACAAGGTTATCAGCCGTGACCAGCATCAACATCATGAAGGTAAACAGCGACAGATAGGCCATAAACCGGGGAATGGATTTATCATGGTGCATATATCCACATGAATAGACATGCACCATCGACGAAACACCATTCACGACAATCAGCATAACCGCCGTCAAGGTGTCGAAGCGCAGAGCCCACGACACCTGAAAGTCGCCCGATGAAATCCACTTCAGGAGCTCAACCGTGACAGGCTTTTGCCCAATGGCAACTTCAAAGAAAATAGCAACCGACAGCGCTGCTGATAAAAGAACAGCGGATGTGGTAACCACTTGGGCACCGGTATCTTTCAACCAGTGGCGGAAGAACCCGGCGATTATGGCTGCCAGCAGAGGCAGAAATATGGCTGCGACGTACATCTGCTTTCTCAGCCCTTCATCTGGTTGATGTCTTCAACAGCGATTGAACCCCGGTTACGGAAGAACACAACCAGGATCGCAAGACCAATAGCGGCTTCAGCAGCGGCAACTGTCAAAATGAATAAGGTAAACACCTGACCGACCAAATCTCCCAGAAAGGAGGAAAAGGCGACCATGTTGACATTGACGGCCAAAAGCATCAGCTCGATCGACATCATGATAATCACGACATTCTTGCGGTTCAGGAAAATCCCGACCACACCCAGCACGAAGAGTATCGCGCCGACTGTCAGATAATGCGACAGACCAATCTGTAGCATCAGATCCCTCCCCTGGTCGGAACTTTTTTCAGCTCTACCGTACGCCCACGATCAAGCTGGCGGGTAATGTTCTGCTTTCTCACACCCGGACGCACACGATGCGTCAACATGATGGATCCAATCATGGCCACAAGAAGCACAAGACCAGCGGCCTGGAACAGATAGATGTAATCTGTATAGATCAGGTTACCCAAGGCCGCAGTGTTATGAACCTCCGAGAGCGGCGGAATAGGAGCTTCGCGCACCGACTGAACATCCGGCGACAAGGCCCATCCACCCATTACTGCAACAATCTCCGCCAAAAGAATGGCACCAATTGCAACGCCGACCGGCATGTATTCGGCCATTCCCTCGCGCAGACGCAGTGTATTGAGATCCAGCATCATCACGACAAAAAGGAACAGCACCGCAACCGCACCGACGTAAACGACAACCAGCAACATCGCCAGAAACTCGGCACCGAGGAGGATAAACAAACCGGCGGCATTAAAGAACGTCAGTATCAACCAAAGCACGGAATGAACCGGACTACGGGCCGTGATTACCATGGCAGCACTGAAAATGGCCACCACGGTAAAAAGATAAAATGCCAAGCCCTGCAGGATCATCGGTCCCCCTTCCCGAATACGCCGGGTACATAAATCAGACAGTGCATTTTCCAAACCTTGAGAAGATATCCCACATAGAGCGGGTCTTCTGAATCAGCGATACGGGGCATCAAGTTCAATCCGCTTTGCCAGTTCTTTTTCCCAGCGGTCACCATTGGCAAGCAGCTTATCCTTGTTGTAGAGCAGCTCTTCTCGTGTTTCCGTGGCAAACTCGAAGTTCGGTCCTTCAACGATGGCATCAACCGGACACGCTTCCTGACAGAACCCACAGTAGATGCATTTGGTCATATCAATGTCATAGCGCGTGGTACGGCGGCTTCCATCGTCCCGCGGCTCAGCCTCAATCGTAATAGCTTGGGCCGGGCAGATGGCCTCACACAGTTTACAGGCAATACAGCGTTCCTCGCCGTTTGGATAACGGCGCAAGGCATGTTCACCGCGGAAACGCGGGCTTAACGGCCCTTTTTCCATCGGATAATTAATGGTGACCTTGGGCTTGAAGAAATACTTCAAGGTCAGTCCCATACCCTGCAGAATCTCCGTCAGCAGGAAAGACCGGACAGTACGGTCAATAAAAGCCATTGTCCCTCTCCTACTCAGGCCAGCGGCGACCAGCCGGTCATTTTCAACACTGCAGCCGTCAGGACCAGCCAAATCAGCGAGAAGGGAAGAAAAACCTTCCACCCCAAGCGCATAAGCTGGTCATAGCGGTACCGCGGAAACGCCGCACGAGCCCAGATAAATACATAAAGAAGCAACACCACCTTGATAAAGAACCAGATTGGCCCAGGTATCCAAGTGAAGATCGGTAGATCAGCCGGCGGCAACCATCCTCCTAGGAACAAAGTTACCGTCATCCCGCTCATCAGGATCATGTTGGCATACTCGCCCAAGAAAAACAGGGCAAACGTCATGGCCGAGTATTCGACGTTATAACCGGACACAAGTTCTGCCTCGGCTTCGGGCAGATCAAAAGGATGGCGGTTTGTTTCAGCCAGTGTCGATATGAAGAAAACAACGGCCATAGGCAGATGCAGGACAATGAACCAGACACTATTCTTCTGTGCCATCACAATATCTGTCAGGTTGAGTGAGCCAACCGTCAGAAGAACAGAAATCATGATCAGGCCCATTGCCACTTCATAGGACACCATCTGCGCTGCCGAGCGCATCGCCCCAAGAAAAGCATAGCGAGAATTAGACGCCCAACCCGCCATGATAATGCCGTAAACACCCAGCGAGGAAATTGCGAAAAGATACAAAATCCCAACATTGAGATTGGCGAGAACCCACCCGTCGTTGACAGGGATCACGGCCCAAGCCACAACAGCCAGAAAGAATGTGACCATTGGTGCCATAATAAAGACAGCACGGCTGGCACCAGTTGGAATGACAGTTTCCTTGAGAAACAGCTTCACGCCGTCGGCTATCGGCTGCAACAAGCCAAAGGGACCAACCACGTTTGGGCCACGACGCATCTGCATCGCCCCGATCACCTTGCGTTCAAGCAAGGTCAAATAGGCCACGGCAAGTAGCAGCGGCACAATAATAGCCAGACACTGGGCGACAATTATAACGCCAGGCCAGACGTATCCTTGCCAGAGTTCATCCATGGGTCCCGGTCTTCCGCTGTTGGTTGCCGTTTACGTATACCTCCGTACATTCAGCCATTGTGGCCGACGCACGGCTGACAGGATCTGTCATGTAATAATTCCTGATCGGGCTCGCGAAGGGAGCAGCCTCAACCGGTCCACTTTGACCAAGAGGACTCCACGTTGCAGGCGGGGGGGCCGCGTCATCATCAAATACAGGACTGACAGCTGTCATCCGGTCGCGAACCTGGGCAAGCGTATCTTGTGGAAGCTTACGCCCGATAACCTCGGACAAGGCTCTTATAACAGTCCAGTCTTCCCGCGCCTGACCGGGAGGGAAAACGGCCCGGGCCGTACGTTGCACAACACCCTCTGTATTCAGGTACGTCGCACTTTTTTCCGTATAGGCGGCTCCAGGCAGAATGACGTCGGCACGCATGGCACCGGCATCACCATGGCTGCCTTGGTAAACGACAAAAGCTTTGCCAAGGCGTGTCATTGGCAGTTCATCTGCCCCCAAGAGATACACAAACTCGATCTCTCCCTTCTCGGCACCGGACAAGATGCCTTCCAGATCACGCCCGTTTGGTCCTGGGACAAAGCCCAGCTCCAATCCGCCAACGCGTGCGGCCACAGTGTGCAGAACATTGAAGCCATTCCAGTCAGCACGAACCATGCCTGTGCTTTCGACCAGCTTTGAAACCAAGGCAAGTACAGCTTTACTGTCCTTCCGGGTCAGTGCCCCCATACCGAGGATCAGCATCGGCTTTTTGGCCGCCTTAAGGACACCCATAAAATCATGGCGCCCGTCAAGAAGGGCTTGCAGGGTCTCTGGCCCCGTACCCAGATGCTGATAGCGATACGTCAGATCAACCTGCGGCCCAACAGCTGCGATCTTGACCTGCCCCGTCATATAACGTTTGCGAATGCGAGCGTTAAGAACGGGCGCTTCCCACCGCGGATTGGTTCCAACCAGAAGGATGGCGTCCGCTTCATCAATGCCGGAAATCCCGGAGTTAAACTGCCACGAAAGGCGATTGTCGGGATCAAGAGCAGCGCCGTCCTGACGACATTCCAGACTGCGGCTTCCCAGAGCTGACATCAGATCCTTGAGCATGATCATGGCCTCGGCATCGGCCATATCACCCGCAATGGCGGCCATGCGGTTTCCGCTCATACCCCGGATCCTAGCAGCTATCGCAGAGAATGCCTCTTGCCACGTTGCGGGGACAAGCTTTCCATCTCTGCGAACATAGGGCGTATCAAGACGCTGGCGGCGTAAACCATCAATGGCATGGCGGCTTTTGTCACCAAGCCACTCTTCGTTAACCGATTCATTCAGGCGAGGAAGAACCCGCAATACCTCATTGCCACGCGCATCAATACGAATATTGGCACCAATCGCATCAAACACGTCGATGCTTTCCGTTTTCTTGAGCTCCCAAGGACGGGCATTGAACGCATAAGGTTTGGATGTCAGCGCGCCAACAGGGCACAGATCAACCAGATTGCCGGATAGCTCGGAACCGATGGCTTTTTCCACATAGGTACCGATCTCCATGTGTTCCCCGCGATTAACCCCGCCAAGGTCAGGAACACCGGCAACTTCCTGCGCAAAGCGTACACACCGGGTGCACTGTATGCAGCGGGTCATTTCTGTGGCCACCAAGGGCCCCATATACTTGTCCTTGACCGCCCGCTTGCCTTCCCGGTAACGGGAACGATCATAGCCAAAGGCAACAGCCTGATCTTGCAGATCACATTCCCCACCCTGGTCACAGATCGGGCAATCCAGCGGATGGTTGATCAGCAGGAACTCCATCACACCCTTGCGGGCCTTCACAGCCATCGGGCTGTTGGTCTTCACCACCATGCCATCGGCAACAGGCATTGCACAGGATGCTGCAGGCTTTGGTGGACCTGGCTGCACTTCAACTAGGCACATACGGCAGTTTCCGGCAATGGACAGGCGCTCGTGGTAGCAAAAACGGGGAATCTCAATCCCGATTTGCTCCGCTGCCTGCAAAATTGTTGTACCGGCCGGTACTTCAACTTCGATGCCGTCAATCGTCAGCTTGGGCATAACCCTGTGCACTCCCTATTCAGCAGCGACGGCCCGACGACCGAGGCGAGCCTCGATCTCCGGCCGGAAATGACGGATCAACCCTTGGATTGGCCATGCTGCCGCATCTCCAAGGGCACAAATGGTGTGCCCCTCAATCTGCTTTGAAACATCAAACAGCATGTCAATTTCCCCAACATCGGCATTACCCTTGGCAATACGCTCCATGACACGCCACATCCACCCGGATCCCTCGCGGCACGGCGTACACTGCCCGCAGCTCTCATGCATATAGAACTTTGCAAGGCGGGTAATAGCGCGAATGATGTCCGTAGACTTATCCATCACAATAACAGCAGCAGTACCAAGCCCCGACTGAACGGCACGCAGGCTGTCAAAGTCCATCAACACGTCGTCACAGATATGCTTCGGCAAAACCGGAACCGAGGAGCCACCGGGAATCACAGCCAGCAGGTTGTCCCAACCGCCGCGGACACCACCACAATGCTTCTCTAACAGCTCCTTGAGCGGGATGCCCATCTCTTCTTCGACGTTACACGGCTTGTTGACGTGTCCGGAAATACAGAACAGCTTGGTCCCTGTATTGTTTGGACGCCCCAACCCCGCGAACCATTCTCCACCGCGGCGCAGGATAGTCGGCGCAACCGCAATAGATTCCACATTGTTGACCGTCGTCGGACATCCGAACACGCCAACGCCAGCCGGAAACGGAGGCTTCAGGCGTGGTTGACCTTTTTTCCCCTCAAGGGAGTTTATAAGGGCTGTTTCTTCACCACAGACGTACGCACCCATTCCACGGTGGATATAAAGGTCAAAATCCCACCTGGAGCCACAGGCATTCTTGCCGATAAGCCCGGCAGCATAAGCTTCGTCTATAGCCTTCTGGAGAGCCTCGGCCTCACGATAAAACTCCCCGCGGATGTAGATATAGGCAGCCTGGGCCCGCATTGCAAAAGACGCTATCAAACATCCTTCAACAAGCTTGTGAGGATCATGACGCATAATGTCACGGTCCTTGCAGGTTCCCGGTTCACCTTCGTCGGCATTGACGACCAAGTAGTGTGGTCGTTCACCGACTTCTTTTGGCATGAACGACCACTTTACCCCGGTAGGGAAACCGGCACCACCACGACCACGCAGGCCAGATTGCTTCATCTGCTCGATGATCCAATCACGGCCTTTCTCAAGAATAGCCTTGGTATTATCCCAATCACCACGGGCACGGGCACCGGCAAGGAACGGATCCTTGATCCCGTAAAGGTTAGTGAAGATACGATCACTGTCTTTCAACATATCAGGCACCTCCCTTCAGCGTGGTCGGCCCACCTTCGGGGCAGGAGGTCTGACGGCCGGTTTGCGAACCAACCTTGACCGGTTTTCCATCCTTCAGGGACTGAAACAAGGATTTAGCGTTTTCGTAGGTCAGATCCTCGAAGTAGTCATCACCAATCTGGGCAACCGGCGCATTGACACATGCACCGGCGCACTCAACCTCTTCCAGGGTTGCCTCGGCACAGGACTGACCAAACGCAATGCCGAACACCTCTTCTGCCGCGCGCTTCACATCATCGGAGCCACGCAGCCAGCACGAAATGTTTGTGCAAAGCTGAACATGGTGTTTCCCGACCGGGCGCAACCGATACATGGTGTAAAAGGTCGCAACCTCATACACTTTGATGGGTGGTATCTCCAACATACCGGCGATGTAGTCCATGGCTGCACGTGAGAGCCACCCGTCCTGCCGTTGTGCCAAATCCAGAAGAGGCATAACAGCACTGCGCTGGCGTCCGGCGGGATATTTGGCAATAAACGCCTTGGCCTTGGCCATCATGTCCGGCGTGAAAGCAAACGTATCCGGCTGGGGTACGTTGGGATCTGGATAGTGCGAACTCATCGGTCAATCTCGCCGAAAACAACGTCAATGGAACCAATAATGGCAGGAATGTCGGCCAGCATGTGGCCTTTTGACATCATGTCCATCGCCTGAAGATGCACATATCCGGGAGAACGGATCTTGCATTTATAAGGACGATTTGTGCCGTCGGACACAAGGTAGACCCCAAACTCACCCTTCGGTGCTTCGGTTGCAGCATAGGTTTCACCCTCCGGAACACGAAAGCCCTCGGTGAACAGCTTGAAGTGATGGATCAAGGCTTCCATCGATGCCTTCATCTCACCACGGCGTGGGGGTGTCGCTTTCCTATCATCTGTTTTGACCGGACCCCGCACTTTTTCCAGCCGGTCCAGGCACTGGTGTACAATGCGCAAAGACTGGTGCATTTCTTCAACGCGAACCAGATACCGATCATAGCAGTCGCCTGTCTGACCAATCGGAATATCGAAGTCCATATCCTCGTAGGAATCATAAGGCTGCGCCTTACGCAAATCCCAAGCGATCCCCGATGCACGCAAGTTAGGGCCGGTAAAGGCCCAGTCCAAGGCCTGCTCAGGCGTGACGACCGCGATATCAACCGTTCTTTGCTTGAAGATACGGTTGTTGGTAATCATAGTTTCCATATCACGAACGTAGGCAGGAAACTCATGTGCCCACTGCCGGATACGACCGGGAAGATCCGCCGGCATATCCTGTGAAACGCCGCCCGGCCGAAAATAAGCCATGTGCATACGTGCGCCACAAACAGCTTCACAATACTCAAAAAGCTTTTCCCGCTCTTCAAAAGCCCAGAGCATTGGCGTCATTGCCCCAACGTCCATGGCATAGGAAGGTACGTTCAGCAGATGGTTGGCAATGCGCACGAGTTCAGCAAAAAGCGTGCGGATAAGTTTTGCACGCTCCGGCACCTCAATGCCCAGCAGCTTCTCGACGGCCAAGACGTAGGAATGCTCCATGTTGATCGGGGAACAGTAATCAAGACGATCAAAATAGGGCAAGGCCTGTACATAGGTCTTGTGCTCGATCAGCTTTTCGGTACCCCGATGCAAAAGACCGATGTGAGGATCAGCACGGTCTACAATCTCACCATCAAGCTCAAGAACCAAGCGAAGCACACCATGGGCTGCCGGATGCTGCGGACCAAAGTTGATGTTCAGGTTTTTGATCTGCTGTTCTGCCATATTACTTTTCCCCGGCTTTTGGCGGTTCAACGCCGGCTTTTTCATCACCGGGAAGCCAGCGACTGGTCATGTTTTCCCACGGGCTTAGGAAGTCAAACGTACGGAAATCCTGCGCCAACTTGACAGGTTCATAAATCACGCGCTTCTGGTCTTCGTCATAGCGCATCTCAACATATCCCGTCAGAGGGAAGTCCTTGCGCAAGGGATGCCCCTGAAAACCATAGTCGGTCAGAATACGCCGAAGGTCCGGATGCTCGGCAAAAAAGATTCCGTACATGTCCCAGACTTCGCGCTCAAACCAGTTTGCAGCCGAGAACACTGACGTGATGGACGGCACAGGCGTCTCTCCGTCAACCATACACTTGACCCGAACCCGCTGGTTATGTGTCATAGACAGCAGGCAGTATACAATCTCGAACCGGTTCTCCCTCTCGGGATAGTCGACAGCGGTCAGCTCGACCATCTGCGTGAACTTGCAAGTCGCATCGTCACGCAAGGCCGTCATCACCCTGATGACACTGGTAGGATTGATGGTTACCACCAGCTCCTGCCTTACCACAGCAACAGAGACGACATCATCGGGCAACATGGCCGCGATGTGCGCTCCCAGATCTTTCAGGGCTTGTACCTGGTCTTCGGTCAGCTTCATCGTCTTGTTCCGACTGTCTTTCACGTATCAGCGGTGAAGGCCGCCTGTACGGCGGATTTTCTTCTGCAACTGCATAATCCCGTATACCAGCGCCTCGGCTGTTGGCGGGCAACCGGGAACGTAGATATCAACAGGCACAATCCGGTCACATCCACGCACAACAGAATAGGAGTAATGGTAATACCCGCCACCGTTGGCACAGGAGCCCATGGAAATAACCCAGCGTGGCTCGGCCATCTGGTCATACACCTTGCGCAAGGCAGGTGCCATTTTGTTGGTTAATGTGCCAGCAACGATCATGACATCAGACTGGCGCGGACTCGGACGCGGTACCACGCCCAAACGGTCCAAGTCATAACGAGGCATGTAGGCGTGAATCATCTCCACAGCACAGCATGCAAGTCCGAACGTCATTGGCCACAGAGAACCAGTACGCGCCCAGTTGACAAGGCTGTCCACGGAGGACAGCAGGAAACCACGTTCCTGCAAGGCATCATTGACCGTCTGGACAAAGGAATCACCCTGCCCGGAAGGCGTAACCGGAACACCGGCACCGGATTGTCCGCTCACTCCCATTCGAGGGCCCCTTTCTTCCATTCATAAATAAAGCCGATGGTCAGCACGCCAAGGAAGATCATCATCGACCAGAATCCCAGCAAACCAATGTCTCCGAAGCTAACAGCCCACGGAAACAAGAAGGCAACTTCCAAGTCAAAAATGATAAAAAGGATAGCGACCAAGTAGTAGCGAACGTCAAACCGGGCCCGCGCATCGTCAAATGCCTCGAAGCCACACTCGTAGGCCGAATCCTTTTCAGGATCAGGTCGCTGGGGAGCAACAATACGGGATGCCAAGATGGCAATCCCTGAAATAGCGACTGCGATTCCGAGGAAAATCAGAATCGGCAGGTATTCGCGGAGCAGATCCTCCATGAGTGGCTCCAACCTCCTGCTACAGCGGATAGTGTGGCATCAGGATAAAGACACTGGAGGATACAACGGATTCCACACAGACTAAACAGCCTGCATCAAACGAAACCGGAGGCAGAACCATAGATTCCGCCCGAAGTATCCACACATCTCCTGTACAACACACAACCACCCGCGTGCTTCTCTCCAAAATGCCGCACGGGCCCAGCTTGCGCTGGAACGTCGCCATACTAACCCAGACACACGACCTGATCCAACGGACAGGTCATCGATCTGTTACAAACTTCCCCCCAGACACATAAGGAATGCTTTGCGGTGAAGCTTGATGAAAAACCCGGAAAAAACGGGCCCATACGGAAACGGCGTGATGTAATCCGGGTGATTGTCACAAGTCAAGAAAACATGCGTATTGACAGGTGTGTTTTCATCTCGTCACAAGGAGAGTGTCGTCAAGCGTTACGCATCACACTCCGATCATATGTCTGCTCGAAACCACAACACCCGCCAAACCTCACCGGGCTGACATGCCCCGTAAAAATAAAGGGGGCACGACAATGACATCCCTGACTGTTGGCAAGAAGGTTCCTCATAAAGCAGCACAATTATTTGCCCTGGTTGCAGATGTTGCCCGTTACCCTGAATTTGTACCTTTCTGGCAGGCGGTTCGTGTAAAAAGCGCGACGGATAAACACTACAAAGCCGAACAGATACTGAGAGCCGGCCCTTTGCGCTATAGTTTCCACACAGACACGTTTCTGGACTATCCCTCATCAATTTCTGTACGAAGTCAGGAAGCACCGTTCCGCTTCATGTTTCTCGACTGGACGTTTGCGCCTGAGCCACACGAAAAATGCCTGGTAACACTTCACGTGGATTTTGACTTCCGCTCCGGAACCCTGAACACACTCTCCGGTCTTTTTTCCGAGTCATCAATCCAGCGTATTGTTGATGCCTTCGAGAAAAGAGCGGATGCGCTCTATACAAAGACCGAGGCGAAGACCCATGCCTGATGGAAATAGTGGCCCCGCACGCATCGCGTCAGAAATAGATGAATCGCTGGTACCAAGCTATCTCAAGGAAACCTACACATGGGCCTATCTTTCACCACTTGGCACGCGTTTCTTTGATCACCAAGCGATCGTCAACACGATCTTGTGGGGCAATGCCTCGCGTCTGTGCAAATGGGCTTGCCAAGAAATACAGCCTGGTAACCGCGTCCTGCAACCAGCGGCCGTTTACGGAAATTTCTCGCGCATGCTGGCCAATGCTGTTGGCCCGGACGGTGTGCTGGATATATGTGATATTGCGCCCATTCAAGTCAGGCTTACGGCGCGTAAAGTGCAAGACATTAACCATGCACACGTCTATCAGCACGATGCCCGCCAGCCTTCCAAAAAGCGCTATGACTCGATAGTATGCTTTTTTCTTTTGCATGAAATTCCGGAGCAGGACAGGCCTTGCATTGTAGGAAACCTTCTCGAGAGCCTTGGGCCTTCAGGACGTTGCATTTTTATAGATTACCATCGCCCTGCCCGATGGCATCCCCTGCGCCCCGTTCTGTCGGCTGTTTTCCATTACCTGGAACCCTATGCCAGCAGCATGGTCGCGCATGAAATTTCACATATATGTGCAGGAATGGAAGGCTGGCTGTGGAAAAAAGAAACATGTTTTGGCGGACTTTATCAGAAGACAATAGCGCAGCGCTGCCAGCTCAGCTCGCAAAACATAACGAAAGAGAGTTCATTTCTTGTTACCGGAAACGAAATACCCAAACAAAAAGATGATGCCATCCATGACGACAGAACACGAACTGCTTCACCGTATTGATGAGCTGGAAATTCACGTGGCGCATCTTGAAAAGACACAACAAGAGTTGAGTGATGTTATGGCCCGCCAATGGGATACCGTCACGTCCCTTACTAAAACGGTAAATGCACTGCGGAACATGCTGGATGCACTGGAACCATCTCATGAATCACGCAAGCCCCCACATTACTGAGGAACAAGGATCATGTGACTTTACTTCTGGATACATCAGTCCGGTCGGCTTTTGATCCGGAAATGGTGGGCGGTGAGAGTCTCGAACTCCCGACATTCGCCGTGTAAAGACGACGCTCTACCAACTGAGCTAACCGCCCCACCTGTCGATGCGGAGGAGTAGATAGCCCACTGGCTTCTTGTTTGCAAGAAAAGATTTCGGTCTTCTGGGGGAAAAACAAAGGCATTCTGCCGTTATTATCGTTTTCTCTCGATTGACCTGTGGTATCTATCGCCCTGCCCTTTTGGCTGTATATTTCAGGAGCGACTTCGTGAAGACCTGTCTGGACCTGATTGGCAACACCCCCCTGATTGAACTGATGTCTTTTGAGACAAAAGGATCACGTCTTTTTGCCAAGATGGAGAACCATAATCCCGGAGGATCCATCAAGGATCGCATCGGCCTGAGCATGGTTCGATCCTTTGAAAAAACAGGGGATCTTAAACCTGGCGGCACTTTGGTGGAAGCTACGGCCGGAAATACCGGGCTTGGGCTGGCCTTGGTAGCGGCAACCCGTGGATATCGGTTAATCTTGGTCATTCCCGACAAAATGAGCAAAGAAAAGGTACAGCACCTGAAAGCCATGGGTGCAGAAATTGTTATGACGCGCTCTGATGTAGAAAAGGGACATCCGGATTATTACCAAGAAAAGGCTGAACGCCTTGCTGCCAGCATCCCGGGCGCTGTCTATGTGAACCAGTTTGCCAACCCAGCCAACCCGGCAGCTCACGAGGA
The DNA here is from genome assembly GCF_001611975.1 of Haematospirillum jordaniae. GTDB lineage: Bacteria > Pseudomonadota > Alphaproteobacteria > Rhodospirillales > Rhodospirillaceae > Haematospirillum > Haematospirillum jordaniae. The sequence continues at coordinate 1,857,147 of NZ_CP014525.1, forward strand.
AACAACCGGCCCTGAAATCTGGGAACAGATGGAGCACGATGTTGATGCTGTGGTGTGTGGTGTTGGCTCGGGTGGCACCCTGACCGGGTTGTCACGTTTTTTCAAACGGGTCAGCCCCAAAACGCGTATTGTGCTGGCTGACCCACGCGGCAGTATCCTGGCTGAATACATCCGGAGCGGTAAAATCGGACAGGCCGGAAGCTGGCTGGTCGAAGGGATAGGCGAAGATTTCCTCCCTCCTATTGCCGACCTCTCAAACGTTTCACATGCCTATACGATTGGTGACCGGGAGGCCTTTGAAACCGCACGCTCCCTGCTTCGGCATGAAGGAATACTGGGGGGATCCTCCTGCGGCGTCCTTCTGGCTGCTGCATTACGTTACATTCAGGAGCAGGACAAGCCGCAGCGTGTGGTCACCTTCGTGTGTGACAGCGGCAACAAGTACCTGTCAAAAATGTTCAATGACCAATGGATGGATGAGCACGGCTTCCTGGACCGCTTGAAACACGGTGACCTCCGTGACCTGATCAGTCGCAGCCACCAGCGTGGGGAAACCATCACCGTTGGACCGGATGACACGTTGAAAACAGCCTGTAACCGGATGAAACAAGCCGATGTTTCCCAGTTGCCTGTCTTGTCAGGCGACAGACTTGTTGGCGTACTGGATGAGTCCGATATCCTTCTCGCAGCCTTGGATGATCCGGATACCTTGGCCGATACTGTATCCTCGGCAATGACAAAAAATCCGGAAACCGTTCTGCCATCTGCCACTCTCAGGGATCTAGTGCGCCTGTTCAACCATAACCGGGCCGCGTTGATCGTCGGGTCCGATGGAACATTCCACGGACTGATTACCCGCATAGACTTGATTACTCACCTGCGCAATCGGCTTGATACCTGATCTGCTGACGGAGCCTTTCCCGATGTCCTCCCACTCTTCGAACCATTCTAGGGGCTTTTCCACACGTGCCGTGCACGCTGGGCAGGCCCCTGACCCCTCGACCGGGGCCGTTATGACCCCGATTTATGCCACCTCCACCTATGCTCAAAGCAGCCCCGGGCAACACAGCGGGTGGGAATATTCAAGATCCGGCAACCCGACACGGCGTGCCTTTGAAGATTGCCTTGCCAGCTTGGAATCCGGTGCCCGCGGCTTTGCCTTTGCCTCTGGCCTGGCTGCCGAGGCTGCCATTCTTGACCTTCTTGATCCTGGCGCACATATCATAGCTGTTGATGACCTGTATGGAGGAACGTACCGCCTGCTCGAACGTGTTCGCAAACGTACGCAGCATATCGGAGTTTCGTATGTTCCTGCCGATAACATCGATGCCCTGCGGGATGCTATCCAAACTGATACCAGAATGATCTGGGTTGAAACCCCGACCAATCCCCTGCTGAAGATTGCTGACCTAGCTGCCATTGGAACCCTTGGGCGCAAACACGGTATCCTGACCGTTGCCGACAACACGTTTGCTTCACCAGCCCTGCAGCGCCCGCTGGAACTGGGCTTTGATCTGGTTGTGCATTCTGTCACCAAGTACCTGAACGGGCATTCCGACATGGTTGGGGGAGCTGCTGTAACATCGTCTGACGCACCGGAACTTTCAGAACGACTTGAATTTCTGCAAAATGCATCGGGTGCTATTCTGTCCCCCTTTGACAGCTTCCTAGCCCTGAGGGGATTGAAGACGCTTCCCTTGCGGATGGAGCGTCACTGCCGTAGCGCCATGACCTTGGCTACCTTCCTGTCAGGACACAAGCTTGTTGACCATGTCTGGTACCCGGGCCTTCCCGGGCATGCTGGGCACAGCATTGCACAGCGGCAAATGACAGGTGGGTTCGGGGGCATGATATCCATTCGCCTGAACACAGATCTGGCTGGAACCAGGCGTTTCCTCGAAGGTTTGGAGGTCTTTACCCTGGCTGAGTCCCTCGGTGGCGTTGAAAGCTTGGTCAATCATCCGGCCTTGATGACGCACGCCAGCTTGGGAGAAGAACGCAGGCAGGCCTTGGGGATTACTGACAGCGTTGTCCGGTTATCTGTCGGGGTAGAAGACCCGGATGATCTGATTGTGGATCTGGAGCAAGCCTTGGCCGCCATCAATCCCGGTTGAAACAAAGGAGGCTGCATCCGGAACCCGGTTGCAGCCTTTTCTCTTACCCCTTGTCGCGCATCAGCCTTTGCTTCTGGCGGTTCCAGTCTCTTTCCTTGACCGTCTCCCGCTTGTCTCCCTTCTTCTTGCCGCTACCCAAGCCAAGCTGAAGTTTGGCAATGCCACGATCATTGAAGTACAAGGACATCGGAACCAAAGACATGCCCTGCCGCGCCAACGCGGCAAGAAGACGCCGCGCCTCCTTGCGATGCAAAAGAAGCTTCCGGGGACGCCGTGTTTCATGCGAGAAGGGAGACTTAGACTGGTATTCGGGGATATAGGCGTTGTAAAGCCAGACATCGATCCCATCACCCATACGCCCCGCATAGGCCTCGGTAATATTACAATGCCCGTGCCGCAAGGACTTTACCTCGGTCCCGGTCAGGACAATCCCAACTTCGAAAGTATCACTGATCGCATAGTCGAAACGCGCGCGACGGTTCTGAGCAACAGGCCCCTTGCTGATGAGGCCATTCCCGGAAGGCTTTGACATATCAGGAAACAGCCTCCAGAAGGCCGGCATCCGTCATAGCCGCACGCACACGTTCCCGAGCATTCTGACTGGCTGGAACCAAGGGGAGGCGGACACGGTCCGAACAATGCCCCAACAGGCTGGCAGCATACTTGACCGGGGCTGGATTGGTTTCACAAAACAATGCACTGTGTAATGGCACAAGACGATCGCGCAAGGAATTTACCTTTTCCATGTTTCCCTCTTGCCAGGCGCGGTGCAGATCAGCACACAGGCGAGGGGCAATATTTGAAGTTACGGATATACAGCCATGCCCACCCTGGGCCAGAAAGGCAACCGCTGTATGATCATCCCCAGAGAACTGGCAAAAATTAGCACCAAGGGCAAGGCGCAGCTGCACCGGACGCGACAGGTCAGCCGTGGCATCCTTGATACCGGCTATCCTCGGCAACTCAGCAAGACGCTTCATTGTGTCCAGTGACATGTCCACAACGCTGCGCCCGGGGATATTATAAATAAACACAGGCAGTTCACAGGAGTCGTGTATTGCCTTGTAGTGTTGGTACAGCCCCTCCTGTGTGGGCTTGTTATAGTAGGGCGTTACAACCATAACCGCGTTGGCACCAACCTGTTCTGCGTACTGTGCGCGCTCTATGGATTCAGCAGTACAATTGGTGCCCGATCCAGCCATGACGACAGCACGGCCAGAGGCCGCCTCCACACACAACCTCAGAAGCCTTTTATATTCGTCTGGGCTGAGTACTGGCGTCTCTCCTGTTGTTCCGGCCGGAACAAGGCCATTGGTACCTTTGTCGACTTGCCACACGACAAAGTCCTGAAAGGCCCGCTCGTCAACAGACCCATCCACAGAAAATGGGGTAATCAGGGCTGTAAAAGACCCGCTGTACATGGTTGGCTCCGTCAGGCATGGTTTGTTCGGGCACATCAAAGGCCCCAAGCCAAGGCAAGACAATAACGATCCATCAATCCAGGGGCAAGCATTCCTGGACCATGAATTCTGCGAAAACAAGAAATACACAGCATGTTGCTGTCATGGAAATTCCATATGCCACAGCGCGTCCTATCTGCTATACAGCCAAAAGTATAGAGTTGTTCCGGAAAGCAGGGCAGGCCCTGCAAACTTGGGGGCAGACCGAGCGTTGCTTATCTTACGGGATATATGGAATTCCGTCGCGGTTCTGGCTTTTATTGCCGGGCTGCAGGTATCAACTTCGTCAGTCTTGGCATCTGTTCATTTCAGTGGGTTGAACGCTGGGGATCAGGTTCTATATACACGAGCCTTATCGGATGCGGATTCTGACCGATGGGGCGATGCCCTGCGCAATGGACAGCTTGCTGACAACCCGGTGCTTGTGAACTATCTCAGGTGGCGCTGGCTCACAGATAACGATAGCACCCCAAGCTTTTCCGATGTCCGCGACTTCATCGCAAAATATCCAGACTGGCCCATGATGTCGGTCCTGCAGCGCAAGGCTGAGGAACGAATGACAGGCGATGAGGCCCCCGAAGATCTTCTGAAATGGTTCCGGGCTTGGCCACCACGGACAGGGCGTGGCCGTATGTTTATGGCCGAAGCACTTCTGGCCACAGGCAGGAAGGGCGAAGCCGAGGAGTTGATCCGTGACACATGGATCAGTTACGGCCTGGCACGAAGCGACGAAACCCGTCTGCTCGCCCGGTTCGGGAAGTGGCTTCGAAGTCAGGACCACAGAAAACGCCTTGATGAGCGCCTGTGGGCTGGGGATCTTGGCGATGCCCGTTTCCTTCTGAAGGAGCAACGGATCGATTCCGATACCCGCGCGGTTGCCTTGGCCCGCATCGCGCTGCAGGAACGCTCTGGCGCCGCAGATAAGCTTGTGCGTAACGTTCCCCGCAACCGCGCCGACGACCCGGGCTTTGTCTTTGACCGCATGGTGTTCCGACGCCAGAAAAACCTGGAAGAGTCTGCTGCCGAACTTCTTGGTCATCCCTCTGCGGACAAGGGAAAACCGGATCTATGGGCAAAAGAGAGACTGGTCCTAGCCAGAGCGATGCTCGACAAGGGAAATTATCGCAGGGCCTATGACATGGCTCGTAGGCATGCCATTCAAGGTGGAGCCGTCTACGCAGATCTAGAATGGTTGGCAGGGTGGATTGCTCTACGCTTTCTCGATCGCCCCAAAATGGCACTGCCCCATTTTCGCAATGTTGCATCGGCCGTCAGCTTTCCCATCAGTGTTGCCCGGGCCCACTACTGGATCGGGAGAACCCTAGAAACACTTGGTGATAGCACAGAAGCAAAGAAGGCTTATCTCCGGGCTGCCGATGAGCCGACAACCTTCTACGGCCAGCTGGCAGCCGAGCGTACGGGCACCATACCGTCGCTGCCTCCTGCTCCAAGGGCTTCCGGCGACGAGAAGGAAACTGCCAGCGCACGGTCGCTGACCCTTACAGCCTTGGCTTTGGCCTCCTTGGGACGGCAGCAGGAGATGATGCCGTTCCTTATTCGCCTGATCGAAGATGCCAAAACACCGGGAGAGAGGGCTATTGCCCTGAACATCGCACGCGAAGCCGGAACAGAGGCCGGTGTCGCAATCGCGCGCCGCGCAGCACAAAAAGGGCATCACGACCTAGATACGGCATACCCCCTGCCCGATTTTACGTTACCTGATGGTCCGGAAAAGGCATTAATTCTTGCTGTTATTCGCCAAGAAAGTAACTTTGGTACCGGCGCAATCAGTGCGGCCGGCGCCCGCGGTTTGATGCAGTTAATGCCTTCCACGGCCAAAGCTGTGGCCAAGCAGCGCGGTGTGGCCATGAAAAGCAGCGAGATACTGAACCGGGATCCAGATCTGAACGTTTCATTGGGATCGCATTATCTCTCGACGCTTTTGAAGCGTTTTGATGGGTCCTATGCCATGGCTATTGCAGCCTATAACGCAGGGCCAGGACGCCCTGCCCGCTGGGCCCGTGAATATGGAGACCCACGCACCCGAGAAATTGATATGCTTGACTGGATCGAACGCATTCCATTCCCGGAAACACGCAACTACGTGCAAAGGGTTATGGAAGCTACGGCTGTTTATCGCTATCGTCTGGGATACACCCAGAACGCCTTCCGGATCGGCCGTGATTTGGGACGTTGATGAACATGATAATTCACAGTATTGAGGCAATCCAGCTTCTTACAAGGTCTATCTGATCCTCTTTCATAAGAGATGGCGCATGGCCGCATTCTTTGACTTCAATAACCGTAGTACCGGGGCGCATGCTCATACGGTGCGCTGTTTCACGGGATAAAAGACCGGATCGTTCACCTCTTAGAACCAGCACGGGTATTGTCAGACTTTCCCATACGGGCCATAGCTCAACATCCTGACCAGCTGTTGCCTGCAATGAAAGCCCGATAGCCGGGTCGTAATGAAAACGAAACCCCCCACTTTCTGGATCTGACTTGATAGAAGATTGCACCAAGTGATCTTGGCGGGATTCCGGGATCGGGCCAAAATCTGCATACCGATCAAGTATCTGTGCTTTTGCAGCAGAATAGTCAGAAAATAAGGGGGTATCCCCTACATAATTACGGATGCTCTCTAATGACGCATCTTCAATGAATGGCCCCACATCATTCATAATAAGGTATTGAACAGGTGATCCGGGAAGGGCTGCCATAAACATACCGATAAGCCCGCCCATGGATGTTCCAATCCATAGAGTAGGAGGAGAGCCAAAGCGGGATATCAACGTTGTCATATCAGACAGATAACACGGGTAGGCATAACCAGCAGGATCTACAAGCCAATCGGATTGACCTCGGCCCAAAATATCCGGACACACGACATGATAACGGGGTGCCAACGCATGAGCCAGGAAATCGAAATCTCTCCCGGAGCGCGTCAATCCATGAGCGCAGACAACAAGTGGATGCTCTGACCGTCCCCACTCGACCCAGGCCATACGTCGAAAGCCCTCCGGCCGCAGGCACAAGGTAGTTCCTGAGTGCGGCTCAGGCATCTGGGCATCTCCTAAACAGAGAATGGCGCTTCGATACTACAGGGAAACCGGACGCAACGGGACTAGCGGCTTGCCGTACGGGATTCCTGCCCGGAAACCTTGCACTGTGGAAGGCCGTCATCTTGGGCTGGCATGGAAGATACGGCAAAATGCTTCAGACTCTCGGCTGTTTCCAAGGCATTAACGGCATCAAGAACCTTGGCCGCATCCTGACAATACGAAACAACTCCCTGACTACGAATAGATGCATCGTTGGCAAGGCGGGTCATAAAACGGTCGAAATGATAAGTAGAGTTCTTCCCGTAAGACCGCTTGAAGTAACCGCGCAACTCATGGGCGTTACTCGATAACGTGCTGCTGTGGGCTTGGACGTAACGGCCATAACTATCACGAAGGCCGGCCCCACTATTTCCACACTTTAGGGCCGCAACCATCAGCTCAACATGAAGTTGACGAACGCGAATCGCCTCATCATCAGCCTTATGAAGGCATGACGAAGCAAAGACGCTCTCTGACAGAAGAGAAAGAGCAAAGAATCCAGCAGAGAAAAAAGAAGTCCTCACGCGTTCACCATAAAAACGATACTACAATTAAAAGGCATCATATTGCCTTATCCATCACGAGCACAATTACTTTCTTGCCCTCTCGACCGAGCTGACAGATGGAGTTGCCCTAAGAGCTGCTATTATATTAATAAGATGTTTCACGTCACGAACATCAATATCAACAATCATATCAAAGAACTCAGCCGTACGACCCGTTATCTTGAGGTTTGTTATATTTCCCATATTCTTGGCTATTATGGTTGATAGAACACCAAGACTACCCGTTTCATTAGAGACAACAAGGTTAACACGCCCAATGTAATTCTGCCCTGTCCCCTCCTGATCCCAAGCCAAGTCAAGCCACCGCTCGGGCTGGTCTGAAAATGGCCCCAATTGTTCGCAATCAATCGTATGGATTGTAACACCCTTTCCGGTTGTTACAATGCCAACAATACGATCACCGGGAAGAGGGTGGCAGCATTTTGCATAATGGAGCGCCATTCCCGGAATCAATCCCTTAATGGCAACAGCATGCCTTCTGCTGCCGTTCTTCTCTCGATGGCGACCATCCAAATGCCGGGGCCGAGGCAGTGTATCTTCAACAGGTTTGGCCATGCGAAGACCGGGGTAAACGGCCAGCACCACTTCCCGCCCAGTATGTATCCCCTCCCCCACATGGGCACAGAGGTCATCAACTGTATCAACCTTGAATTTTTTCAGAACGACAGACAACGCCTTGTCTGTCATCTCGTACCCTTCATCACGGAAGGCTTGAGACAGAATTTTACGCCCAAGCTCCGTATGCTGGTCTTTCTGCTGGTTGCGGATATAGCGCCGAATCCGGGCACGCGCCTTGCCGGAAGCAACAAAACGCTCCCATTCGGGATTGGGCGTTTGCTTGGGACTGGTAATAACCTCGACTTGATCACCATTGGACAAAATGGAACGCAGGGGAACGATCCGGCCATTCACCTTTGCCCCAACACAGGTATCACCAACGTGCGTATGCACCGCATAAGCAAAATCAACCGGCGTTGCGCCTCCCGGCAGGGCGATAAGATCGCCCTTGGGTGTAAAGCAGAAAACCTGATCCTGAAACATCTCCAGCTTGGTATGTTCCAGAAATTCCTCTGGATTGGTTGCATGATCCAATATTTCAAGCAACTCACGCACCCAACGATACTGCCGCCCATCTGTCATCGTCCCGGCGGCAGGAACAGTCACCTGCTTGTAATTCCAGTGTGCCGCAACACCCATCTCTGCGATATCATGCATGGCATGCGTTCGGATCTGGATCTCAATCCGGTGGCGCTGGGGCCCAATAATACCAGTATGGAGAGACTGATAGCCATTAGGCTTGGGCGTTGAAATATAGTCCTTGAAACGCCCTGGAACCATGGGATAGGCCGCATGAAGCAACCCAAGAGTCCGGTAACAGTCTTCCACCGAAGGAACAAGAACCCGGAAGGCCATAATATCCGATAGTTGCTCGAATGCGACATCCTTGCGCTGCATCTTGCGCCAGATGGAACAGGGCGTTTTTTCCCTGCCTGATAATGTTGCCTGGACACCCCCATGGGCCAACGTATCACGAAGCTCACCAATCACGCGCGAAACCAGATCTCCACCCTGCTCTTCAAGGTAACGCAAGCGTGCCACAATCGAGGCATGCGCATCGGGATGCAGCTCTGCGAACGCGCTCTCTTCAAGTTCAACCTTGAACTCCTGCATGCCTATACGCTCGGCCAAGGGAGCGTATATTTCCATGGTTTCCAGAGCAATACGACGACGCTTTTCCGGCTTCTTGATGTAGTGTAGCGTACGCATATTGTGCACGCGATCAGCAAGCTTTACGAGCAGAACGCGAATGTCTTCGCTCATAGCAAGAAGAAGCTTGCGGAAGTTCTCTGCCTGCTTCGTCTGGTCCGACTGAAGCTCTATACGGGCCAGCTTGGTCACGCCATCAACAAGACGCGCCACGTCCCCGCCAAAAAGGCGGGTAACCTCATCAAGGGTTACATCGGTATCCTCGATCGTATCATGAAGAAGAGCCGTAATGATGGTCGCGGTATCAAGGCGATAGCGTGTAAGAATACCAGCAACTTCAACAGGATGAGAGAAATACGGGTCCCCACTTGCCCGTAACTGTGATCCGTGCCTTTGGACCGCGAAAACATAGGCACGATTGAGGGCATCCTCGTCCGCTGTCGGATCATAGGCCTTGACGCGCTCAACAAGCTCATACTGCCGCATCATTTGCCAAGCACCTGTTTTTTCTTCTAGATCAGGCCCATAGCATGTCCGACACAAGAAACCGGTCAACACACACCAAGGGCAGAACAAGAAAGGGCTGCATACCCATAACCATGGTATTACAGCCCTTTCAGTAACACAAATACTAACCCAAGATTTATATCAAAATACGACCATCAACCTTCTTCATCAAAGTCATTGTCCTGCATGACGAAGGCACCTTCTCCTTCTGTCTCTGCACTATCTTGGACAGTCAGCGTATCGTCTGTATCATCCAAGATAATCATGGAACCAATCTCCCCGACCGCTTCAACAGAGAGGCTGCCAAAGTCGTCATCTTCAGGCTCATCAACCTCGACGTGACGCTGCAGCCCCTGGATAAGGGCGCTCTGCAGGCTATTCACGTCAACCTTGTCTTCTGCGATTTCCCGAAGAGAAACAACGGGGTTCTTATCATTGTCACGCTCGACAAGCACAGGAGCCCCGGACGATATCTGCCGTGATCTTTGGGCAGATACAAGAATCAGATCGAAGCGATTGGGTACCTTGACAACACAATCCTCAACGGTAACTCGGGCCATCGGGCTCTCCCGCAAACAGAACAAGGGACAAAATGGAGGACAGATAAGTCTGCCTGTATAGACGAGTGTTCACCCCCTGACAAGAACCATCCTTACTGCGCGGCAAGGCAACGAATTTCCTGTGAAGGATCCAAGGCAGCCATCATATCGGGGATACATGCCCCTGAAACCGGGTGAATCCAGTTCGGAGCGATTTCCTGCAAGGGAAACAAGACAAAAGCCCTCTCATGCAGTCGTGGGTGCGGTAACCGCAACTCCTCTCCGCCTTTCTCACCAACGGCGTAAGTATGATAGGCCAAAAGATCAAGATCTATGACCCTGGAAGCATTGGGCTCAGAACGAACCCTGCCCATTACACTCTCAATACGATGCAAGAGGTTCAGAAGATCACGGGGCGGTAGGTCTGTGTCAACCTGTACAACGGCATTGACGTACCATGGCTGTTCGGATCGTGGCACAGGAGCACTCTCCCACAGGGAAGAACGCTGCGTAACAGGCACACCATGCTGTTCAAGCAATATAATAGCTGCATCGAATGCTTGGGCAGGGGAACCACAAGGCCCTGTAAGATTGGCCCCAAAAGCAACAAAAACAGACACTAGAAACGCTCCCTGTCCTCGATATCCATAACGATACTGGTGATGAATACTGCAAAATTGTTGATTCTGCCTGCAGCCCCGTTGACCTCCCTTAACACTGGGCTATAACCTTCACAGAAGTTAATGACAGTACGTATTGCCACCGTTCCGGCATCACAAGGCCTGACCGAACATACTGAAGGAATAAAAGACATGATTTTTTACCCTGCCGAACGTATTGCCCTGTTTATTGATGGATCCAGCCTGTATGCGGCAGCCCGGGCGCTGGGCTTTGATATAGATTATCGCAAGCTTCTGGACCTGTTTGCAACCAAGGGACGCCTTATCCGGGCCTTCTACTACACCGTACTGATTGAAGACCAAGATTACTACGCGGCTAAATCACCGGCTTCACCGGTTCCACAAACCAAATCCCCTTACTCATCTATCAAGCCCCTTGTCGACTGGCTCGACTATAACGGCTACACAATGGTTACAAAGCCTGCGACAAAGGAATATATAGACGCATCCGGCCGACGCAAGGCACGGGGAAGCATGGATATCGAAATGGCCGTTGACGTCATGGAAATGTCCGAGCATCTGGACCACGTTGTCCTGTTCTCCGGCGATGGCGATCTGCGCAGACTTGTCGAAGCTGTCCAGAAACGTGGGCTGCGTGTGACGGTTGTTTCAACGGTCAAGTCCGCATCGCCAATTGCCTCGGATGATCTTCGCAGACAAGCCGACAACTTCCTGGAACTTCTGGACCTTGAACCACTGATTTCCCGCAGCGGTATTGTTCGCCAAGATGAGCGCCAGCATTACCAAGTTCATGGCACAGCACAACAGGATGCATCTGTTACGCAAGATGAAAATGCTGCTTCCTGATCACAACTGCTCTCTGTGCCCACGTCTGAGCCATTATATTGCTGAGGCACGGGCAACAAACCCGGGCTGGTTCAATGGACCCGTGCACCCTTTTGGCGACAGGAATGCACGGCTGCTTATCGTTGGCCTCGCTCCCGGGCTACGTGGCGCCAACCGCACAGGCCGACCTTTTACCGGTGATTTCGCTGGTGAGGTTCTTTATCCAACCTTGGTAAAATATGGCTTGGCGCAAGGTGTCTTCCGGGCGGACCCATCTGATGGACTGGAACTATCCGGGGCCCGCGTGACCAATGCAGTCAAGTGCGTTCCTCCTGAGAATAAACCAACGCCTGAAGAACAGCGACAGTGCCGCCACTTTCTTGCCGCTGATATCGCCGCTATGCCTGACTTACGGGCTATTCTTGCATTGGGCCGCATCGCACACGATTCTGTCTTGACGGTCCTGAATGAGAGAAGGTCCCAGTGGCCGTTCGCCCATGGACGCATACACCATATTCCAGGCAAGACTGTCGTTGTGGATACCTATCATACCTCACGCTACAACGTGAATACAGGGCGTCTGACACTTGATATGTTTGAGCGTGTTATTGAGTCACTTTTGCCGATACTTGACGCATAAAAGAATGCCGGTGCCTTGAGATAAAAGCCCCGGCATTCTTTACGAAATTCCCTCTTATTGAACGGCCTCTTTCAGGCCTTTCCCAGCCCGGAATTTTGGCTGCTTGGATGCCGGAATCTTGATAACATCCCCTGTCCGCGGGTTGCGCCCTTCTGTCGCCGCACGCCGGGATATGGAGAACGTACCAAACCCCACAAGCCTTACCTCATCACCTTTCTTCAGGGATGAAGTGATTGTGGAGAATATACCATCAATAGCACGCCCCGCATCATTCTTGCTCAACCCGCTTGTCTCGGCAACGGCAGCAATCAATTCACTTTTGTTCACGTGAAGCTCCCTTCTGTCATGACAAAAACAGAACTGGCAGAATCTGCGGAAGAACCGGACCTGCACAACGGAAATCAGATCATCAGCGCTGCATTCCGTCAACGTCATACTGATAGAGGAAGAGTATATTTCTCTCTTTTCATCTCTTACCTAAATTGTGGATTGATATATTTCCACAATAGAAATCCATACATCAATAGCATGCAATAACAAAACGGGGCCCAGTAAGGACCCCGTTATACGCATGATTCAAACAGGTAGGATACTCAATGAGGTCGAATATCCGTCACATCATCGTCACGGGAACGTGCCATATCCGCAGCTTTGTTTTCTTCATCCTCCGACCATTCGATCGGAACAGGACGCTCAACCAAGGCATGGTCCAAGACTTCATCAACTGTCGAGACAGGAATAATGCGCAGTCCCTTCCTGACATTGTCAGGAATTTCGGCCAAGTCCTTCTCGTTCTCCTGCGGAATCAGAACAGTCTTGATACCGCCGCGCAAAGCGGCCAGCAATTTTTCTTTTAGCCCCCCAATTGCCAGAACTCGCCCTCGCAAGGTTATTTCGCCAGTCATTGCTACATCAGCGCGGATTTTGATGCCCGTTAACGTCGACACGATGGCTGTCGACATGGCAACCCCGGCAGAAGGCCCGTCTTTGGGTGTCGCCCCTTCGGGAACATGAACGTGGATATCTTTTCGATCAAAAATAGTCGGCTTCAAACCAAACGTCGTTGCCCGTGAGCGGACATAGGATCGGGCAGCTTCTATAGACTCTTTCATGACGTCGCCCAGCTGACCCGTAACGGTAAACTTGCCTTTCCCGGGAACAGTAACCGCCTCAATCGATAAAAGATCGCCACCGACTTCTGTCCAAGCCAAGCCTGTTACAACACCAACCAAGTCCTCCAGCTCCGCCTCTCCATAACGGTACTTGCGGACCCCCGCGTATTTCTCAAGATTCTTTGGGCTAACCGCGACCTTTTTCAGACCACGCAACAAAATTTCCTTGGTTGCTTTGCGGGTCAAGGTTGCCAGTTCTCTTTCCAGATTACGAACGCCGGCTTCACGCGTGTAATAGCGAACTAAGTCACGAAGAGCCTGATCTGTAATAGACCATTCATCTTTCTTCAGACCGTGGGCTTCCATTTGCTTGGGTATCAAATGGCGCCGACAGATTTCTACTTTCTCATCCTCGGTATACCCGGACAGCCGTATAATCTCCATCCGGTCTAGCAAAGGCTGCGGCATCCTGAGCGTATTGGCTGTGCACACAAACATCACGTCGGAAAGATCGTAATCCACCTCCAGGTAATGATCCTGGAACGTCGTATTCTGCTCGGGATCCAACACTTCCAGCAAAGCAGACGACGGATCACCGCGCCAATCCTGCCCCAACTTGTCAACCTCATCCAGAAGGAACAGAGGGTTGGATGTCTTGGCCTTCTTCATGCCCTGAATAACCTTGCCCGGCATCGACCCTATGTAGGTGCGACGATGTCCCCGGATTTCGGATTCATCACGCACGCCACCAAGCGAAACACGGACAAAGCTACGATTTGTCGACTTTGCGATGGATTGTCCAAGAGACGTCTTGCCGACACCGGGCGGTCCCACCAAGCACAGGATAGGCCCCTTCAGTTTGCGCGTACGCTGCTGAACGGCAAGATACTCCAGAATACGTTCCTTGACCTTCTCAAGGCCATAGTGATCCGTATCAAGAACTTTACCAGCTGCCTTGACGTCATTACGTACTTTAGAAGGTTTCTTCCAAGGAATAGACAGCATCCAGTCAAGATAATTGCGAACAACCGTTGCCTCAGCCGACATAGGGCTCATTGACTTCAGCTTACGCAACTCGCCCAGAGCTTTTTCCTTGGCTTCCTTAGAAAGCTTGGTCTTGTTTATGCGCTCCTCAAGCTCAGCAATTTCGTCTTTGCCATCTTCGCCTTCACCAAGCTCTTTCTGGATCGCCTTCATGCGCTCATTCAAATAGTACTCGCGCTGGGTCTTCTCCATCTGCCGCTTGACACGGTTACTGATACGCTTTTCAACTTGCAAAACACCAATCTCGGACTCCATATGCCCCAAGATCCGCTCTAGGCGTTCTGTAATGGTCTGGAGTTCAAGGAGTTCCTGCTTCTCGGAAATTTTCAGTGAAAGGTGAGAGGCTACGGTATCTGCCAGTTTGGCGGAATCTTCGATCTGATTGATCGAAACAAGAACTTCAGGCGGTATTTTCTTGTTGAGCTTTATGTACTGCTCGAAACGGCTGGTTACGGAACGGGCAAGAGCCTCAAGCTCCTGACTGTCGCCCTCTTCCTCTTCAAGCAGAACGACCCCTGCTTCATAAAACTCTTCACGCGAGCCATAAGCAGAAATACGGGCACGTTGCCCACCTTCCACCAGAACTTTAACCGTCCCATCAGGCAGTTTCAGCAGCTGCAACACCGTCGAAAGTGTCCCAACGTCATAGATATCCTGCGGAGACGGATCGTCCTGTGATGCATTTTTCTGGGCAACAAGCAGGATCTGCTTATCATCCGTCATAACATCTTCAAGCGCACGGACACTCTTCTCACGACCCACAAACAGCGGGACAATCATGTGTGGGAAGACGACAATATCCCGCAGGGGCAGGACAGGGAAAGTTTGCAATGAGCCCGTCTCCACAATGAACCTCTTCTTTCCGGCAACCGGCCCTCTCAGAGGCACCAAGTCGCTTTTGTGACTTCAAAATCAAGGCAAGAACCGCGAAAAACGGCCCTGAGCACCAAGTGTAGATGGGATATAAGCAGAAACCAAGCTGCCAGCTACTGTTATTGCGTTAAAAATCGACTCTGACGGTAAAAATATGCTTTCAGAAACGCAGATAAAGCAGCAAAAGAGCTGCACTCTCACTGTAAAAGGTGCGGCTCGGAAGGCAACAGGGACCTGTCTTCGGTAGAAATTTTCGGGAGAATAATCACCTTTTCACCCGGGCGCCCCATATTGAACATAACACGCGCCCGCTCCTCTAGAAGATCCGGATCTATTCCTTCTGGCCTGAGTAAGGAAACCCGATTCTCAAGATCAGCTCGCTTTGCTTGCAATGCCTGAAGGGCAGATTCTGCGCGCACTATTTCTTGACGAATTTGCCACCACGAGAACAGGCCGCGGTCACCTTGGATGGCATGAAATGCAAAATAAAAGACCGCAGCCATGCCCAGCAAGGGGGCAATGGCCTTATTCAGCCTTCTACGTATTTCTTCAACCATGGACATGGCCTACAACAAACACGGGAATCTCATGTGGGTCAATAGTGCCACACCATATAGCATGGCAGGCGGTAATATCTCTATACCACCTGCCATGCACTAAAAACTAACCCCGCAGAATACTGCGCCCGGCGTAAACAGCAGAACCGCCCAACAGCTCCTCGATACGAATAAGCTGATTGTACTTGGCAATACGATCCGACCGGCTCAACGAACCCGTCTTGATCTGCCCGCAATTGGTCGCCACAGCAATATCAGCAATGGTACTGTCTTCTGTTTCGCCAGAACGGTGGGAAAGAACAGACGTATACCCTGCCCTATGCGCAACCTCTACGGCCTGTAAGGTTTCAGAGAGCGTGCCGATCTGGTTGACCTTAACCAGAATAGAGTTGGCAACACCTTCGCCCAGACCCCGGGAAAGGCGCTCGGCATTGGTCACAAAAAGATCATCACCAACAAGCTGTACCTTCTTACCCAGTGCATCGGTAAGAAGCTTCCAGCCATCCCAGTCATCCTCAGCCAAACCATCCTCAATGGAAAAGATTGGATAGCGACCACAAAGATCCTCATAATAGCGGACCATCTGACCCGCATCGAGAACCTTGCCTTCGCCTTCCATATGGTAACACCCATCACGGAAAAACTCTGTCGAGGCTGAATCAAGCGCCAGAACGATATCATCCCCTAGTTTGTAGCCGGCCTTCTCGACAGCTTTTGTGATGAAACCAAGGGCTTCATCCGCTGACTTCAGACCGGGGGCAAAGCCGCCCTCGTCACCCACATTGGTGTTGTGGCCTGCGTCGCTCAACTGCTTCTTCAGCGCATGAAAAACTTCTGCCCCCATACGTACCGCATCCGCCATGCTGTCGGCGGAAACCGGCATAATCATGAATTCCTGGATATCAATTGGATTATCGGCATGCTGACCGCCATTGATGATATTCATCATTGGAACCGGAAGAGTCCGGGCGAACACGCCACCAACATACCGATAAAAAGGCAGACTGACCTCATCAGCAGCAGCTTTGGCAACAGCCAAGGAAACGCCAAGAACGGCATTGGCACCCAGACGAGCCTTATTCGGCGTGCCGTCAAGGTCAATCATGGCTTGGTCAATGTCAATCTGCTCTTCAGCATCCATACCGGCCAAAGCTGCAAAAATTTCATCATTGACTGCGTCAACAGCTTTCAAAACACCCTTGCCCAAATAACGGGCCTTGTCTCCGTCACGCAGCTCAACAGCCTCATGGGCACCTGTTGACGCCCCGGAAGGAACAGCAGCACGACCAAAAGCACCACTTTCCAGGATAACATCAACCTCAACGGTCGGATTTCCACGTGAATCAAGGATCTCACGTGCATGCACGTCGACAATAGCGGTCATGGCAGAACAAACTCCTCAGGAAAGGTGTACCGGATGCTGTTTGGCCAAGCGATCAAATGCGGAAAGCTCGCGCAAAAGGGCCGACATCTGGTGAAGGGGGATCATATTCGGACCGTCAGAAGGCGCCCTGTCTGGATCTTCATGCGTCTCTATGAACACACCAGCCAAACCCAAAGACAGGGCAGCACGGGCAATAACAGGAGCAAACTCACGCTGCCCACCAGAAGAAGAACCACGTCCACCTGGCTGCTGCACGGCATGCGTTGCATCAATAATAACCGGGCACCCCGTATCATGCGCCATAATGGGCAAACCACGCATGTCCACAACCAAGGTATTGTAGCCAAAAGATGCGCCACGCTCCGTCAGAAGGACAGAGGAGTTCCCGGCCTCATCCAGTTTGGAGACAACATTCTTCATATCCCAAGGCGCCAGAAACTGCCCCTTCTTGACATTGACTGTACGTCCCGTAGCCGCTGCCGCTACCAATAGGTCTGTCTGTCGGCACAAGAAGGCCGGAATCTGTAACACATCAACGACAGAGGACACCTCCGCGCACTGCCACGGCTCGTGCACGTCTGTAAGAACAGGAATCGAAAAGAGCCTGCGAATGTCATCAAAAACAGGAAGAGCCGCCTCCAGTCCCGCTCCCCTCTTCCCACTTGAAGATGTCCTGTTGGCTTTATCAAAAGACGTCTTGTAAATCAGCGGGATACCAGCCTCGGTACAGATCTCGACGAGACGACCCGCTGTATCCAGCGCATGATCGCGGCTCTCCATCTGACACGGCCCTGCAATGAGAACCATCGGCAGGTCATTGCCAAGAACAAGACTACCGACAGAAACGCGACGCGGCGGAGTAACTGAGTTTGACATCAAAACCGTCCTGACAGGGTTAAGCTACACAATCCATCAAACCAAACGGGACTTTGTAACCGCAGCCTGAATAAAGGATGTAAATAGTGGGTGTGGGTCAAAAGGCTTGGATTTCAACTCTGGGTGAAACTGCACGCCAATGAACCACGGATGATCTGGATACTCAACAATTTCCGGCAATAAGCCATCCGGAGAAAGCCCAGAGAAACGCAGACCTGCTGCTTCAAGCTGCTCACGGTAATGCACATTCACCTCGTAACGGTGCCGATGGCGCTCAGAAATACGCTCATGCCCATATATGGACTGTACCTTGCTACCCTCTGCCAAAAGACACTCATAGCTCCCCAAGCGCATGGTTCCTCCCATGTCATTGGTAGAGGATCTTTTGACAAGCTCAGTGCCACGCAACCATTCTGTCATCAACCCAACCAAAGGCTCACTGGTCGGGCCAAACTCCGAGGACGACGCATCAGGCAGATTAGCCAGATGGCGTGCGCATTCAATAACGGCCATCTGCATACCAAAACAAATGCCGAAATAAGGAATCTTGTGCTCTCTCGCAAAGCGGGCAGCACGGATCTTGCCCTCAGCCCCACGTTCTCCAAAGCCACCAGGCACCATGATGCCATCAACAGACTCAAGAAAACGAGCCGCATCTTCTCGTTCGAAAATCTCGGAATCAAACCACTCAAGCTGAACTTTCACATTATTGGCGATACCGCCATGAACCAAAGCCTCGGAAAGAGACTTGTAGCTATCAAGAAGGCTTGTGTATTTGCCAACAATACCAATCGTCACAACACCTTCGGGCTTTGTAACACGCCCAACAATAGTGTGCCAACGCCCCAGATCCGGAGATACATCACAGGGCAGACCAAAGTGACGGCAGACCTGCGTATCCAGACCCTGTGCGTGATAGTCTATCGGCACCTGATAAATCGTGGGAGCATCAAGGGCTGCAATTACATTCTTCTCATTGACATTGCAGAACAGCGCAATCTTCCGACGTTCGCTTTCCGGTATAGGCCTATCAGAACGGCACATCAGAATATCAGGCTGTATCCCAACCGACAAAAGCTCCTTGACGGAATGCTGTGTTGGCTTGGTCTTCAGCTCACCGGCTGTCGGAATATAGGGCAAAAGGGTGACATGGATCACCATCGCGCGCTCGCGACCAAGCTCGTTACCAAGCTGGCGAATGGCTTCAAGAAACGGCAGGCTTTCTATGTCACCAACCGTACCTCCTATTTCGCACAGGCAAAAGTCTTCATCCGTTAGATCAGACAGAATAAACGTTTTAATCTGGTCCGTAACATGGGGAATAACCTGAACAGTTCCCCCCAAATAATCGCCCCGACGCTCTTTCTCCAGTACGGTACGATAGATACGACCCGCAGTTACGTTATCGGAACGGCGCGAGGCGACGCCCGTAAAACGCTCGTAATGACCAAGGTCAAGGTCTGTTTCCGCGCCGTCATCGGTGACATAAACCTCACCGTGCTGGGTCGGACTCATCGTGCCGGGATCAACGTTAAGATAGGGGTCAAGCTTGCGAAGCCGTACCTTGTATCCCCTTGCCTGAAGGCTGGCCCCAAGTGCGGCAGAGGCTAGCCCCTTGCCAAGGGAAGAAACTACACCACCTGTAATGAAAATAAAACGGGTCATGGTCCGCTAACTCTTGCCTTCAAAATAAAAACGACGCAGAAGCCCGGATTGACAGGCACCGATGCAAGGTCCGGTACTGCATACAGTCAACACGCAGAGCCACCACAGACCAGAATAGGGCCAAGGTAATGATGCCCGACAATCCCGACACAAAACAGGGCGCCTGCCACCCCTATATTACTCAGAAAGGGGAACCGAAGGCTCACCCGAACGCTCACCAGACGGTGTAGAAGCAGGCTGTTCCGGAACATCTAGAATGGAACCAGCCCGGTTACCACCTGCCAAAACAGCCAGAATCATGCTGGTTGAAAAGAATGCAACAGCCAAAAAAGCTGTCGCACGGGTCAGAATGTTGCCCGCTGCACGCCCCGAGACAAAGCCCGCATTCCCGCCGATGCCAAGTGCACCTCCCTCGGAACGCTGAAGCAAGATGACGCCCACAAGAGCCATGGCAATCAGAAGATGAATAACAAGGACAACCGTAATCATGAGATAGTGCAACCTGTCAAAGGGCTAGTCTGCGACACCCGGATCCAACTTACATGGACATCAGGTATTTCAACGCACGGCCTGAATCATCAAACGGGCATTTTTAATGCCCTTGATGTCAGGATGCCAGAACAAATTACCATTTTTTATATTCATCTGACTGCAGCAGTCACGATAGCCCAGAAATCATCTAGGATCAGACTGGCTCCACCAACAAGGGCGCCGTCGACATCCCCCAGACCAAGGATCTCCGCTGCATTGGAAGGTTTTACAGATCCACCATAGAGAATGCGCGTGGCGCCCGCATCATCCCCGGTTGCCTTTACAAGAAGACGCCGTATCTCTCCATGCACATTCACAATCTCTTCCGTAGACGGTACTTGACCAGATCCGATGGCCCACACCGGCTCATACGCTATGATAGTGTTGGCATATGTCGCGCCAGCTGGAAGTGATTCCTGCACCTGTCGCCTGACAACAGCAAGAGTTTCCCCCCTGTCCCTTTCCGAGCTATTCTCGCCAACACATATAATCGCAACCAAGCCTGCAGCTTGGGCTGCCTGAGCCTTGTCTTTGACCTGCGCACTGCTTTCTGCATGCCCCGCACGCCGCTCGGAGTGCCCCAACAGGACATGGGAAGCGCCAACATCGCGCAACATCCAAGCCGATACGTCACCAGTAAAGGCTCCTTTCTCAGAGCGGTGACAGTCCTGCCCTCCTATGACTATAGGTGTATCATCAAGGGCACGCGCCATGTAGTCCAGCAGGGTTGCCGGAGGAAAGAGGGCAATATCAACCGCAACATTCCCCATGGCATGACAGCGGGATGCAAGGCCTTCCGCCATAAGCTCAGCGTCAGCACGCAGCCCGTTCATTTTCCAGTTTCCGGCAACCAAAAGGCGCTTCTGCCCCATGGGTCAGCTCCTTACCTTCTTGTTCATGTCTGTCCGCTTGATGTCGCACAACAATGGAGCGAACAAAAGCCCACCCTGTCTAACACGTTGGAAGCACCTTTCCAATGAACGAACACGCCAGAAAATGGATTTGGAAAGAAAATTTCCATGCTGAACATCACGCTCGATCCAGGATGCCGGTTGCCCGTACGCCATGGTATGCTTATCATATGTTTCCCGATGTCACTCTGGACTGAACCAGGAAAAAACATGCTTGATGCGCTGCGCAAATCCACCGGCTCTCTGGTGGCGAAAATTCTTTTTGCTGTTCTGATTCTCAGCTTTGGCATCTGGGGGATCGGGGATGTTGTCAATTCCAGAGCCAATAACAAGCCTGCCCTTACGGTAGGCGACATAGAAATCAGCGGCCTTATACTCAAAGACCAACTGGCACGCCAAATGGACAGGCTCCGTCAGATATTTGGCCCTAGTTTTGATGCTGATGCAGCCCGGCAGATTGGCCTGATAGAAAGCACTGTCGCGTCGCTTTCAGCCTCTGCCGCACAGGAAATGCTGGCACGTGATCTTGGCATCGTCATTTCTGATACCGCTCTGAGAGAAGTGACCATACAACAGCCAGCTTTCCAGAATGCTGAGGGTGCTTTTGACCGTACACGCTTTAACCAAGTTCTGGCCGCCAATAACCTGACAGAACAAGGCTGGCTTGAGATGGCCCGCAAGGACTTGGTTCACGCCCGCCTTGAGGATGCCTTGACCAGCGGCATTGTGACACCACTCAAAATGGCAGAGGCATTATACCGTATTCGCGAGGAACGCCGCGACGCCCATGTCCTGCAAATCAGTGCAGCTGCACAGGATGTGGCAGTTAGACTGGATGACAGCGCTCTGCACGCCTTCTACGAAGAGAATAAAGATGTGTTTGCAGTGCCTGAGACACGAGATCTTTCTGTTCTCATCATGAATCCAACCATGCTTGAAGCCAGAATAACGGTTAGCGATGAGGATGTTACCAACTATTACAATACAAACCAGGACCTCTTTACGACCCCAGAAAGTAGGCCGGTTACGCAGGTTATTGTCGAAACCGAAGATGCCGCCAAACATATCCTGTCGCAGGTAGAGGCCGGTTCAAGCCTTGCCGATGCCGCGATCAACACCGGATCAGGAAAGCCTTTGGATATGGGGCTCATTACCAGAAACAGCCTGCCTGAAGATATTGCAGCCGCCGTCTGGTCCTTGCCCGAGAATGGCGTGTCTCAGCCTGTGCAGTCGGCTGTGGGGTGGCATGTCTTTTCTGCTGGGCCCCTTGTTCCAGCACAAACAAAACGACTGGAGACTGTATCGGAAGATATCAAAGCCCAGCTGAAGCGTGAAAAGGCTGCAGAGGCCTTTAATGATGTCGCACAGCGCATTGAGGATAACCTCGCCTCCGGTACAAGCTACAAAGAAATTGCAGACACGTTCGGCATTAACCTTGTAGCGGCTGCTTCAATTGCGGCTGATGGGTCGAGCCCATTACCAGCCGATCTGGAAGAAAATGTTCTCAAAGAAGCATTTGCGTTGGCTCAGGGCGAAGAAAGCCGTCTGATTCACGTGGACGGCGGTGCTTTCGTTGTGAAGGTTAATGCCGTTCATGCGCAGACAATCCAGCCATTCCAGGATGTACGGGAAAAAGTTGAGGCCTTGTGGAAGAAAAATGCACAAAAGACTGCGGCTGCTGCTATGGCCGAACAACTTGCAGCCGAACTGACATCCGGGAAGACGCCGAACGCCATCATTAACAAGGCACCCGGCATAACGGTCAGCACGATATCAGGTATTGGCCGGGACGGACGGCACGTCAACAAGACGGACAACCCCATGCCCCCACAGATTGTGCAGGCCATCTTTACCCTGCCGGCTGGAACAGCTTCTGTTGTAAAGGATGATCAGAACGCCTACGTCCTGCGCGTAGACATGATCAACCCCGCAGATCCGGACAAAGATAGTCATGGCGTAATGACTATGCGGAACAATGTACATTCTGCATTGGTCAACGATGTAACCAGAATCGTTACCGATACTCTGATTGACCGTTACGGCATGCATGTCAATCAAGACGTTATAAACAACCTGTTGCCATAAATCATACGGCATGCTTTAACCGCAAACGTGTGCGGGGCTTACAGCAAGGCCCCGCACTATTCCCAATGAAGGAGTCTTGCGCGCCATGCAAACCAATGTGTCATTCCAGACGTTTGAGTCCTCTTGGAAGGCTGGAAAAGCACAGGTTCTCTGGCGTAGCATATCCGCCGACATGGATAGTCCCCTTTCAGTTTTTATCAAACTGAAGCAGTCAGATCCTCTCGCCTTTATCATGGAATCTGTCGAAGGTGGGACTATCAGGGGGCGTTATACCTTTATGGGTCTCAATCCTGATCTTGTCTGGCGCAGCCTGTCCGGAAGTGCTGAAGTTAACCGCACAGTCAATCTTGACCCCAACGGCTTTACGCATGACGGAGAGGCAATGGGGTCACTGCGGCGCTTGATCGAAGAAAGTCACATCGATCTTCCGGACCACTTGCCCCCGATGTCAGCTGGTTTGGCTGGCTATATGGGGTATGACATGGTCCGGCTGGCTGAAAAGCTTCCCAAGCCGAACCCCGATACCATTGGCATACCGGATAGCCTCTTTATCAGGCCAACGATCATGGCTATTCTGGATAATGCGCGTGATATCCTGACAATCATAACGCCCGTCAGGCCAAATGGCGCGATGTCTGCGGAACATGCGTTCGAGGCAGCTGTGGGCCGCATCAATGAAGCCATTGCACGTTTGCAGAAACCAGCTACGGAAACCACCGCAGCTTGGAAAGAAGATTTGCCGGCCAATAACAGACCCCTTGCTCCAAGCTCGAACACAACACGCGAACAATTCAGGGGCATGGTGGAACGGGCAAAGGAATATATTGCAAATGGCGATGTCTTCCAGGTTGTTCTGTCACAACGCTTCCGTATTCCGCTGAAGGCATCACCTCTCTCTTTCTACAGGGCTCTGCGACGCACAAATCCCTCTCCATTCCTGTTCTTTTTTGACCAAGGTGAATTCTCACTGGTTGGCTCCAGCCCGGAGATACTCGTCCGCCTTCATGACAAGACTGTAACGGTTCGTCCTTTGGCTGGGACACGAAAGCGCGGCGCAACGCCAGAAGAAGACAAGCAGCTGGAAGAGGACCTGCTTGCGGATACGAAGGAAATATCAGAACATCTGATGCTTCTGGATCTTGGGCGGAACGATGTCGGGCGCGTTGCACGCCCGGGGACCGTTCGCGTGACCCAGAAAATGTCTGTCGAACGCTATTCGCATGTTATGCATATCGTTTCCAATGTCGAAGGACAGATTGCAGACAACCATGATGCCATCGCCGCACTCATGGCCGGTTTCCCGGCCGGAACAGTATCGGGGGCCCCGAAAGTTAGGGCCATGGAAATTATTGATGAACTGGAAAGTGAGAAACGCAGCTTCTATGCCGGTTCGTTTTGCTATATCTCGGCGAATGGGCAGCTTGATACCTGTATTACACTGCGGACCGGACTGATCAAGAATGGTGAATTGATTATACAGGCCGGCGCTGGCATCGTTGCTGATAGCAACCCAGACAGCGAATATGAAGAGTGCATCAACAAAGCGATGGCACTTGTGCGCTCAGCACAGACAGCGGAAGAATCTCTGTCCAAGGTAGAAGATAAAGCCTGTATCTAATACGCTCTTTCCATCTTGGAATACCTAGTCTGCTCGAATATCAAACCCTGCCTGCTCTACAGCTTTCTGCACTGTGGAAAGCTGTAGAGTCTCTTGGGCCTCAAGAGTTACCTCTTGGCGCGACAAGTCAACGCGAGCCGAGGTCACGCCGGGGATGCCCATAACAGCTTTTTCTACGGTACGGGCACAGCCACTGCACGTCATACCGGAAATCTTTATTGTAAGCTCAGCCATTACCTGCCTTCTTCGGTTTGATGAGATCGGCAGCCGGAGTGCCGTAACGCATGTCAATCAGCTTTGATACAGGAACCAAGGCAATACCCTTGCTGGAAAGAGTTGGCAACCAGCGACGCAGGGCCGCTATGGTGGCATCGCGCGGGTGACCAATGGCTATGGCGTATCCACGCCTCTTGGCCAAATCCTCTGTCAGCGCCAATTGTCTCTCGACATAACCCGGCCTGTTCTCATGATCGAGAAAAATATCGCGATCAATCGTACGCACACCCGCCTCCTCTGCAACACGACCACCGACACTTTGTCCACTGGTGCGGGAATCAAGGAAGAACAGTCTTCTCTGCTTCAAGGCCGTCATCACAACCTTCAGACCGGCTTCATTCTCTGTAAATCTGCTTCCCTGATGATTATTGATACCAACATAGTTTTCCATACGGTCCAACATGTTGTGTACCCGGCCGGCAATCTCTTCTTTACCCATACGAACAAGCAATGCATCGGGACCGGGGGATACCTTTCCCTTCGGCTCCATCGGCATATGCATCATCAACTCATGCCCGGCAGCGGCAGCAGAACGGGCCTGACTCTTAAGGTCACGCGAAAACGTAAGAAAAGATGTCGTCAACGGTCCGGGTAAATCAATAACACGCCGACTTCGAACTTGGTCAACACCCATGTCGTCAATGACAATAGCAACAAAAACAGTGGAATGTGGTGATCTAGGATGTGAAGAGCCAGAAGGCAAAGACGCGGTTTTTACTTCAGGCTTCCGTGTTTGTGGTAACGCAGCCTTCTCCTTGGCAGAGTGAGGCACAGGCAACAACGGAGCAACCGCACTGTCTTCTGACGTATTTGACGGCGTTTCACGTGGGGCAGAACGCCACTGATCTGAGTACGCCTCTGGTTCCGCCAAGGGCGAAATGCCTTGCAAAGGAGCATCAGCACGTTCTGCAAACAACGGATCCCGGCCATGGGTTATATTATCTGCCATAACCCCAATGGGATCACTGCCTTGGGCAGCTAGAAATACAGGCGAAGCAGAACGGTAGATATGCCCAATCACCAAGCCAATAACAACAGCCAGAACCAGTATAAAAGCGACCATGCCACCAAATGTTGCGGGACGCTGAGAAATTTTGTCAAGAAAACGGAAGAAGGACAAAAACTCTCTCAAGCGGCCTGCCCCTTTTCTGGCACCACGCCTTTCCTTTCGCCCTCGTATGGTTTTTCTGGAAGACGAAACCTTGGAACGCGTTGGTCCGGTACGCGAAAGGCGCTGCTTTGGCAAAGTCCTGATCCTGTTTTGTCTTTACTCTATTATGAAAGGGGGCAGTATACGTGCCAAGGATTCAAGGTACCACCCCTGTTATATCCCGCTGTGTCATCTGCGGGATAAATCGGGAGGGTTCCAGCGCAAAAGCACTAGCGAGCCCAAGACAACACTGACACTGGAAAAAGCCATGGCCGCCCCAGCAATCACCGGATCAAGAAGACCCGCGACAGCCATTGGAACAGCCAGAATATTGTATATAAAAGCCCAAAAAAGATTTTGGCGTATTCTGCCCAGAATTGCTTCAGCAATTGCAAAAGCATACGGCAAAAGGGTAATATCCCCGCGCATTAAGACAATAGCCGATGATTCCACGGCAACATCAACACCCGAGCCCATTGCAATCGCAACATCGGCCATCGCAAGCGCAGGAGCATCATTGAGACCATCGCCAATCATGCCAACGCCATGCCCTGCCGCTTTGAGAGATGCAATAATGTCTGCTTTTTTCCGTGGGAGCGTCTCGGCATAAACGTTGGAAATCCCGACAGCCGCAGCAACAGAGCGGGCAGAACGCATGCTGTCGCCTGTCAACATCACAACATCCAAACCACGGGATTTCAGCCACTGAACAACCCCCGGCGCTTCAGGACGAATACGATCTGCCAAGGCGAAGACAGCTGCTACCGGACCATCATCCGCGGCTAGCCATACCAAGGTCTGCCCCTTGTCTCTCCGAAGATCGGCCCACTCCTGCCATGGCTCGCATTCCTTACCTTCCTGCTGCATACAGATTGATGATCCCAGTATCCAGCCGTGCCCGCCAATTTTTCCGCGTATACCCAAACCGGGCATTTCAATCCAGTCTGTAACAGTCGCGATCTCACACCCTTCCTCCTGTGCCTTTTCCACAAAAGCACGGGCAAGAGGATGAAGGCTCCCTTGCTGAAGGCTGGCAGCAACAGTCAGCATGACAGCAGGATCATCAGCAAGACAATCAACCACCACTGGTCGGCCTTCCGTCAAAGTTCCTGTCTTGTCCATAACAACGGTAGAGAGCGTGCGTATCTTCTCGAGCACTGCCGCATCACGCAGAAGAATACCATGGCTGGCAGCAACAGATGTACCAACAACAAGTGCCGTTGGTGTCGCAAGACCCAGTGCACAAGGACAGGCAACCACTAGTACCGAAATTGCCGCGATCATTCCCACCTCGAGATTCCCGGCAATCACCCACCACCCCGTAACGGTCATCAAGGCAAGGGCCATAATGCAAGGCACGAAGATCGCTGAAATCCTGTCCACCAAGGCTTGCACAGGTGGCTTTGAAGCCTGGGCTGTTTCAACAAGATGAATGATGCGATTCAGCACAGATTCTGCCCCAACGGCCTGTACGCGAATTCTCAGAACACCATTGATATTCAGGGAGCCCCCGACAACCGTATCACCAACACGTTTCGATACCGGCATACTCTCACCGGATAGAAGGGATTCATCCACATCACCCATTCCCTCCTCAAGACATCCATCAACCGGTATTCTCTCGCCCGGACGAACGCAGACAACCATACCCGGAATCACCTGTGCGGCGGGCAGCATGTAAAGCCCCTTGTCCGGTATATGGACGCATACCTCCTCTGGACGCAGCTTCATCAAGGACTGGAGTGCTGCACCGGCTGTATCCCGCGCCCTTCCCTCCAGCCACTTCCCAAGAAGCACCAAGGTAATAACCACCGCAGATCCCTCGAAGTACAAGTCTTGGTGATGTCCCTCAGCACCCCATATGGCCCTTTGGACGGACAGCCCCCACGCTGCGGACGTTCCAAGAGCCACAAGACTGTCCATGCTGGCATACCCCTTCTTCAGGGCAGACCAAGCCCCACGATAAAAACGGGCTCCTCCGGCTATCTGCACAACGGTCGCCAATACCGCCTGTATCAGTACAGGAACACGCCATGAAGAAGACAGCAGGTGCAAAACCATATCAGCGACAAGGGGAAGAGAAAGCAGTGCAACACCAACAAGAAGAACAATCTCACGGCGCTGCCTCTGTTTCTTGTCATGCTCGTAGGCCCGAAATCCTGCCGCCGTTTCAGGCGGGTCTCCTGGAATAAAACCGGCATCACGAACTGCTTGATGCAGCGCCTCCTGCCCACCGGCAAATGAAGAACTAATCCAGATATCAGCCCGCTCCAGAGGGAACGAGACAGTCGCATGCTCCACACCCTCCAGCTTGGACAAGACTTTCTCAAGACGTGATGCGCAGGCAACACAGGTCATCTCCTGTACGGAAAGACCTATATGACCGGCAGACGATGCAACCTGGGTGCGACGAGAATCCATAGACATCTCTCCGGGCACGATGTACCAAGAACGAGCGACGTGCAGTAGGCATGTCAGAAGCTATCCCTTCGTAATAACAGGCTGGGATACGGGTCAACAGAAATGAAATGCACAACCACATTGTGTGCTTGTATCTTGGTTAGCATGGTGTAACAAAAAAATGCCCATAGACGTGCAGTCCCAATCCCCGGAACAGACAGTCATGCCATTGGTTTTGATCGATAACTACGACAGCTTTACCTGGAACCTCTGGCATTATCTGGCAGAGCTGGGAGTGGAAGCAAAAGTTGTGCGCAACGATGCTGTAACAGCCAAGGATGTCATGGCGTGGCAACCAAGAGGGATTGTTCTGTCACCCGGACCATGTGACCCTGACAAGGCCGGCATTTGCCTAGAGCTGATTGAAAAGGCTGCCGGACAGGTTCCGATCATGGGGGTATGCCTAGGGCATCAGGCCATAGGCCAAGTTTTTGGAGGGCGTGTTATCCGCGCACCAGAGCCAATGCATGGCAAGATTTCTCCTGTCCACCATACCGGGCAAGGGCTTTTTTCAGGCCTACCCAATCCCTTTCGGGCTACGCGCTACCACTCTCTTTTGGTCGCTCGCGATTCCCTGCCGGACTGCCTTGAAATCACGGCACAGACTAAAGACGGTTTGATTATGGGACTGTCGCACCGCGACATGCCAATCCATGGCGTTCAGTTCCATCCGGAAAGCATCGCCAGCGAACATGGCCATGATATATTCCGTAATTTTCTGAATATAGCCGGCTATACTTGCAATGAAAGGGCCGCCTGAACCATGAGCGGAGGACTGGGAAAATTTCTGCCGCGCTTGGCTGATGGCGAAGTTCTGTCTTCAGAAGAGGCTGCCGAGGCTTTTGATGTCATCATGTCAGGACGGGCCACGCCTGCCCAGATCGGTGCCTTCCTGATGGCCATGCGTCTGAGAGGCGAGACCGTTGATGAAATAACAGCAGCGGCTAGGACAATGCGCTCTCATGCCGTGCGGATACAGGCTCCACCCGGGGCCATCGACATTGTCGGAACCGGTGGTGATGGAAGCGGAACCTACAATATATCTACCGCTGCTGCCCTTGTTGTCGCTGCGGTAGGAGTTCCTGTTGCCAAGCATGGAAATCGCGCTGCGTCGTCGCGCTCGGGATCTGCGGATGTTCTATGCGCACTTGGCCTGAATCTGGACGCCGATTTCACAGTTGTCGAAAAGGCCATGCACACGATTGGAATTGGTTTCATGATGGCCCCTCGCCACCATTCGGCCATGCAGCATGTTGCCCCCGCACGCCGGGAAATTGGGGTAAGGACGATTTTCAATCTCCTTGGACCGCTGACCAATCCTGCCAGTGCTGATTATCAGCTGATGGGTGTTTTCGACCGCAAATGGCTTGAACCGGTTGCCCACTGTTTGGGAAAGCTGGGGCTCAAGCGGGCAACAGTCGTATGTGGTCACGACGGACTGGACGAAGTAACAACGACAGGTCCAACCTATGCCGCCGAACTAAGAGATGGCGATGTCCGATGCTTTGAAATTGTTCCGGAAGATGCAGGCCTGCCTCGGGCAACTTTAGCTGAGCTGAAAGGGGGAGCACCCGAGCATAACGCGGAAATGATCCGCAAAATACTGGGAGGTGAGCCGGGGCCATTCCGTAATATTGTGGTTTTGAATGCCGCAGCAGCGCTTGTGACAGCCGAAAGGGTCAATACCTTACGTGAAGGAGCAGAACTGGCTTGCCGTGCAATCGATAACGGCAAGGCATCCAGCATACTGGCTTCACTGGTGCGCCTCTATGGATCGCATCACTCCGTCAGCATACGTGAGGTTAACGTATGAGTGACGTGCTCGAACGCATCTGCGCGCAAACCCGTTTGGATCTGGAGCAAAGGAAGAAGACGTTTTCCCTGCGTGACTTGGAAGACAAGGCTACAGCAGCTGACCCAGCCCGTGGATTTGCCAAAGCTTTGGACCAACATGTGGAGCAGGGACGTTATGGTCTGATTTGTGAAATCAAGAAAGCATCACCGTCCGGTGGATTGATACGCCCCGACTTTGATCCATCTGCACTCGCCAAAGCCTATGAAAAAGGTGGGGCATCATGTCTCTCTGTTCTGACAGATGTTCCCTTCTTCCAAGGATCGGATGCCTATCTGGTTGCGGCCCGCGCAGCTTGTTCCCTGCCCGTCCTGCGCAAGGACTTTATGCTTGATCCATGGCAGATTGTTGAATCCCGTGCCTTGGGGGCCGACTGTGTCTTGTTGATTGTTGCAGCACTGGATAAAGCCTTGCTAGCAGATATGGAGGCACTGGCCCTGTCACTGGGAATGGATGCCCTGATTGAAGTCCATGATGAATATGAAATGGAATGCGCTTTGCGTCATACGCGATCAGGATTGATCGGTGTCAACAACCGTAACCTGCGAACCCTCGAAACTAATCTGGAAACAACCGAGGCATTGGCTGCCATGGTTGGTAAAGATCGCGCCCTTGTCTCAGAGAGTGGACTGAAGCAAAAAGCAGATCTCGACAGAATAGCAAAGTCAGGAGCCAGACGCTTTCTTGTTGGTGAAAGCTTGATGCGCCAAGACGATGTTGAGGCTGCTACACTAAGGCTTGCTGTCGCATGACGCCGTAAAACACCTTCTCGCATCCAGCCTGTTGGCGTTGACCTGACGAAAGAACTAAAGTAGAACATATCATCGTTCTTCTGATCTCTTGGCTGGCGCCTATAGCGCTGGGTGGGGTGGGGTTCATGCTTACAAAAAAACAGCACCAACTTCTCTGCTTTATTAATCTCAAGCTACGTGAGAATGGGGTATCTCCATCTTTTGACGAAATGAAGGATGCCTTGGGACTACAGTCAAAGTCTGGTATTCATCGCTTGATTACGGGATTGGAAGAGCGAGGCTTTATCAGGCGCCTACCCCACCGCGCCAGGGCACTCGAAGTCATACGTATGCCCGAAAAATTATCAGTGCAGACAGGAATAAAAGGACGACCTGACGAAACAGTGCGGACAATAAGTCATGTTCGCAGCAATTTCGGACAACCCCTGTCAGGAATTCCCATCCCCGGTAACAGCGAGGCCGTACAACTCCCCCTCTATGGCAAGATTGCTGCCGGAACGCCAATCGAAGCGCTATGTGACCAAACAAGCCTGGTGGAAGTTCCTGCATCCATTCTGTCGGGAGGAGATCACTATGCCCTTACCGTAGAGGGCGATTCCATGATAGAGGCCGGTATTCTTGATGGCGATACCGTGATCATACGGCGCTGCGAGAAAGCCGAAAACGGCACTATTGTTGTTGCGCTGGTGGATAATGAAGAAGCAACTCTCAAACGCCTGCGCCACAAGGGCAATGCAATCGCGCTCGAGCCCGCTAATCGTACTTATGAAACGCGTATATTCGGCCCGGATCGGGTTACAGTACAGGGACAGCTGGTTGGACTGCTGAGAAGTTATTAGATATCAGAAGACATCCACTCTTGGCATGGAACCTTCCGTTTCATCTTCCTTAGCTTGTGACAGGGGGCGTTGCGAATGGCTCCACAACCTTTGCCCCTGATCGTCGACGATCGTACGAACCTGTATTCCAGTATCATCAAAATAAAAAACATGCGTCCCTTTCCGCTCAAGATCCCAGCCATCGATAAAGCGATTTGCTTTACATCTGCTTCGCAAGGGAGATTTTGATGAAACTTTCAAGGGTGTGACAATAACGTCAACTTGGCTACAGTCTTCAAGAATCGCTTCTTCACGATAGGCAAGCGCAAGACGATACCCACCATGATAATACAAGCAACCATACGGGTCACAACGCCAGGGCCCTTCACCTATACTCCAGCGATCCCATCTTTCCGAACTTTGCCCCCACCTTTCCAACCATGTGGAACGGGTAAAACGACCGGAACGTCCGGGTAAAAGGATCAATCCTTCCCCGTCACTTACAGCAATCACCTTCGCGTCTCCGCTGATAACAAGCTGGGGAATATCACGCCATATCCAAGGTGACACGAGCGAAATCAGCAGAACAGGTACTCCCCACCAACGCCATGCACCTTGCCAGACGCAAAGCCAAAAACCTGACAAAGTTGCTGCAACCAAGGCAGCCGAGGTCATAGGGGGTGTATGAAGGCTCGCATGCGGGAGAGCCGAAATAAGAATAGCAAGCTCCCGGACAAGAGCCACACCCCATGCCAATGGCATCAAGGCCAATGCTTCCATGTCAAACGGCATCAGAACCAAGGCCAGAACCAACCAAGGCATGATCCAGATCGCTGTTACAGGCACAGCGACTAGGTTGGCCAAAAGGCCATAAAGAGGAAGACGGTGAAAATGATAAATAGCGTATGGAGCCGTTGCAACCGTTGCTAAAAGCGTGGAAGAAACAATACCAAACACATAGACAGCGCCTGATCGCCATGCCGCCGACACCGGACCACCTGACTGGGCGCGCCAGTCTGTCAGACGTGGTTGCAGAATCATATAACCCGATATCAAGGCCAGAACGGCAGCAAAAGACATCTGGAAACTGGGCCCAAGAATACTTTCAGGCCGAAAAAGCAGGATCAACAAGGCCGCAACCGCGAGAACGCGGAATGAGAGGGCCTTGCGATCAAGGACAATGGCACACAACACAACCCCGCTCATAATCCAAGAACGTACAGCTGGTATGCCACTTCCGGAGATCAAGAGGTAAACAGTTGTTGCCAACAAAGCCAGAACCGCAGCCAATTTCTTGATATCCCACCGCAACGCCACGGCGGGTACCATAGCCAGCCCCCCACGCACGACAACAAAGACAATTCCGGCATAAATTCCTATATTCAAACCAGAAATAGCCAAAAGGTGTGACAGTCCGGCATCGCGATAGGCATCAATTGTGGCAGAAGAAATAGCCTGCCGCTCTCCGGTCACCAAAGCTGCAGCAACAGCCCCCCCATCTCCTGGAATCCCCGCCCTCAGCCGCTGGCCAATGCGTTGGCGCATTGCCTCGGTAAAAGCCCAGACAGAATCAGACTGATCCTCACCGATAAACTCTGGAGTACTGACACCGTAACCAACAGCTCCGATCTTCTCGAACCAAGCTATACGCTGAAAGTCATAACTACCCGGGGCAGACGGCGGCGATGGCGGCAGAAGACCCGCCCGTAAACGTATTCTTTGGCCTGGCAATGCGTGAAAGCCCCTGCGCATGACCAAGCGCACGCGATTCGGCGTGTGTTCGGGCTTAAATCCCGTAATAATAACATCTTCAAGAAGAATACGGGATCCGACCGGTAATGGCTCGATCCTGACAATGGCCCCCTCAAGAATGACAGGAGGAACCTCTCGCATCAGAACAGGGGCGGATACGCTCACCGCAGACTGCTGCGCACACGTAAAACCAGCCAGAAAAGCCAAGCTGGCAATAGCGCACCCCATCCAGAAACCACGCCGCACATAAACAGACCATGCCAAGACACATACACTGACAAAAGCGATAAAGGCCAACGCACTAATAATGTAGATGGATGGTTCTATACTTAAAGAAAAGTAAGCCCCTGCCCCACCAGCAAGAAGGGCAACCCCCCACGGCAAGCCCCAATCCTGTTCCGCCACCATTTTCCAACGAATTTGATCAAAAACATGTGATATGCGAAGGAAAAGACGAAGGAACACCGTGGCTGACAGCCACGTCCGGGCGTACATGTTTATGATCTCCCTGCTGCAAGTGCGCAAAGAATATGCTACGAAGGGCTGCTGCTTGCAAATAGCCTCTGAGGCAGGGCAGTATAGGATCCTTTTTTTGGCATCGGCCCCAAACCTAGGCTTTGTCTATGAATGTTGTTACACGATTTGCACCGTCGCCTACGGGCTTTCTTCATATTGGCGGTGCCAGAACAGCCTTGTTCAACTGGCTGTACGCCAGACATAACGGCGGAAAATTTCTTGTCCGGATCGAAGACACTGACCGCGCTCGCTCAACCCAAGATGCCGTTGACGCCATCTTTGACGGCTTGAGCTGGCTGGGGCTGAACTGGGATGAGGAGCCTGTCTTCCAGTTTTCCAAAGCGCAGAGACATGCTGAAGTTGCTCGTACGCTCGTGGAACAGGGCAAGGCGTATTACTGCTACTGCTCTCCGGAAGAGCTTTCAGCCATGCGGGACGAGCAGAAAGCGGCCGGTCTGCCTATGCGTTACGATGGTCGCTGGCGTGACCGCCCTGCAACAGATGCACCAGCCGGCATCAAACCCGTTGTCCGCCTGAAGGCACCCCAGAACGGTGAGACGGTTTTGTCTGATCTGGTTCAAGGGGAAGTGCGTGTTGCCAATGCACAACTGGACGATATGGTCCTGCTGCGCGCAGACGGCACACCAACCTACATGCTGTCTGTGGTGGTCGATGACCACGATATGGGCATAACCCATGTCATCCGTGGTGATGATCATCTGACAAACACATTCCGACAAATCCAGCTTTATCATGCATGCGGCTGGGACTTGCCGGTCTTCTCGCATATCCCCCTGATCCACGGACCAGATGGCGCAAAACTGTCCAAACGTCATGGCGCCTTGGGGGCAGAGGCCTACCGTGACATGGGCTTTTTACCCGAAGCCATGCGCAACTACCTGCTGCGTCTTGGCTGGGGCCGTGGCGATGAAGAAATTATTTCAACACAACAGGCCATTGAGTGGTTCGATATTGCCGATGTAGGTCGTGCACCATCCCGCTTTGACATGGCCAAGCTGACCAACCTCAATGGCGTCTACCTCCGCCAGGCTGATGATGCCCGCCTGTGCGACCTGATTATTCCGCTCCTTGAGAAAGAGACACGCCAATCCTTGGACAATAAGGCCAAGGACCTTCTGCTCCGAGCCATGGACAGCCTGAAGCAAAGGGCGAAAACGGTCAACGAGCTGGCACAATCCGCCCGGTTCTATGTGCAGCCCCGGCCGCTGGCACTTGAGGAAAAAGCAGCACGACAACTGGATGACAATGGAGCCCGACAGGTTCTGGAAGATTTGATCGTTCGCCTTGACAGCGCAGAGCCTTTCTCGAGAGATGCCTTGGAGGAGCTTGCGCGTGTTTATTCAGAAGAGAAACTGTTGAAACTGGGAAAGGTCGCCCAACCGTTACGGGCTGCACTCTCTGGCTCAACCGTATCGCCACCCATCTTTGAGGTTATGGAGCTTTTAGGAAAACAGGAAAGCCTAGCTCGCCTGCGTGATGCGCTCAACCGTGCCATTGCTTGATGTTCACTGCTGCCCGTAGGTTGCTCTTCAAGAAAGAGACCTTGTACCAACGCATTTCCAGAGGGGTTTACCAACATGTCGAAAACCAAGAAGACAGTCACGGTCACAGACAACCGGAACGGAAAGTCCTGGGAATACCCCGTCATGGACGGCAGCATTGGCCCTGGCGTCGTGGATATCCGCAAGTTCTATGCCGACACAGGCATGTTCACATATGATCCGGGTTTCACGTCAACAGGGTCCTGCGCATCAGGGATTACCTATATTGATGGCGATGAAGGCATTCTGCGTCATCGTGGATATGCCATAGAGGACCTGGCCCAGCACTGCACGTTCCTAGAAGTTGCTTATCTTCTTCTGAGGGGTGAGCTGCCCAACCCGAAAGAACTGAAAGAGTTCGAGGGCACGATCACCTATCACACCATGATCCATGAGCAGGTGACACGCTTCTACCAAGGCTTCCGCCGGGATGCCCATCCGATGGCCATCATATGCGGGGTCGTTGGCGCTCTGTCTGCTTTCTACCATGATTCACTGGATATCAGCGATCCACACCATCGCATGATATCCCAGCACCGCATGATTGCCAAAATGCCGACCATAGCGGCATGGGCTTACAAGTACTCTATAGGACAGCCTTTCATCTATCCCAAGAATGAGCTGAGCTATGCCGAGAATTTCCTGCGGATGATGTTTGCCACTCCGTGCGAGGAGTACAAGATCAGTCCAACGCTGGCAAAAGCCATGGATCGCATCTTGATCCTGCACGCTGACCATGAGCAAAATGCTTCGACATCGACAGTTCGCCTGACAGGGTCATCCGGCGCAAATCCCTTTGCTTGCGTTGCAGCGGGTATTGCCTCCCTGTGGGGACCGGCACATGGCGGTGCCAATGAAGCCGTTCTCAAGATGCTGGCCGAAATCGGTACAGTGAAACGGATTCCGGAGTGCATCAAACGCGCCAAGAGCAAGGATGATCCATTCCGCTTAATGGGCTTTGGACATCGTGTTTACAAAAACTACGATCCCCGCGCCAAGATCATGGCACAGACGTGCAAGGAAGTGCTGGACGAGCTGGGCATGAAAAATGAGCCACTTCTCCAGATTGCGATGGAGCTGGAGCGCATTGCCTTGGAAGATGACTATTTTGTCCAGAAAAAGCTCTATCCCAACGTAGACTTCTATTCCGGAATTATCTTCAGGGCTATGGGCATACCTGTAAGCATGTTCACATGTATCTTTGCGCTGGCCCGGACAACCGGGTGGATATCGCAGTGGAATGAAATGATTGGCGATCCAGACCAGAAGATTGGCCGCCCACGCCAGCTGTTCACAGGACACGCCCAACGTAAGTTTGTGCCACTGAAGAAACGCTGATCTCTCAGGAGGAAGTGACCGGCACATACGGTCGCTTCCTCTTCTTCTGGATCAGATCAAAAAATCTATGCTTGCAAGGATCATGTATTCATCGAGAGGTCGTGATGCTGAAATCCCTGTATGGCGCGGCTGTCTCTTTGGTTCTCATCCTTAATGTCGGTGGGGTAAAAGCCCAGACTTTCATCTTCAATACAGAAGAATGGTACCCCTACAGCTATAGCAGCCGCGGCACGTTCGTAGGAACTGCGACACAGATTGTCCGGCTTATGGCCGAGAATGCAGGAATCGCATACACAATTGCCGTCCATCCACGGGCCCGGTCCTATAGCATGACGATGAGCAAGAGCTTTAACTGCTCTTTTCCCGTTCCTCTCTCTGATGAATACAGCAAGAAGCTGAAGTGGATTGCTCCTATAGAAATGAACCGCTGGGTTGTTTACAAGAAAAAAGACAGCACGCTGGCCCTACAAAACTTGGGGGATCTAAAGGGAAGAACCATCGGTGGCTATGTAGGAGGTAGTGTCAGCGCTTACGTCAAAAGCCTTGGGCTAAAGGTTAATTATGAAACTGTTGATGACGCGAACCCAAGAAAACTTGAGGAGGGGAGCATCGACGTCTGGGCAACAACAGAATTTTCTGCCCTGACCTTGGCCCGAAAAGCAGGCGTTGAAATCGAAGAAGCCTTTGAGATCGAGAAGAATATCATGGGCATTGCATGCAACAATAATATTGACGATATGACAATAGACAGTCTGCAACAGGCCCTCAATGCACTCAACAACTCCGGAGAGGCCGACGCAATCCGTCGGTCAAAATTTTAGAATACGCCGGGAGCCATACTAAGATCTCCGGCGTATTCCTTTCCAGCTACCCCTTTGTTTTCAGAAAACGGACGTCAGGATGGTCTTCTGCCGTACGATCCAGATGCCACGCATTGCGGGCAAGGAAAACAGGCTGGTCCTCATGATCATCCGCTATTGAAGCTTGGTTGGCATCAATCATTTTTTTCAAGGCTACAGGATCTGTGCTCTCAACCCAGCGAGCTGTAAACAAAGACGTTGGTTCAAAAATGACCGGTACCTCATATTCTGTACGAATACGATCCGCCATCACTTCAAACTGCAAGGCCCCGACCACGCCAACAATCCAGTCCGCACCGAAGCGAGGCTTGAAGACACGAGCGGCTCCCTCTTCAGCCAGCTGAAGCAAGGCCTTGCCCAAGTGTTTTGCACGCAAGGGATCGCGCGGACGGACTTTCTGCAAAAGCTCAGGAGCAAAGCGGGGAATACCGGTGAAATGCAGCTCCTCTCCCTCTGTCAGGGCATCACCGATAGCCAGATTGCCGTGATTGGGAACGCCAATGATATCGCCGGGGAACGCTTCCTCAGCCAATCCGCGATCCTGCGCCAGAAACATGACCGGATTATGCATGGTCATGATCTTGCCGGAACGCACGTGCTTGAGCTTCATCCCTCTCTTGAAGTGACCAGACGCCAGCCTGACAAAGGCTATGCGATCCCGGTGCCTTGGGTCCATATTAGCCTGCACCTTGAAGACAACGCCCGTGACATGCGGCTCTGTCGGCATGATCGGGCGCTCAACACAAGGCTGGGGCCGAGGGGGGGGAGCTTGACCCGCCAAGCCGTCCAGAAGCTCCCGAACACCAAAATTATTGACTGCTGATCCAAAAAAGACCGGCGTCATATGCCCTTCACGATATGCTTGGATATCAAATGGCTTGCAAAGAGCACGAGCCATTTCAACATCATGCCGCAAAGCCTCTACGGCCAAGGCTGGCAGTTGCCGATCCAGCTCGGGGTCATCCAGACCGGTACAGGGCGCCCCAAGCCCAGGCATTCCTCCCTTTGAACGCTCCATCAGAATTAACTGATCCTTCCAGAGGTCATAACACCCCAGAAAGGCCTTTCCCATTCCGATCGGCCATGAGGCAGGCGTTACATCCAGTGCCAAACTCTGCTCTATTTCATCAAGCAGGTGGAAAGGATCTTGCCCTTCCCTATCCAACTTGTTGATGAACGTCATAATCGGGACATCACGCAGACGGCAAACCTCGAACAACTTGCGGGTTTGCTCTTCTATCCCCTTTGCGGCGTCGATCACCATGACGGCGCTGTCAACGGCTGTCAGGACGCGGTACGTATCCTCGGAAAAGTCCTCGTGACCCGGCGTATCCAGAAGATTGAATGTACAGTCTGCGTAGTCAAAGGTCATGACTGAAGACGCCACCGAAATGCCCCTTTCCCGTTCGACCTTCATCCAGTCAGAATGGGCACGTCTCTGCTCTCCCCTTGCCTTGACAGCACCGGCCATCTGAATCGCACCTCCAAACAGGAGCAGCTTTTCAGTCAGTGTTGTTTTTCCAGCATCGGGGTGCGAAATAATAGCAAACGTGCGCCGCCGGGATACGGCATGAGAAAGATTGGACATGGAATACGATCGCCTAGGCAACAGAGCAGAAGCGGGAAGCGGTAGACCTAACCGATGCAGGCAATCCATGCAAGAGCCATGGATGCAAGGCCGATCTGCAGGCGTGCTCTCACACATAAAAGAACAGCTACAGGATTGTAGTGCCCACGTAACACAATCTGGAATACTTTGCCGCCTTGTTGGCGCTATATCGCTCGTACTTGTCCTTTCTGCCTGCAGCAGTGATACAAACAGCCACATTATTCCCCGGGAACGTGGCTCTGCCTGCCTTGTTTCTTTATCCTATCACGCATCAGCGTTTGATACTGCGGCAAAGAAACCCGGCATGAAAACAGGCTGCTCCGTTGAAACACCCGTCTCCCTGTCCGGGACTCAGGTTCCCCTGTCCAGACCCGCGCTGATGGACTGTACGTTAGCCTTGCGCTTTTCAGCCTTTGAGGCTGCTTCCATCCAACCCTTGGCACGAGAGATCTTTCATCAGGAGGTGCAGGTCTACCACCACTATGGTGCCTATGCCTGCAGGGGTCGCAGCTCGAACCGCAAACGGCTGTCTGAGCATAGCTATGGCAAGGCACTGGACATCGGCGTTTTTGAACTCAGGGATGGCACCCGGATCTCTGTTGCCAAGGACTGGAACAATGCGGGAAAAAAGACTGAATTTCTCAGGAAACTGTCCCAATCAGCCTGTAAGTGGTTCAGTGTGGTCCTGACACCAAACTCTGATAGGGATCACCACGACCACCTCCACCTTGACATTGGACCATGGAAAAAATGCGGCACATGACTTGGACCCGCTTCTTGAGCATAAGCACCCTGATCTGGCTTCTTGCCGGAACCTCGCTGGCTGCTTCAAGCAATACCGATGCATACGTGGAAGGTGGTGATATCTCCGAGAAAGCAGAACCGTCCTTGGTCACGAAAGCAGAGGAAATTAGAAAGAGGCTGCGAACAGGTTATGTACTGATTGATATCAAAACAGGGGCAGTACTGGATGCAGAACAAGCGCGGGAAACCTTCATACCAGCCTCCGTAGCCAAGATCCCTTCTCTCATCGCCCTGACAAGCCTGACTGATGTAACAAAAAGACCCAAGACCCGTATTATTGCAACGGGTCCTGTGAATAAGGGCGTTGTACGTGGGAACTTGGTCCTTGTCGGCAGCGGAGATCCGATGTTTGACACACCTGCTGCGGAAAGAATCGTTAGTGATTTGAAAAAGAAAGGGATTAAAAGTATAAGTGGTAGCTTCCTCTTTTATGATGGCGCCCTTCCTCATCATCATGCCATCAATGCCAAGCAGCCTGCCGATGCACCCTACAATCCTGGAATTTCAGGATTATCTATCAATTTCAATCGCTATAAGGTAGCTTGGAGAAATGGTCAGGCAGAGGGAACAGAGATTCCTCTCCGCCCTCTTCCCGTCAGTTCACAACTGCTTGAATCAGCGGATACAGACAGAAGCCGCGAATGGTTGCCAGTCAATAACCCTGGCCCCTTTGCCGCCGCTGTCTTTCGTGCTGTGGCTGAAAAGAACGGCATCAAAATGTCAGCCCCCGAGCGCATTGACTCCATTCCGAATGGGACAGAATTAGCATCCTATCTAGGAGATAGCCTGCACACAGCAATCAGCCGCGCTTTTCACTACTCCAATAATATGGCTTTTGAAATGATGTCGCTCTCCGTAACCGGTGAAAGCACTTTGGAGAAATCTGCAAGCGTACTGCTGTCAAAGGTTAGGGATGTCATGCCTCACGTCTCATGGACAAACGCAGAACTTCCCAATGCGTCCGGTCTGTCGTCCGAGGCCCGCATGTCGCCGGGACAATGCGCTGCAATGGTTCGTTACATGGCAACGACACGCGTTAACGGCAAGCTGCTGTCAACTTTGCTTCCCAGCCTGAAACTAATCCCCTTTGGGAAGCCCGATGAGTTGCCGGAAAGCTCATCACCCCTGCACGCAAAAACTGGAACCATTTACTATGGCCGTGCCTTGGCGGGAACAATCCGGGCTGACAGCGGAAGGCAGCTTGCTTGGTGCATCATGAGCGATGATCAAAAGGAAAGATCTTTGTACGACGGCATGTCAATGACAGAGCAACGAACAGAGCCGGTCCGGAATAATGTGCAAGCATGGCTGATGGCCGCCAAACGAACAGAGGCAGAGCTTGTTCTGACATGGAAGTCAAAGTACTAGACTGCATCTTTTCTGCGCCGAGTACTTGATATGGACAGGCTAAGAATAATCACAGGCACGATACCGGTAAGAACGATAGCTAGGGAAGCTAACGCGGCCTGTTCCAGCATTTCTTCGCTAGCAAACTGGTAAACGTGCGTTGCCAAGGTTTCAAAATTGAAAGGACGAAGGAGCAAGGTTGCCGGCAGTTCCTTCATGCAATCAACAAA
The DNA here is from genome assembly GCF_001611975.1 of Haematospirillum jordaniae. Taxonomy (GTDB): domain Bacteria; phylum Pseudomonadota; class Alphaproteobacteria; order Rhodospirillales; family Rhodospirillaceae; genus Haematospirillum; species Haematospirillum jordaniae. The sequence goes on from NZ_CP014525.1 coordinate 1,899,232, forward strand.
TACCAGAAGAACCGCTGTCAAAAGGCTGCCCCTTAGCATAGGGACATGAACAGACCAAAGAACACGGCGCGGTGAATAACCAAGCGTTCGGGCCGCCATTCCCAGAGAAGGCCGGATACGACCAAAGCCTGCCTGCACCGTGCCAAGAGAAAGCGCCAGAAAGCGAATCACATATGCCACAACGAGACCAATAAAAGACCCAGACAGGATCTGCCCCATAGAAATACCAAATGTTCCGGAAACCCACTCCTGCAAGGCTGTATTGAAATAACCAACCGGCACCAGAATGCCAACGCCCAGAACCGCCCCTGGAATGGCATACCCCAAAGATGCTGCCTGTACGAAGAAAGAAGCCAGCTTCCGTCCCCGACGGATAGTGCCTGCATATCCCATGAACAAAGCAAGGAGAGTTGCCACTGCCGCAGCAACAGACGACACCAGCAAGCTGTTCAAAGCATAATCAACAAATTGAGGAGTACAGCTTTCTTCAAAGCGCTTGACCGCAAAAAAAAGAAGCTGAAGGGCTGGTATAATAAAACCAAGAACAACAGGCAGCGCACATATCAGAAGTGCCATCCACCGCCGTATACCCGATAAGGAGAACCGAACTAAAGACATACGGCGAGTTGACAGATCATGATAACGACGACCACGCCGTCCATATCTCTCTAGGACAATCAGGGACACCACAAAGAATAGAAGAACGAGGGAAACCTGAGCACCGCCACCCAGATTACCCATAAGAAGCCAGACATTAAAAATTCCTGCCGTTAATGTTCTGACCGCAAAAAAATCGACGGTTCCAAAATCATTCAGCGTCTCCATCAGGGCCAAAGCCAATCCAACGACCAGAGAGGGACGCGCCATCGGCAAGGCTATACGAAAGAAACTTTGCCACGGGGTGCATCCCAAGGTCCGGGATGCCTCCATCACCGCAACGGACTGATCAAGAAAAGCCGAACGTGCCAGAAGATAAACATACGGATAAAGGACCAATGTCATCATCAAGACAGCCCCACCCAAGGAGCGAACATCTGGGAAATAGTAATCCCGGGCAGACTGCCAACCAAACAGGGCCCGAAGAGCTATCTGCACAGGCCCTGCATATTCCAGAAGATCGGTATAGACATAGGCAAGAACAAAAGCCGGAACAGCCAATGGCAAAAGCAACGCCCACTCAAGCACGGCACGACCGGGAAAACGGCACATTGTAACAAGCCATGCCGTTGATGTACCAATCAGAAACGTCCCGGTTCCAACACCAATCATCAGCAAAAGCGTATTGCGAATATAACCGAACAGAACAGTATCAAAAAGATGCGGCCATATGTTCTCAACCGGGAAAAAGGCAAGATACATAACGGACACAACGGGCAACAAGACAATGCAGGCCACGGCAAAACTGCCAATAAGCCAATAGTTTGGAACAAAAAAGGCCCGGATGGACGCAGTCCACCCGGCTCCCTTGGTCGCGTCAGGCACAACAGGATACGCGCGCATTATGCCCCGGCGTTGAAGTCAACTTCATTAATCAGCTTCAACGCATCGGTGCGATAACCCGCGACTTCAGCCAAGCGGACTATATCGGCCTTGAAGTCACCCCATGCACGAACGGTTGCAGACCATTCCACACCGGGCTTGACGGGATACTCGTTGTTAATCTCGGCATACATTCTTTGTGCCTCGTCTGATGACAAGAATTCCATAAGCTGAATGGCATTCTCGCGGTTCGGGGCGGATTTGGTCAGGACCATACCCGACACATTCACATGCGTCCCGTTCCCTTTCTGGTCCGGAAAAACAATCCGCACAGCTTCTGCCCAAGCTCGTTGTTCAGGGTCCTTCATCATCGCAGCCATGTAATAGGTATTACCTATGGCAATATCACAAACGCCCTCTTTTACAGCCTTGACTTGGGAGCGATCATTACCTTGAGGCTTACGCGCAAGATTGGCCTTCAGGCCATTCAACCAGTTGCGTGTTGCATCAATCCCCTTATGAGCAATCATGGCTGCCGTAAGAGCAACATGATAGTCACTGTCGCCGGGACGCGTGCAAATGCGCCCTTTCCACTTGGGATCGGCCAGTTCGGCATAAGAAGAAATTTCACCAGGCTGAACACGGTCTTTGGAAACATACAAAACCCTTGCACGGGATGTCAGGGCCCACCAAGCTCCATCAGGAGCGTGATACTGTTCCGGGATGTTATCTTTCAGTGTATCCGTCAGAACAGGCTGCGCCACACCGGCCACGACCAAGTCATTCAACCGCCCGATATCAACGGTCAATACCAGATCAGCGGGACTTCCCGGCCCCTCCGCCTTCAAGCGTTCTTCTATACTTTTCTTGTCAAAGACTGTATTGACCCGAATGCCGGTCTTGTCAGTAAATGCCTTAAGCATGGGCTCGATCAGGAAAGGCTGACGAGCCGAATAGACATTCACTTCCCCAGCCAGTGATGAACAGGAAAACAGAAGAATCGCTGCAAACGAAACAGCACTAGGCAAAGAGCGGGCAGTGAACATTACGGTACTCCCGTCCATAAAAGATAGGCACAGCTGCCCTGAAAAGATACCGGCGCAATTCACACAGAACGGTACGCCCAGCCATCAAGGCAATGAAAATAGTTCGCAGTGTCATCTAACAGATACGGCGTTAAATGGCAAGCCAGAAGAACAAAAAGCCACGTTATCGGCTATTCCGGATCTTGGCGAATGCGTACTGGCGTGGCATGGTGCATGCTTTGATACAGCCATGCATATGATTGATTGCCCCATGATCTCGAAGACATTGCATCTCTTTAATTCCCTTGGACGTGAACTGCGCGAATTCACGCCGATTGACCCCGATCATGTGCGTGTCTACTCCTGCGGGCCAACTGTTTACAACTATGCTCATATTGGCAACCTCAGGGCTTATGTCTTTGTTGATGTCCTGCGCCGTACCTTGGCGTGGAAGGGCTATGACGTAACGCATGTCATCAATATCACTGATGTTGGCCACCTGACGTCCGATGCCGATGAGGGCGATGACAAGATGGAGGCCGCCGCAACCCGGGACCAAAAGTCTGTATGGGACATTGCGGCACACTATACCCTTGCCTTCAAAAACGATTTGCAACGCCTTAATATCCTGCCCCCGTCCCTGTGGTCGAAAGCGACAGACCATATCCAGGAAATGATTGCTTTCGCCAAGGTTCTGGAACGGAATGGCACAACATACATGCTGGAAGATGGCCTGTATTTTGATTCATCAAAAGTTCCGGAATATGGGCGTTTGGGATTGCTCAATATAGAGGGACAGGAAGCCGGAAAGCGTGTCGCTTATGGTGGCAAAAAGAACCTTTCAGACTTCGCTGTCTGGAGAAAAAGCCCCACCAACGTAAAACGATTGATGGAATGGCAGTCTCCGTGGGGAACAGGCGCGCCCGGGTGGCATCTGGAATGCTCTGTCATGGCGGCAAAGTATCTGGGAAAGACATTTGATATTCATACGGGCGGCATTGACCACCGCAGCGTTCATCACTGCAATGAAATTGCCCAGAACCAAGGCTACAGCCAATGTAGTCATCCGGGCGCGAACTGGTGGATGCACAATGAGTTTCTTGTTCTGCGCGCAGAAAGCGGGGACGAGAAGATGTCAAAGTCAAGTGGCAACTTCTTGACACTTCAGAGCCTTGTTGACCGTGGCATTCATCCGCTTGTTTACAGGCTGTTTCTGCTGGGCGCGTCGTATCGCTCGAGTATTGAGTTTTCGTGGGAGGCTCTTGCCGGAACCCGTGCACACCTGCGCCGGATGTTGCTACGGATAGCACGGATCAAAGAAAACGCGGATAATGAAACCCTGCAACTGGCCAAGGCTGTTACGCATGATGCGCACTTCCAGAGCGGGGGGCCGTTCACGTTCCTGATCGAACGACTAATGAATGAGGCTACAGAAGAGGAACGTAATTATATCCTTGCTGTAGACCAAGCACTCTCCAATGACCTCCACACCCCGGAAGTTCTGGTTATAATGGGAAAAATCCTGGACGATCCAGACCTGACCCCACAGGCAGTCATTCGCCTAGTTGCGCTGGTGGATCTTGTTCTTGGAACAAAGCTTCTGGATACCGACCCGGATGCGCTCTCCGTACGCCCACTGTCCGCATCCATAAGCGAAGAGGCAATTATACAAAAAATCGCCGAACGTACCGAAGCCCGTGCACTAAGAGACTTTTCGCGTGCAGACCAAATAAGAGGGGAACTTCTGGCTGCCGGCGTCGAGATTAAGGACACCACAGAAAGAACCGATTGGGAGTGGAGGGTTACGCCTCACGAATCATGAGGCAGCAAACTTTTGTGTAGGCTTTACATTCACCCAATCTGTGAATGCTGAGCCCGGCATTGGCTTGGCAAACAGGTAGCCTTGGCCGATCTCACAATCAATATCTCGTAGAAAGTTGGCGTGAAATTCGCTTTCAATCCCTTCGGCAACTGCCTTGAGGCCAAGGCCGTGCGCCATCTTGACGATCGTGCGCGTCATGGCCTGATCATCCGTATTCTGGTCCAGATAGCGCACAAAAGATTGGTCCACTTTCAAGGTAGTCAACGGAAGCTGGCGTAGATAAGACAAGGAAGAATAACCCGTACCAAAATCATCTAGGGCAATGGAAATTCCAAGCTCACGGATAGCATCAAGAACATTCTTCGCCTGTTCCAGATCATGAAGAAGGGCAGATTCTGTAATCTCAACTTCCAAACCGACAGGATCAAGCCCTGTTTCACCAAGAAAGCGTTCGACAAGACCTGGAAGATCAATGCCAGAAAACTGACGGCCGGACACGTTAACCGCAACGACGATATCATAACCCTTCTTACGCCAAGCCGTGCAATCAATCATGGCCTGCCTCAGAACCCATTCACCTACCGGAACAATTGCACCTGTTTCTTCCGCAACAGGGATAAACTGCCCCGGAGATACAAACCCCATTTCGGGATGAATCCAGCGGACCAATGCCTCCATCCCGATGGCAACACCGTCACTGAGTCTAAGCTTTGGCTGATAGTAGAGTTGTAACTGATTACGTTCGACAGCTCTTCTCAGCTCACGCTCAATGCCATGACGTTTTGCCGCTTCTTCTTCCAAGGCAACGCTGAATGGATAGTGGTCAACACCGTGCCGACGACCCGTAATCATTGCAAGCCCTGCACGTTGGACCAAACGGTCAGCCTCAACACCATCATCAGGGTAGGCACACGTGCCGATGCGGGCATCCAGAACAACCTCTACCCCATCGTAGACAAGGGGTTGAGAGAAATACTCCAGAACCTTGCGAACACAAATATCAATGTCACCACCAGGAACATACACAAAGAAATCAGAACCACCCCAGTACCCCATCAGTGAATCTTTTGGCATGCGATCGCGCAACTCTTCTGCGCAGGATCGCAACACCATTTCCCCAACAGCAGGCCCCATGACATCGCTGACATTGCCCAGACGTTCAATGGCAACCAGCATGACAAGACCCTTACCCTTACCTTCCATTCGGGCGACATCACGCCGTATGGATGCACGATTCGGAAGACCGGTAATCAGATCATGGCTGGCCATATGAGCCAGCTCCTGCGTTCTCTCGCTTACGACCTCTTCCAGAAGAGAGGCATGTTCACGGCGCTCGTTATAAACCAGCTTGGTTTCCAGCGTATTTCGAATGCGATGTAGAACCTCGGCCTGATCAAATGGCTTGGATAGAAAGTCCTTTGCCCCACCAGACAATGCCTTAATCCGTGTTTCCTCGTCAGTTTGCGCCGTTAAAACAATAATGGGCAGGTACTCTTTTATTTCGCTGGTAATTCGCGCCATAACTTGGTGCCCATCCATGAAGGGCATGCGAATATCGAGAAGAACCAGATCCGGTGGTGCTTTCAAGATTGCATCAAGAGCGGCAACTGGATCTGTAAACCCCTCGACAGCCTCATATCCATCTGCCTCCAGCATTGCCTGAAGCAGAAGAACATTCGCCGGCGTATCGTCAACAACGACGATCCGTGCAGACCGGAGCACCTGGTCACTAGCCTTCATGCACACAACCCCCCTAAAAGGGACGAGACGCTACCGGCAGAACTGACTGGTGACACAGCCAGGCAACAACACCCCGCAGATATGGCGACAAGCCCGAGCGCTATATTGTGCTATGCGCTGTCTCTCGCTGTCCATAAAAGCCCTTTTAGAGCTTACTCCTGTTTCTTGGCGGCAAAAATCTGAGCATCAACAACCGAAAGAGCCGTCATATTTAACAGACCGCGCACTGTAACTGATGGCGTTACGATATGTGCAGGATGCCCAAGTCCCAACAAGACTGGCCCTAAAGGCAACCCATCCCCCAACACTTTGATCATATTAAAGGAAATGTTGGCCGCATCAACAGAAGGTGCAATCAGCAGGTTTGCCTGCCCATTCAGGCGACTACCCGGAAATATACGTTCACGTATGCTTTCAGATAGAGCAGAATCCGCGTGCATTTCTCCCTCTATTTCCAAATCAGGGGCTGCTTGGTTAACAAGTTCCAAGGCCTTACGCATTTTCAGGGCTGAAGGGCTGTTGGACGTCCCGAAATTCGAATGTGACAACAAAGCCACTTTCGGCTCGATACCAAAGCGGCGAACCTCATCCGCAGCCATCAAGGTAATGGCGCAGAGTTCCTCCGCTGTCGGATCATGATTAACGTTGGTATCCGCAATGAAGAAAGTACCTTTCTCCAGAATAACCGCATTCATGGATGCGCAGACAGCAACGCCTTCACGCAACCCCAGAACATCGCGCAAATTTGTCAAATGCTCGACATAACGCCCTGCCGTCCCGCAGATCATGGCGTCAGCTTCGTTACGTCGCACCATCATGGCCGCAAAAATGGTGGAGTTTGAACGAACCAACATACGGGCGTGCTCAGGCGAAACACCTTTCCGACGCATCAATCTCCAATACGCATCTGAAAAGTTGTGATAGCGGGGATCCCTTATAATTTCGATAATTTCGATATCCTTGTCCGGGCGCATCCGCAAACCCAGATTGGCGATCTGATCTAAAATGGCTGAACGACGACCGATTAACAGAGGGCGCGCAACACGCTCATCCAGAGCGGCTTGAGCTGCACGAAGAACGCGATCATCCTCACCTTCTGCATAAACAACACGGCGACATTCCTGCCGGGCCCGATCCATAACCGGGCGCATTGTCTGGCCAGAACGAAAAACATACTGCCCAAGATCCTGCCGATACCGCTCCAGATCAGCAATGGGGCGGGTTGCAATGCCTGTCTCCATGGCCGCCCGTGCAACTGCCGGGGCGATAACCTGTATCAGGCGGGGATCAAACGGCTTTGGAAGAATGTATTCAGCCCCGAAACCCAGCTTCTCCCCAACATAGGCGCTGGCCACGACATCATGCGTTTCAGAGCGTGCCAGTTCTGCAATGGCTTCCACACAGGCAATTTGCATGGGCATGTTGACATCTGTTGCCCCAACATCCAGCGCCCCTCTGAAAATAAAAGGAAAGCACAAAACATTATTGACCTGGTTGGGATAATCAGACCGTCCCGTAGCGATAATGGCATCATCCCTTACCGCTTTCACCTCATCGGGCATGATCTCGGGTGTGGGATTGGCCAGCGCCATAACAATTGGCCGGGGCGCCATTCCTGCAACCATATCCTTGGCAAGGACGCCAGGACCGGAAAGCCCAAGGAATACATCAGCCCCTTCCATCGCCTGACCTAACGTGGTCGAACGTGGCAAATCAGACCGAGCATAGACCGATTTGTGAGGATTCATATCCTCCACACGATCCGCATACACCAGACCAAACTTGTCGAACAGCGTGACATTCTCGCGCTTTAACCCCATACCAACCAGAAGATTGAGACAGGCCAGACCAGCAGCACCGCCGCCAGTCGATACCAGCTTTATGTCTTCAATCTTTTTTCCGACCAAGTGCAAGCCATTGTGAACGGCAGCACCAACTACAATCGCTGTACCATGCTGATCGTCATGAAAAACGGGAATCCCCATCATGCCGCGCAACCGGGTCTCAACCTCAAAGCATTCAGGGGCCTTGATATCTTCCAGATTAACAGCACCAAAGGTCGGTTCCAATGCGGCAATAATGCGCACCATATCGTCGGCTGTCTCAGCGTTGATCTCTATGTCAAACGCATCGATACCCGCAAATTTCTTGAAAAGGGCTGCCTTGCCCTCCATCACCGGCTTGGCAGCCAAGGGGCCGATTGCCCCTAAGCCCAAAACAGCGGTGCCATTGGTCACGACAGCAACCATATTGCCCCGTGATGTCACATCATAGGCAGCAGCAGGATTATCCACGATTGCCCGACACGCCGCAGCAACCCCCGGCGAATAGGCCAAGGCCAAATCACGCTGGGTTGCCATTGGCTTGGTCGCAACAACGGCAATCTTTCCTGGTCGCGGCGAGCGGTGATAGTAAAGGGCGAGATCGTCAAGGTTTTCATTCGGAGTTTTCATCACAGCCCGAACCAGATGTTTGCGAGTCAGAACTGCCTGACTGTAAAGGCTGTTTGTGCGCCTGACCAGCGTCATTCCGATGTGCGCGACACATTGTCAAGAAACGGCAAATATTGTGCGAAATTCAAGCCCGGGTAGATCTTAATGTATACATATGGGTATCAGTTATGAAAATTCCATAATCACCTGATCAACCGAGACAGAACCACCAGCAGTGACATGAATCTTTTTGACGGTTGCATCCTGTTCGGCACGCAGGACATTTTCCATCTTCATCGCTTCGACAACAGCCAATCTTTCCCCGGCTTTTATAGTCTGCCCCTCGGACACATCAATGCTGATCAGAAATCCCGGCATTGGTGATAGCAGAAATCTGGAAAGATCAGGCTTGGCACGAGAGGGCATCATACGATTCAGCGCAGCAACATGCGGTTCAAGAACGATAATATCGGCACAGAATCCATCAAGATGCATCTGAAAAGACGTACCTTTACGTTCCACCTGCGCCACAACACTTTTTCCATTCACCGTGCCGTGCCATATGGGATCACCAACCTGCCACCCCGATACAACATGGTGAGCATGCCCCCCACAAAAAACGGACCAAGCATTTAATCCTTCGACGCACGACTGACGCTCAAGCTTAACCTCCAGATCACATGAACCAAAAAAACGAACAACAATACTGTCGCCTGTCACCTTTTTGGACGGGTTTCCATGTTGACCGGGAAACAGAAATACCCTTTCTGCGTACAAACGATGAGCAACAGCCATGATACAAGCCATCGTAACCCTGTAAGCAGAAGATGGAGCCGTTGACACAATCTCCCGCCCGTGCACATCCAGAAAACCTGTGGTACAAGCACCATTTCTGAACGTCTCGTGACGTACAATAGAGCACAAAAATGGGATGTTACTGGTAATGCCCCGAATGTAGACTCCCCCGAGTGCAGTCTGCATACCACGAAGAGCGGCATCCCTGTCCTGCCCCCACGTCACCAGCTTGGCAACCAAGGGGTCATAGTGGACAGAAATCTCCCCACCTTCACGAACACCACTGTCAACCCTGACCCCTGTTTCCGGCTCTGGTTCGCGGTAACGAACCAGACGACCACTCGAAGGGACGAATCCACGCCCAGGATCTTCAGCATAGATACGACTTTCCATCGCCCAACCCTTCAGGACAATCTCGTCCTGGGACAGGGTCAAACGTTCCCCGGCTGCAATTCGTATCATCCACTCAACCAAGTCCAGGCCGGTCACACATTCTGTAACCGGATGCTCAACCTGAAGACGGGTATTCATCTCAAGAAAATAGAATTGACGTTGTTCATCGACAATAAACTCAACCGTTCCTGCAGAGCGATAGCCAACTGACCGGGCCAACACCACAGCCTGATGAACCATGGCCTGCCGCAGGGGACCGTCCAGAAAAGGAGAGGGTGCCTCCTCTATTACCTTCTGGTGACGTCTCTGGATAGAGCATTCCCGTTCATAAACATGCAAACAGGTTTCACCATCGCTGAGAATCTGGATCTCTATGTGCCGTGGATTGCTGATATACTTTTCGAGCAGTAGACGATCATCGCCAAAAGCAGAGCGGGCTTCAGAAGCGGCACGACGGAAGCCCTCCCGGACGTCCGCTTCGGTATGTGCGATACGCATACCCTTGCCGCCCCCGCCGGCAGAGGCCTTGATCATGATGGGCAGCCCAATATCCCTTGCAATACCAACCGCACGATCCTCTGTTGACACCGCTCCGTCATAACCAGGTATGACAGAAAGTCCAGCTTTCCTAGCCAGCTCCCGGGATCGAATCTTATCTCCCATCAAACGGATGGCCTCAACTGGCGGACCTATAAAGACTATACCTTCTTTCTGTAGAGCCTCAGGAAAAACACTGTTCTCCGAAAGAAAGCCATACCCGGGATGAACGGCGTCCGCTCCGACATCACGACAAGCTTGGACGATACGATCAATCACCAGATAGCTCTGCCGCGCTGGGGCAGGACCAATGCATACCGCCTCATCCGCCATATCGACATGAAGGGCACCTGCGTCAGCTTCGGAATAAACGGCAACGGTCGCAACGCCCATTTTGCGAGCAGTACGAATAATGCGGCAGGCAATTTCACCACGGTTTGCAACCAGAATTTTTCTGAACATGCTCCCCCCCCTATTCGTCACATGTCCATTTCAAAGCGGGATATTGCCGTGTTTGCGCCATGGATTTTCTATCTTCTTTCCCCGCAGCATAGACAGTGATCGACACAAACGCTTCCGTGTTGCATGTGGCATGATGATATCGTCAATAAAACCGCGAGCACTGGCAACGAAAGGGTTGGCAAATGTGCGGCGATACTCATCTGTGCGAGCCTGTATTTTTTCATCATCATCACGCTCATGACGAAAAATAATCTCAACAGCCCCCTTGGGCCCCATCACCGCAATTTCGGCCGTCGGCCAAGCATAATTGACATCACCACGCAGATGCTTGGATGCCATAACATCATATGCCCCGCCATATGCCTTACGGGTAATGACCGTTACCTTGGGAACCGTTGCCTCGGCATAAGCGTACAATAGCTTGGCTCCGTGCCTGATAATTCCCCCATGCTCTTGGGATGTGCCGGGTAAAAAACCCGGCACATCAACGAATGTAACCAAAGGAATATGAAAGGAATCACAGAAACGGACAAAGCGTGCGGCCTTGCAGGCACTGTCAATGTCGAGGCAACCGGCCAAGACAAGAGGTTGATTGGCAACCAACCCAATGGTTTGTCCATCTAAGCGAGCAAATCCTGTCATGATGTTGCGGGCATGATCAGGGGCAATCTCATAAAAATCACCCTCGTCCACCACTTTGGTAATCAACTCCCGCATATCATAGGCAGCATGTGGATTTGACGGCACAAGCGTATCAAGCGAGGGCTCAGCCCTGTCCACAGGGTCCTGCGTTGGACATTCCGGCGCGCCGACACGGTTGCTTGATGGGAGGAAATCAATCAACCGTCGCACTTCGAGCAACGCCTCAACATCTGTTTCAAACGCTAGGTCTGCAACCCCTGACCGCCCCGTATGGATTGCAGCTCCCCCAAGCTCTTCGGCGGTCACGGTTTCATGTGTAACGGTCTTGACAACATCCGGACCTGTTACAAACATGTAGGATGTTCCCCGGACCATTGCGATAAAGTCAGTCATCGCAGGCGAGTAGACAGCCCCACCGGCACAGGGGCCCATGATAACGGAAATCTGCGGAATAACGCCGGAAGCCAAGACGTTGCGCTGGAACACATCCGCGTAGCCGGCAAGGCTGTTCACCCCTTCTTGGATACGTGCCCCACCCGAGTCATTCAGCCCGATAACCGGCGCACCAACACGCATTGCCTGATCCATAATCTTGCAGATTTTCTCGGCATGTGTTTCTGAAAGGGAACCACCAAAGACCGTAAAATCCTGACTGAACACAAAGACAACACGGCCATTGATCGTCCCGTACCCGGTTACAATACCATCACCGGGAACAGGATCTACCTCGGCCATACCAAAGTTGGTACACCGATGTTCCTTGAACATATCCCATTCTTCAAAAGAACCAGCATCAAGAAGAACCGCAAGCCGCTCCCGCGCTGTTAGCTTGCCTTTCTTGTGCTGATTATCGACACGTTCCTGCCCACCCCCCATACAGGCAGCAGACCGCTTGTCTTCAAGTTGCCTCAAAATATCCTGCATGGGTGCACCTCGCTTCCCGGAAAAAACTGGCAATAGCACTCATAACAGCGGCAACCTTAGCCAACAGGCGCGACACCACTGCCTATTTTTAAGGCATACCGTAGAAAACAAGTCATTTCAGAGTGAAACAGGATAAATCAACAGAGTTATACACAGATTGCGTGGACAGGTTACTGGGCCGTCCAGCCCCCATCGACCGACAGGGTCGTACCCGTGATGTTATGAGCAGCATCCGAACACAAGAATGCAGCCAAAGCTCCAATATCTTCCGGTGCAGAAAATCTCATGGAGGGCTGCTTCTCACCGACAAGGGAACGAACACCATCGTCCAGCGTCCCACCGATAGCTTTGGCTCTGGCCTCGATCTGCGGCTCAACCAGCGGCGTACGCACCCACCCTGGACAAATAGCATTGCAGGTAATATGGCCCTCGGCATTTTCTAGGGCCACAACCTTGGTCAATCCGACCAGACCATGCTTGGACGCCACATAGGCCGCCTTATTGACAGAAGCTACCAGACCGTGCGCCGATGCAATATTGATGATACGGCCCCACCTGTTTTTCTTCATGCCCGGCAATGCCGTCCGGATGATATGAAAAGCAGACGAAAGATTGACAGAGAGAATTTGCTCCCACTTCTCGACAGGAAAGGCCTCTACAGCTGAGACAAACTGGATTCCTGCATTGTTGACCACGATATCAACGCTTCCAAAAGCCTTGATCGCCTCATCAACCAGAAGCGAGCACTCGCTTGGTTTGGACAGGTCAGCTGGACAAAGACGCACATCCACCTTGTAGCGCCCCTCCAGCTCACCTCTTGTTCTTTCCAAGGCAGCAGCGTCACCAAGACCGTTGAGCATAACACGCACACCTTGGGCCGCCAGGCTTGAAGCTATTCCAAGCCCTATGCCGCTGGTTGATCCCGTCACCACCGCCGATTTACCCTTGAGCATAACCCCCTCCCCCTTTTCTTGTTCAGTCGGACTCTTGTCAGGCCCCCCCCGGACCTGAACAAGGTCTCGGCAGCCTGCCTAGCTGAAACCTTGTTCTCGATAACCCCATGCACACGCACAACCTCTGCCTCAAGGGTCGTGATATAATCCTGTAACTGCTCTATACTCATGGCACCCAGATCAGGAAAACAGATCAGGGCCGCTTGTGAAAGAGGATCATCCATGTCCATCACGGTTACTCCCCCGTATCGCACATGGACAAGAAAGTATCAGACCCTGACAGCACCGCAAACCTTCCACTTTCATCAGGACTCTCTTTTCTCATGTCACAGCCCGACCTCATGCGCTGTATAGAAATTTCCACTCCCGGTGATCCGGATGTCCTGCGCTTGGCAACACGCACCATTCCAACCCTCAATGCAGGGCAGGTCTTGGTGAAAGTCGATTATGCAGGGGTCAATCGTCCGGACGTCCTGCAACGGGAGGGAAAATATCCGCCTCCGCCGGATGCATCGGATATACCCGGGCTGGAAGTATCCGGCACCGTTGTTGCGACCGGACCGGATGTATCTTGGCCCCTGCCCGGTACAAGCGTAGCCGCACTGGTGGCAGGGGGTGGATATGCCGAATATGCCGTGGCAGACAGCACCCTGTGCCTTCCCGTAGCTGGTACACTGAAGGCAGAAGAAGCAGCAGCTCTTCCAGAGGCCTTGTTCACGGTATTCCATAATGTCCTTGAACGTGGACAGCTTAGACCTGGTGAAGTCTTTCTAGTCCATGGGGGCGCCTCGGGTATCGGAACAACAGCGATACAAGTTGCCCGCTCCATTGGGGCGATGGTGTATGCAACAGCAGGATCAGAAGACAAATGCGCCACATGCCTCCGGCTGGGGGCAGATCTTGCCATAAACTGGCGCAATGAAGATTACACCGCAGTCATCAAGAAAGCAGGCCGCGGCGTAGACGTCATCCTAGACATGGCCGGGGGCGAACGGATCCAGAAAGATATCCGCCTTATGAATCCGGACGGAAGGCATATCAACATTGCCTTTCTGGAGGGATCAAGGGTTGAGTTGGACCTTATGCCCGTCATGCTGAAAAGGCTGACCCTGAGTGGATCTACCCTACGTTCACAGTCCACTACCGCAAAAGCCAGAATGGCAGAGACGATTCGACAACAGCTATGGCCCCGGGTCCTGAAGGGAGACATCCGTCCCCTGCTGCACAGCACATTTCCGTTGGAACAGGCTGCAAATGCCCACCGCCTTATGGAGAGCCGCACCCATGAAGGGAAAATAGTGCTATCAAACAATTTAAGATAATACAGTCTTGGCAAATCCCCCCAAACACTCCATATTTTTCCCTAATTCGTCCTGCAGTGGGGCACACCCCTTGTCCGGGGCTGCAATTTCCCGTAAAGAAGCACGACGCTTACCGTTCAAAGACACATCCGAAAGGGACAACACAATGGCGCTGCCTCTCATGCCGAAGGCAACGGCCGTCTGGCTGGTAGAAAATACATGCCTCTCGTTCGAGCAAATTGCCGCCTTCTGTGGAATGCACGAACTGGAAGTCCAGGCCATTGCCGACGGTGAGGTAGCTGGCGGAATCGTCGGTCTTGACCCCATCGCCAATGGTCAGTTGACGCGGGCCGAAATTGCCCGCTGTGAGAAAGACGATGCCCTGCGCCTGCAACTTTCGGCATCTGATATTCCGCGCCCTCAGGCCCGCTCCAAGGGAGCACGTTATACACCTGTGTCAAAGCGGCATGACCGCCCGGATGCCATTGCCTGGATCCTGAAGCATCACCCTGAACTGTCTGATGCCCAGATCTGCAAATTGATCGGCACCACAAAGCCGACTATTGAGTCAGTCAGAAGCAAGACACACTGGAATGCCACGGCCATCAAACCGCGTAATCCGGTTATTCTTGGCATGTGCTCCGAAGCAGACCTAGAAAAAGAAATTGCCCTAGCTCCACGTCGTGCCGGCGGCACCGTTCCGCAGGTTGACTACGGCAACGAGCCGGAAGAAAGAGTTGAGCACCACACCCGTAAGGAACAGGAAGAAGAAATTCCTGCATTCCTCCGCAGCAAGCCAAAAGCGGACACGCGGGATGAGGACATCGAACTCTAGTTTTTCCTGCACAGTTTTCTTGGTAAAAAGGCCGCTGCGGACAGCGGCCTTTCTTGTAATCAATCCATAGCCTGAAGATCGTCAATAAAGCCCTCGATCACAGACAATCCTTTTGCCCAGAAGCCGGGATCAGACGCATCAAGGCCAAAGGGTTCCAGCAATTCCCGATGACGCAGTGTTCCTCCTGCGGACAGCATGTTCAGGTATTTGTCCTGAAAACCCGGCATGCCTTGCTCGTAAACACGATACAGACTGTTCACCAGACAATCACCAAACGCATAGGCGTAGACGTAGAATGGCGTATGGACAAAGTGTGGAATGTAAGCCCAGTAATGCTGGTATTCCGCATCAAAGCGGAAAGCTGGCCCCAAACTCTCGGCCTGGGTCTGCATCCAGATCTCGCCAATCCTGTCTGTCGACACCTCTCCTATTGAACGACGCTCGCTGTGCACTCTTCTCTCGAATTCGTGGAAAGCTATCTGACGCACAACGGTATTCAACATGTCTTCCACTTTGGCAATCAGCAGAAAACGGCGACGTCTTGCATCAGTCTCGGCATCCAGCATGGCGCGGAATGTCAACATTTCCCCGAAAACAGAAGCAGTCTCGGCCAAGGTCAATGGCGTGTCAGACATAAAGCAGCCTTGACGGCCAGCCAAAATCTGGTGGCAACCATGTCCCAGTTCATGGGCCAAGGTCATGACATCACGCCCTCTTCCCATAAAATTGAGAAGAAGATAAGGATGTACGCTGGGAACTGTTGGATGAGCAAAGGCACCAGATGCCTTGCCCGGACGTGCAGGCACATCAATCCATGCATTATCAAAAAAACGCTGTCCGACAGCGGCTAGTTCGGGAGAAAAACGCCCGTAGGCAGCAAGAACAAAGTCCGCTGCTTCCTTCCAGCTCCAGGTCCGGCTGCTGTCCCCTGGTACCGGCGCATTACGATCCCAGTAATCCAGAACATCAACACCGAACCACTTGGCCTTCATCGCATAATACCGATGTGACAAGCGCGGAAAGGAATCCTGCACGGCAGAAACCAAGGCATCGACAACAGGTTCTTCAACCTGATTGGCAAGATTACGGGCAGCCATAGGGCTTTTGTAACCACGCCAGCGGTCATCAATTTCCTTGTCCTTGGCCAGAGTATTTGTAATCAGCCCGAACAGACGAATATTATCACCCAGAACCTGACCGATACTTTTAGCGGCACTCTTCCGGCGCTGTGGATCGGTTTCACCCAGCAGATGAGTGGCTTCGGTGATAGTCAGGTCCTTGCCATCAGTAGGAAACCGCAGCGACGCCATGGTTTCGTCAAATAGACGAACCCAGGCCCCAGCGCCTGTAATCCCCTTCTCACTCGACAGCTTCTCCAGTTCATCGGAAAGCTGGTGGTTCTTGCTCAGGCGGACATCCCGGATCCAGGGAGCATACCGCGCAACCACCGGATCTTCCGCCAACCGTGCAGCTAATGCATCATCATCCATGCGATTGATTTCCAGAACAAAGAAAAGCGTTCTGGTCTGAACCTCGGTTGCCTTCTCGTTGATATCCTGAACAAACCGTCCTGTTTCAGGATCTGTTACATGACCGGCATGCAGAAGCTGGGCATATGACAAAATACGGTACAGGGTTTCACACAAGGCTTCATACTCAACAATAGCCGCCCCAAAATGGGCCGCACTGAGCGCACCAACTTTTCCCTGATAACTAGCTTCAAAATATTTGGATTGCGTGTCAACCTGACTAAGATCCGCTGCCAATTCAGCTGAATCACGGCCCGGGTACAAATCTGACAGATCCCATTCCGGTACCCCGCTATGGGCTGCAGAACCCGTTCCCTCACTGTCACGGTTGATGATTGGCAACATCCCATTATCTCCTTATGATCCCCGTTTCATGGGGCGGAACAAAAAGATGACGACAGCTCCCACACACAGTAAGCCCGTTGTGGTGCTGCCGCCTAGTTTATGGCACCCAGTGTGCCGAGACTCGAGGATTTCTACAAGACCGGACAAAAGAACCGGCCCATCAGGAGAAGGCATTTGAGGGGACGTGCCGTCAATTATGAAACCACAACCAGTCTGGTTTCCATGTTCTTCGAACAGGCCGCATTCTTTGGTCCTGCCCCCTTTCTGTGGAGAGTGGTCAAGGGATCTTACTGCCCGATAAGCTGGGAAGAAGCAGCCGTAACAGTGCGATCCCTAGCCCATGGACTGACTGAGATTGGAATCAAAACTGGTGACCGCGTTGTCTTGGTCTCGGAAAACCGTCCGGAATGGTGCCTTGGCGATCTGGCCATCATGGCCGCCGGTGCCATTTCCGTCCCAGCCTACACAACAAATACACCGAATGATCACAGGCATGTGTTAACCGATTCAGGCGCCCGCGCCGTTATTGTTTCCAGCGGTCGGCTGATGCGACCTCTGCTACACGCAGCAGCCCACATCGCACACCCGCCGCATGTTATCCTGATCAACGCGGGGGATCTGAAGCAGAATCCGGGGGTTTCGCTGTTCTTTTGGGACGACTTAATTGCACAAGGAACCACGAAACAGCATCTTTCCTTGCCAACCCTGCCGCAACGTACAGATACAGCCTGTATCATCTATACATCCGGAACCGGTGGGGCACCCAAGGGGGTTATGCTATCCCATGCCTCTATTCTTGCCAATTGCAGGGGCGCCCATGATGTTCTGGTCAAGCTGGGATTGGGGCAAGAACGCTTTCTTTCCTTCCTGCCACTCAGCCATGCCTATGAGCACAGCGCGGGGCAATTTTTTCCAGTTTCGATCGGGGCGCAAATCTATTACGCAGAAAGTATTGATGCGCTTGGCCGCAATATGGCCGCAGCAAAGCCAACCCTTATGGCCGCCGTACCGCGCATTTATGAAGTCATGCGTACAAAAATGCTGCGATCGGCAGAAAAAAGTTCAGGCATCAAGGCTTGGCTGTTTCACAAGACCCTTAGTCTGGGCACAAAACGTTATTGCCATAAAGCACGACTTGGCCCCGTGGAAATCCTGATAAATGTAATCTGTACACTTCTTGTACGACGGAAAATTGCAGCAGGCTTCGGCGGGCACCTGAAAGCCTTTGTATCAGGCGGTGCTCCTCTTAATCCTGACGTCGGATACTTTTTCACAGCCTTGGGGATCCGCATTCTTCAAGGATATGGGCAAACTGAGGCAGGCCCCCTGATTTCAGTCAATACGCCGGACAATCCAAAAATGGAAAGCGTTGGCCCTGCCCTGAATGGCGTTGAAGCAAAGATCGCAGAAGACGGAGAGATTTGCGTCAGGGGCGAAATGGTCATGCAGGGGTACTGGAACAACCCAGAAGCAACGGCTGCGGTTATTGACCCTGATGGATGGCTTCATACAGGTGATATCGGGCATATCGACCCGGAAGGACACATCTTCATCACAGACAGAAAAAAGGATATTATTGTCAATTCCGGCGGTGACAACATATCTCCGCAAAGGATAGAAGGTTTCCTGACATTGGAGCCTGAAATTGCACAGGCCATGGTTTACGGGGACAAACGCCCGCATCTGGTTGCCCTTGTCGTTCCAAGTGAAGAATTGATCAGTGCTATTGCAGCAGCAAAGGGCGTACCCCCCGATCTGACTGCACTGACCAAGGAACCGGAAATACTGCGGCGTATCAGTGCCGCCCTTGAAAGGGTCAATAAGGAACTCTCCACCATAGAGACCGTGCGCCGCTTTGTCATTGCCCCTGAAGCCTTCACCATCGACAATGCCATGCTGACGCCTACTCTGAAAATAAGACGCCACGTTATCCTTGAGCGATGGAGGGCGACTCTGGATCAACTCTATCGGTCGTAATAGATGATTCTTGCCCGCCTTACAGTACTTGGGTGCAGGCAAAACAATCTTTGTTCTTCTATGGACCAGAAGAAAACATAAAGATACGCCAAATGCGTTGGCCTCATCAAATCAGAGTCCATAACAGGTCAGCATAACAGTCCTATTGTATTTTCCCCTACTCTCCCTATCCTTTTGCCGGGGACCATATACCGCAAGATCAAAATGACTGCGGAAAGAGGACAGCCTGAAAAAAGAAAGGCTGTTCCAGGGAGGAAAACATGGGGATTGATCATCGCGTCACTCTTGAAGACAAGTATACTGCATCATCCGGACGAATCTATCTGTCGGGGATTCAGGCCTTGGCCCGCATACCCATGACACGGCACATTCTGGACATCGGGAATGGCCTTGATACCGCCGGCTTTATATCGGGGTATCGTGGATCCCCGGTCGGCACTCTTGATACAACGCTACTTGCAGCCCAGAAACACCTTGAGAAACACCACATCGTATTTCAGCTTGGGCTTAACGAAGATCTTGCGGCAACAGCCGTGTGGGGAAGCCAGCAAGGGACCATGTTCCCGGGACAACGGTATGATGGTGTCTGTGGATACTGGTATGGCAAAGGCCCGGGTGTTGACCGATCCGGCGACGTCTTCCGTCACGCGAACATGGCAGGAACAAGTCGGCATGGCGGGGTTGTGCTGTTCTCCGGCGATGATCATGCCGCCAAATCATCCACTGTCCCCAGCCAGACTGACTATACCTATATGGATCTGCAAATACCGGTTCTATACCCGTCAAATGTTCAGGATATCCTAGACTATGGGGTTATGGCGATTCAGATGAGTCGCTACTCCGGATGCTGGGTTGCCCTGAAATGCGTCAGCGAGGTTCTGGACAGCTCATCAACGGTTGAAGCTGATCTTGGGCGCTATGTCTTCTCAGACCCTGAACCGGTAAACATGCCCGAAGACGGTCTTCATATCCGCGTACCAGACTCACCACTGGAACAGGAATACCGCCTTATAAACTACAAAATTCCGGCAGCCGTGGCCTTTGCCCGCTACAATCGGATCAATTTTGTTTCCTTTGACGCCCCTGCTGCACGTATTGGCATTATTGCGGCAGGAAAAAGCTGGCTGGATACCCTGCAAGCTCTTGAGGACATGGGCATCAAGGAAAATGAAGCCCATGTCCTTGGCCTAAGGCTCTTCAAGGTTGGCATGCCGTGGCCTCTGGAACCGGATGGCATCCTCTCTTTTGCAAAAGATCTGGAACATATTGTTATTGTTGAGGAAAAGAGGCCTGTTATTGAAACACAGATCAAGGAACTGCTGTACAATCAGCTTCGGCATAACGCCCCCAGAATAACCGGCAAACACAGCCCCACCGGAGAGCCTGCTTTTCAAGCCAATGGGGAACTGGGACCAGATCAGATTGCCCTTGTCCTCGGCCCCATTCTTTCCAGCATAAACCCTCTTGCCTCGATCAAGGAACGCTTGCTCTTCCTTGAACGTGCCAAACACTATGAACCCATAGCGATTAAAAGAATTCCTCACTTCTGCGCTGGCTGCCCACACAATACATCAACAAAGGTACCCGAAGGATCACGGGCAATTGGTGGCATTGGCTGCCATTACATGGTGACGTGGATGGACCGGTCAACCAGCACATTTACCCAGATGGGAGGAGAAGGCGTCCCCTGGGTCGGGCAAGCCCCCTTTACCGAAGAAAAACATGTATTTGCCAACTTGGGGGATGGTACCTATCTTCATTCTGGCCTTCTGGCCATACGCCAAGCAATCGCAGCTAATGTCAATATAACCTACCGTATTCTGTTCAATGATGCGGTGGCCATGACGGGTGGACAACGCTTCGATGGCCCACTAACAGTTCCGTCCCTAGTTGCACAGGTTGCAGCTGAAGGTGTCAAACGCATTGCCATTGTTTCCGATGCACCCAAGGCATTCCGAAAAATTATGCCATCCCTGCCACCCAACACGACACTTCACCACCGCGACACACTGGATGAACTGCAACACCAGCTGCGCCACTCACCGGGCGTCAGCGTCCTGATTTATGAACAAACATGTGCCGCCGAGAAACGCCGTCGTCGTAAAAGAGGCAAAATGCCGGACCCTGACAAACGGGTCTTTATTCATGACCTTGTCTGTGAGGGATGTGGAGACTGTGGCTCACAGTCCAACTGCGTTGCCATAGAACCCTTGGAAACAGAATTTGGGCGCAAAAGAAAGATCGATCAGTCTTCCTGCAACAAAGACTTCTCGTGCATCAAAGGCTTTTGCCCCTCATTCATTACAGTCACAGGCGCGAAACTACGGCAACGCCAAGGAAGTGTATATCTCTCAAACCTCGAATGCCCTCCCGAACCTATAATTCCCGCCATTGAATCTGGAGCCTATGACATTGTTATCACAGGGATTGGTGGAACAGGGGTCATTACCATATCAGCGTTACTTGGCATGGCCGCCCACCTGGAAGGCAAAACAGCCTCGGTTCTCGATCAGGTTGGACTCGCCCAAAAGAATGGCGCTGTTATCAGCCACCTGCGCATCGCTCAATCGACAGACAATATACACGCTGTCCGTATTTCCCCAGGCAAGGCACATCTTGTGCTGGGATGCGATGGTCTGACAGCAGCGGGTCATGATGCGATTCTCAGGATGAGTTTCGGCCACACCTCGGCTGTCATCAACACACAGGAAACCATGACAGCAGAGTTTACGCGTAACCCCGATGCTGTTTTCCCCGGAACAGACATTATTCAAACGATTGAACGCACTGTCGGCAAAGAGCGTGCCTCCTTTGTCAAGGCATCAGAGCTGGCCACAACCCTGATGGGAGACAGCTTGGCAACCAACCTGTTCCTGATTGGTTATGCTTGGCAGAAGGGCCTTATTCCCCTCTCCCGGGAATCGATCATGAGAGCAATAGAACTCAATGGTGTCAGACCTGAGTTCAATCGCATGGCATTTACGTGGGGGCGTCATACCGCCGTAGCACCAGAACAGGTTGCCGACATAGCCTTTCCGGACAAGGTACCAGCGCACCATAACTCATCAGAAACACTGGATGATATTATATCCCGGCGTTCTGTATTTCTGGAAAGCTGGCAGGATCGCCGTTGGGCCAATCATTATGAAACCAGCATCAAAGAACTGCGCAGGGCTGAAGAAAAGCTGAGAAACAACAGTACAGCCCTGACTGCCGCAGCCGCACGCTCCTTGTTCAAGCTGATGTCCTACAAGGACGAATACGAAGTTGCCCGCCTGTATTCCGACAGCAGCTTCATGTCTAACCTGAAGGCTCAATTTGAGGGGAAACTGAAGTTGACATTCTATCTTGCACCTCCCCTTCTTGCACGCCGCAATCGTAAAACCGGGCATCTTGAAAAATCAGCCTTCGGGGGCTGGGTTTTGCCCGTCATGAGAATTCTAGCCCGGATACGAACAATAAGGGGAAGTTGCATAGACCCTTTTGGCTATACCGCTGAAAGGAAGATGCAACGACAACTAATCACCGACTTTCAGGCATTGCTTTCAGAAATCGCTTTAAACCTAGACATCGAGAACTTGGATACCGCCGTCAAGTTAGCCTCACTACCGCTTACCATGCGGGGTTACGGCCACGTACTGGAAGACAATGTACGCAAAGCATACCAGAAGCAGGATCAGCTTTTGACGGAATTCCGGACAAAGCGACACGCCATGGAAGCTGCCTAGGGGCCGTTTCTCTTCCCTGAAGAAAGGCTTCTATCGCCTTCTTCAGGGAAGTATGCGCTCTGATGCTTTGTGCTCAGACCCCGACAGCCATACGGTAGAGTGTTAGTAGCTGCTCTTCCTCCTCCAGTTCGTGGGGCTGCTTTTTACGCAAACTTATAACCTTGCGTATGATCTTCACATCGTATCCCATTGATTTTGCCTCTCCATAAATGTCCTTTATGTCAGAGGCAATATTGGTTTTTTCTTCTTCCAGCCGCTCAATACGCTCAACAATTGAGCGCAGCTGCTCGGCTGCAGAATTATCCATGCTTTCCATATGCAGATGTACCTCGAATGTGCACGGGCAACAGAGGCAGAAAAAGCCCCCGACCCCGGGCTTGGCCACGGGTTTCACAGTGCCTCTGTCTTACTCCGAACCATCCCGGTTTGGTCAAGAGAAAGGACACCCGTTAGGCCATTAATAATGACAAACCCTGTGCACATCAGGGTGACCGACCAACGACCCCAGAGCCTCAGCAAGGCGACAGGCCCATACATGTGCCTTATCCTTGGTATCAATTTCATCCTGCCGAACTTCGATGCCCACATGAGGTAACCCAGCAGAAGCTGCATGCCGATCAACAGTAAAGGCAATATCACGCCCGCTGTATGGTTGATTATCTCCAATACAAGATCCGTCATCACATGCACGCAGCCCGTCCATCAGTGGAACCGCAAGCCGGGGGTCACGATTCCACAAAATCCCCACCTGCCAAGGACGGGGGGGATGCTTGATCGACAGCAGCTGCGGTGTAAAAGAGTGAATGGAAAGCAAAGCCGGTGGTACCGTAGGACAACGACGCCACATATGAGCCAGCGTATCAGCCACTGCCTGATGATAGGGGTTAAAGATATCCGTTGTACGGACTTCCTGCCCTGCCTCGGATAAACCGCAGTTTCCGGGAACAACGGTCCCGTCAGAGGACACAGGAATTGAATCCGGGTCTCCGGGCAACCTGTTACAGTCAATGACCAAGCGCGAATAACCACACAAGACAGCAGGCGCATTCAAGAGAAGAGATAGGGACATGGTCAGATCAGCTGACCCAATATCCCAAGCGATATGTCTTTGTTGATCGGCAGCAGACAATCCAAGCCCACCAAGACAGCGTGGAATACGGTTGCTGGCGTGATCTGCCACAAGCAACACGGGGGCTTGCCCACCCGGATTAAAAATCTCGAAAGGAGCGGGCTCATCTGCATCAAGCAGCGAGGCAGTATCAAGAAACGTAACCATATCCAGTGTACCAAGGCATAAATTTATAGAAACAACCTAAAGAAAAACGCTTTAGCATCATCACACTCTCCGGCAGAAAATCACAGGTCGCTTTTGCGTCTGTGTCCTGCTAAAAACATGACCTCATAAAAGAATTCAGATGATCACCCGGGACTTCATCAATCCTGCATCACCCTATGAAAAGAACAGTAATTCCATGAGACGCGAACGCCACGCCAAAATCATTGCCACCCTCGGCCCTTCGTCCTCAACGGCCGAACAAATTGAAATGTTGGCACGCACAGGTGCCGATGTTTTCCGGCTGAATTTCAGCCATGGATCACACGAGGATCACCGGGCCCGTTATAATATGATCCGGGCTGCTGAAGAGAAAACCGGACGGCCGATCTCCATTATCATGGACCTGCAAGGCCCGAAACTACGGGTCGGAACCTTTGCCCAAGGGAAGGTTACTCTTGAGAATGGCCAAGATTTTTGTCTGGACATGGATAAAACTCCTGGCGACAAGACCCGTGTCTGCCTTCCACACCCGGAAATTTTCGCTGTACTGAAGGTCGGCACCGAGCTCCTGATGGATGACGGCAAGATCAAGGTACGGGTTATAGCGCGCGGTGAGAATCACGCTATGACAACGGTTGTTGTCGGCGGCACTCTCTCCAACAACAAAGGCCTGAATGTTCCCGGTGAAGTCCTCCCCATTTCTGCCTTGACCGAGAAAGACAGGAAAGATCTGATGTTCGGCCTTTCTCTTGGTGTGGACTGGGTCGCCCTATCGTTTGTGCAGCGGGCAGAGGATGTGGCGGAAGCACGCGCCCTAACAGGCAATCAGGTTGGCATTATTTCCAAGCTTGAGAAGCCACAGGCCATCACAGCCCTGCACGATATCGTAAACCTATCCGATGCCGTTATGGTTGCCCGAGGCGATCTGGGAGTCGAGTGTCCACCAGAAGTGGTTCCCATCCTGCAGAAGAAAATTCTGTCTGTCTGCCGCCAACAGGGAAAACCCGTTGTCGTGGCAACCCAGATGCTGGAAAGTATGATCAATGCCCCGACGCCAACCCGTGCTGAAGCGTCTGATGTTGCCACAGCTGTCTATGATGGAGCCGATGCTGTCATGCTTTCGGCGGAAACTGCAGCAGGACAATACCCCGTAGAAGCTGTTTCAATCATGAGCAAGATCATAGCCAGTGTTGAACATGATGAAACATATCGCCAAATTATCAATTCCCATCCCTTCAAACCTGAAAATACCGCCGCTGATGCCATCTGCGCCGCAGCAAGCCAGGTTGCATCAACAGTTGAAGCCAAAGCAATTGTCACGTTTACCTCGTCTGGCTCTACAGCCTTCCGGCAAGCCCGGCAACGGCCCCCCGTACCCATTCTGGGCCTGACTCCTGATGTCCGGGTTGCCCGGCGACTGGCCCTGGTTTGGGGTATTCACGCCGTAACAGCTGAAGGCGTTCGTGATTTCGGGGACATGGTGCAAAAGGCAACCCGGCTTGCTGAACGGGACCAATTGGCACAAGCTGGAGACAAGGCCGTCATCATTGCAGGTGTCCCATTCGGCACCCCCGGCAGCACAAATGTCCTGCGCATAGCAGAGATTGGCGACAATCTATAAGCTCCCTATAAGCTCCAAGCCGCAATAAACAGGGTAGCCCTGAACAGGAAAGGGCCACCCTGTTTTAGGATGCATTAGATACGAACAATAAAAAAGCCACGCTTTTGCGTGGCCCTTCTACGGATACTGACTGCTAAATCTCACTAAGAGATCAAGCAAACAGGAACCTATCAAAACATAGCACCATACAAGATATCAGCCTTGACGCACTTTCATGCGCGGATTCTTCTTGTTGATAATGTACACGCGGCCCTTGCGACGAACTACACGGCAGTTCTTGTCACGAGTCTTGGCCGACTTAAGCGAATTCCGGACGCGCATAACTCCAACACCCTCAAACACTTTCTGGTCTGGAAAGAGCGCGCACCCTATATCCTTGCCCCACAGCTGTCAAGCTTCACTTACCTTTGTACATCAGAAATCAAACCAGCTTCCCGGACCGGTAACCAGCAGCATAATGAGACTGTCAGGGAACAGGTCCTGATAGCCTAGGGATCAGGCCAATATAAACAAATAATAACAATATATTATACACATATTACTACTATCGTGGCGATTAAGACTTATATCTTTGGTAGTAAATAGTAACTTTTATATCTATATATAGCTTATAGTGGCCGAAGTAGAACAAAGCGAAGACGCTACCTCCCAACTTGGCAACAA
Organism: Haematospirillum jordaniae; assembly: GCF_001611975.1. GTDB lineage: Bacteria > Pseudomonadota > Alphaproteobacteria > Rhodospirillales > Rhodospirillaceae > Haematospirillum > Haematospirillum jordaniae. The sequence continues at coordinate 1,925,711 of NZ_CP014525.1, forward strand.
GGAGGTACCTTTGCCCAATGTATAAATTTATTGCCGTCTATCATTACGATAGAAAACTCAATAAGAATGCTACCTTGTGCCGCTCCTTTTTGGCTACAGGATCAGCTATGCACCGTAAACTGACTTTGACGTTGGCAACGTCGATGATGATGTTTCCCTAGGTGGTGGAAACCATTTACAGCCCGGCGCTGACGCACATTGCTGACGAGTTCCAGGTGAACGCCGAGATGGCGGCGCAAACGCTCTCTTGTTACTCTTTCTCGCCTTCGCTCTGGGGGTGGTGGCGTGGGGACGGATGCGCGACCTGATCGGACGTCGTCCCGCCATATTATCCGGACTGGCGCTGTATCTGCTGGCGTGGCGTGTAGCGAGCACCGACGGGCGATGCCGGAAAGCGAACACGCCTGAACAGAGTATCAGATGCCAACTGGATGCTTTAAAGGCATTAACAATGCCCCGTTTCTCTTCCTAGCGGATCAAGCTATCCACCAGAGTACGGAAAACGGGGCTATCTGCTGTACCAACCCATTCAAAAAGAAGCATTTCTGTTGTCACAATCTGACACCCCAACGCTTGCATGCGGGCCATGGCGGCCTGTTCCTCATCAACATGACGTGATGAGCAGGCATCAGAAACCACGTATACACGATAATCCGCAGCCATAAGATCCAGAACGGTCTGGAGAACGGAAACATGCGCTTCTACGCCGCCAACGATAACGGATCGCACATTTCTCCCTGCCAACTGGGTTGTAACAGAATGCTTATCTTGGTCAGCCATACAGGACAGGGTACGGCGGGCAACAGGAAGATAATCCGAAAGGAGATCGCGCAAATCAGGCATGACAGGCCCAAAGATGTCGGGACACAACTCGGTCACAATGGCAGGAATCCCGAATATGGATGCCCCCCTCAGCAATCGGGCGCAATTAAAGATAACCTTGCGAGGGTTATCAACAACCGGGCACCGCCCTTCCTGAACATCAATTATAAACAGGACAGAATCCTGTACCTGCGCCCTCACTGCACTACCCTCCCCATCTGGTATTCATGCTTATTCAAGATAGCGCGACGCAGCATTAGCAATCAAAGATAAATATGTTATGACAAGGGACTGCGGCAATGATTGACAGAGCCGGAGGACTATCTATTATCGCCCCCCAAACTCCATGATGATGGAACCGGGCATGGGCTTGTCCATGCCACCGCCGCTCCATCGCCAACTGTACAGGCCGCGCTGCGACTTCCATGAACTTTGCCGATCTGGGCCTGAGCCCTGAAACACTCCAAGCCGTTACCGAAGTAGGATACTCAACGCCTACCCCCATCCAGGAACAGGCAATCCCTTGGGTTCTAATGGGCCGCGATGTCATGGGCATTGCCCAGACCGGAACCGGCAAAACGGCAAGCTTCACCTTGCCCATGATCGATATTCTTGCCAACGGACGCGCCAAGGCGCGCATGCCTCGGTCCCTTATTCTTGCCCCCACGCGGGAACTAGCAAACCAAGTAGCCGAGAACTTCACCCTGTACGGGAAGTATCACAACCTTTCAATGGCGCTGCTTATTGGGGGAGAGAGCTTTACCGAGCAGGAAAAGCTTCTTGACCGGGGCGTCGATGTTCTTGTGGCAACACCTGGTCGACTTATAGACCTCTTTGAAAGAGGTCGGATTATCCTGCGCGATGTAAAAATTCTGGTTATCGATGAAGCTGACCGCATGCTGGATATGGGCTTCATTCCTGATGTTGAACGCATTGTTTCCCTTTTGCCTCCACTGCGGCAAACCCTGTTCTTCTCGGCAACGATGGATGACCAAATTCGTAGGCTGACAAACGTGTTCCTCAACAATCCCAAGGAAGTTAAGGTCGCGCGCCAGGCTACTGCAGCTGAAACCGTGCTTCAAAAAATGCTTGTTGTTCAATCCGGCGCAAAACGAGAAACCCTGCGGCGTATTCTTCAGATGGAAAACGTCCGGAATGCCTTCATCTTTTGTAACCGCAAGCGCGATGTCTCTATTTTGCATCGCTCGCTCAAGAAACACGGCTTTGACTGCGTACAACTGCATGGGGACATGGCCCAATCCGAACGGACTGCAACACTGGCAACCTTCAAGGCAGGGGAAATCCGACTGATGGTCTGCTCCGATGTGGCAGCCCGAGGCATTGACATTGCCGATGTCTCCCACGTTTTCAATTTTGATGTCCCTCTCCACGCCGAAGACTACGTGCACCGCATTGGTCGCACAGGTCGCGCCGGACGCGATGGCGTTGCCTGGACCATAGCAACGGAAGAGGATGCGAAGCTGGTTGCCTCTATTGAAAAGTTGACAGGCAAAGAAATACCCCGCGTTGCCATTGAAGGGACAGATCAAGCTGTTCCCTTGCCCGAGGCACGCAATGAAAGCAATCTGCGCAGACAACAGGAAGACATGAAATCAGGCAACGCCCGTGGAGAGCGACGCCCACGTGATAACAGACGACATGAGGGGCGTGGACGTGACAAGACACACCCTGCCTATGAAGTTGCAGAAATGACCTTTTCCGATAATGCGGTTGCCTTCGGCGGAATAACGCCTTCCTTCCTCCTTGCCCCACTGACACGTACGGAGGAAAATGCCCTGCGTGTGGCATCAGGCCTCACCCCCTTACCCGCTCCCTTTCCTCCTGAAGAAAAAGAAGAAAAACCGGGCAGGAACGTAGATCCGGGTGCACAGGTGACAGAACTGGCAGAAGAACAAAAGCCTTTCGCTGTACAAGAGGAAGATACAATCGCCTCTGAGGCGGAACGTCCTGTCAGCACACGCCGTACACGCAAGCGTCCCTCCAGAAAGCGGAGCGCATCAGCATCTGCCGAGCCGGAAGATACCGGGTCGGAATCTGCAGATGAACCTTCCGAGGCCAGCGAACCCCCCAAGAAGGACTCTGCGCCTCGTCGAAAAGCGCGCCGCGGTTCCAGTCCAGCCTCTGAAGGAGCAAACCAAGTACATGATAACGCTGTAATAGACGAAGGCGATAGTGCGACATTAAAAACCCCTAGGAAGTCGACACGCCGCCGATCCCCCTCTGCTGCTAAGGCCCAGGAAACAACTGAAGAGACGGTGCCCGCCAAGAAGCTTGCAAAACGGCGCACCCCTGCCAGGATTGCAAAGAAAGCAAAAGAAAAACCGGAATAACAAAACTACGCACAGTCAACAGGGATGCCCTCAATGTCTCTTTCCGGGCCGGAATACCGTCACCCCGCCAACTCCGCTGTCCGGCAGGCAGTCATTCTCTTGCACGGATATGGCGCTGATGGTCATGATCTTATCGGGCTTGCCCCGCAGATGGCAGAATCCTTGCCCGGAACGGCCTTCTACTCTCCACATGCCCCTGAACCTTGTGAAATGTCTCCTGCAGGTCGACAATGGTTCAGCCTTGCTTCTTATGACCCAGAGATGATGCGGCGGGCGCCAGAAATCATGTCCCCTATCCACGCCCGCCTGCTGCAAGGCGCACGCACAGCAGCCCCATGCCTACATAGCTTTATTGAGAGTATTAGCGAGAAGGAGCAGCTTCCATTAGAGCGCATTGCCTTGGTTGGATTTTCGCAAGGGGCGATGATGGCTATGCACGTGGCACTGCGACAAAGCACGTCCTTAGCTGCTGTCGTTGGTTTCTCTGGAGCCTTGGTTGGCGCGGAAGTGCTTCATGATGAAGTCACTGCGCGCCCCCCCGTGCTTCTCGTACATGGCGATGCTGACTCTGTGGTCCCCTATCCGGCAATGGCATTTGCTGAACGGGCTCTGCGGGAGAACTGCGTTGATGTGAATACCGTCACATGCCAAGGATTGCCTCACGGTATTGATACGCATGGACTATCACATGCTGTCCGCTTTCTAACGCAACACTTTAGCCTTGAAGATAATACAGCGGGTCATCTGCATGACTTGGAAACACGTGAGCCCTGAAAAAATTTCAGTATCTTTCTTTAACATATTGACCTCTAGTTCATATTTCGATAGAAAGCACCGTGTTCAGCGTCATGCGCCATGTGAATTCAAGGAGCGGTGGGTGAGTGGCTGAAACCAGCAGTTTGCTAAACTGTCGCACGGGGTAACTCGTGCCGAGGGTTCGAATCCCTCCCGCTCCGCCATATTCGCTCTGTAAAGCCTTGATTTATAAGGCTCTGAAAAAAGAGAAGCTGCTTTGTCCCACACTTCTGCGCTATAAGAATCGGCATCATACTCTTGTGGTTAATCTTACCTGCCCCATAAGATCATAGAAAATAACCTTGGAATCTGGCCGCATTATTAACAGAATCAATCCCTACCATTCACCTCGGCCAAAAGCTCCTGCGCAGCCATCTTGCCCAATGCGTTCCCGGCAAGCGGACTGTCACCAGTAAGGATCTTTCCATCCTTATGGACTTGCCCGGAAATTTGGTTATTGAGTATTTCAAAGCCCAGCCGCTTCAGCTTCTCACCAAACTTCCATGTCAGATGCCCTGGCATATAGCCGATCTCCGGTGTTTTCGCGTCCATTGCATCGGGGAAGGCAACAATCTTTTTGCCTCTATAAAGAAGACTCTCTTCGCCAACAGCCAAAAAAGCTGCAGGCCCGTGGCAAATAGAGATCAGGAATTTATTCTTTTCCGCAACCCATTCCAGTAACGCCCTCATCTCAGAGCTCTCAGGCAAGCCTATCAGGGCACCATGTCCACCTGGTATAAAAACGCCTATGTAATCAGAATTCTGACCAAGAGCCGTCCTCACAACATCCCCTAACCGCCTTGGGCTCTTCATGGCAGCATTATACTTTTTATATAACCCCATCACTTCCGTATCCTGACGGGGCATTGCCCATAACTCGAACTTTATCGGATAACCAGAGAGGGTAGAAAAATCGAAACCAAACCCAGCCTTATGAAGATGATACATGGGAAGTAGAGTTTCTATTGGGTGGTTTCCCGTAGAAAAGAAAGTTCCATTATCAAGCAGAAGGTAGCGCTCATCCGCGCCAATGACCAACACCTTCCAGCGCCCACCCTTATATGCGCTTGAATATTCTGCATCAGATAGGTTGGAGATCTGAGAGGTAAATTGCGCGAGGGAATAGGGAGAGGGAAAGAAGGCATTATCCTCTGCGGCATCAGGCGTTGGATTCATATCGCTCTTGTCAGAATCCATAATCCGCTCCATGCCCATTTATTCTGATGTTGATATAATATATCGATCAAAACTCACAGAGTTACAAATAGTTTTAAACTAATATCACCCAATATATACCTGAAGATAATCGGTACAATGATCGCCTTCCTTAAAATGAACGTGCTTTTGCACAAGCTCTTGGTGCCACAATCCCTAGCAGCACCAAGGCGCAAGCGTCAGCTAGGCTAGCTCTTCAGCCTTATCCACAGGCGTCGCTCTCTTAAGGATAAGCAACCCGACAAGGGCCGATAGCAAAGACCCCCCCAGAACACCTAGACGAATTTCAGCATCATGAAGGCCAGAAGGGAATGCAAGCGTGCCAACAAACAAGCTCATGGTAAAACCAATGCCCGTAATAACAGACATCCCATAAAACTGAGCCCACGACACCCCTTTAGGCAAGGCCCCAATGCCACGAACTGACGCAAACCAAGTAAAGGTCATAACACCAACCTGCTTTCCAATGAAAAGCCCCAGACCAATACCAAGCGTAATAGTGCTGAAAACAATATCATATGTAACGCCAGCCAGTGAAACACCCGCATTAGCAAATGCAAAGATCGGCATAATCCCAAAGGCAACCCATGGATGAAGCGCTTCCTCGACATGCTTCAAAGGAGACTCTGAAGCTTGGCCAGATCCACACAAAGGAATAGCCAGCCCAAGAACAACACCCGCCAATGTGGCGTGAACGCCGGACTTCAGCACACAAACCCACAAAAAAACACCAACAAGAACATAGGGGGTTATTCGATTAACTCCTGCCTTGTTGAGGCTGAACAAAACCATGATTGCTATAACAGCCAGCCCCAGAGAAAGCATGGAAAGGTGGCTGGTGTAGAAGAATGCAATAATAATAATGGCTCCAAGATCATCCATGACCGCCAAGGCCAAAAGAAAAATCTTGAGCGTAGCCGGAACTCTCTTCCCTGCAAGAGCCATAACCCCCAAGGCAAACGCTATATCGGTTGCCGCGGGAATAGCCCACCCTGTCAACCTATCAGGCCACGCCATATTGAAAGCGATATAGACAAGAGCAGGCCCTATCATACCGCCAAGCGCAGCAATGCCAGGCATCAAGGCCTTCTTGCGGGATGATAATTCTCCTTCAAGGACTTCTCTTTTAATTTCAAGGCCTACCAAAAGGAAAAAAACAGCCATAAGCCCATCATTGATCCAAAGCAGCAGGGGCTTGTCTATACCGGCTCCATTGAAGGTCACGGCAAGTTTTGTCGTCAGAAAGTCCTGATAAAAGGGTGCCCCCGCACTGTTGGCTAAAAGAAGGGCTATACATGCCGCGCCGACAAGGCAAAGCCCCCCGGCAGCCTCCATATGCATGAACTTCCGGATCATCGACAATGCCATACCAAGAAACCTTTCTTTTTCTTTCAAAACTACCAACCCTATAGAAACAATGAATAAAGTACAGATCCTCCTGCATCAACCAAAAAGGCCCCTCCTCCTAACGGTATGATGACCTTTCCCTTGCGTGCAGGCCTCAAACGAAAAAGCACGTTCTTTGGGTTTGACTACAAACGCGGCCCCGTCCCTTTGGGGATCTCAACAATAGCTTTTCCTACAGGGAAGATGGAAATCCACGCCAACTTCAAATGCGCCCATGCCAGCGGCAAACCAATAAGAGTAATAGCGCAAGCCAATGCAGATGATATGTGACCCAATGCCAGCCACCAACCGGCAAGGACAAACCACAGCACATTGCCCAGAAGACCCAAGACCCCCGTCCCGATATCACGTTCCCCGTATAAATCTTGGCGGTCAACAGCCATACGGCCAAAAGGCCATAACGAATAAAACGCAATATTGAGGGAAGACCTGACCCAAGGAATCCCCACAATAGTCAAGGCCATCAGGCAAGCGGCCAAGACCCAGCCCAAGAACATCACGAAACCACCAAATACAACCCAGGCCACATTCAAAACAAGAACAATAAGATCCGGGGATTGGGGATACTCTGCGCTGTTTTGTCTCACAAAAATCTCCCCTTATCGACGCGCGTTAAGACTATCGTCGATTATAGCAGGAGGAAACGATTCAGGATGCTTGGCGTTAAACATATATCCATGGGACAGGCGCGCAGCCCTCTTTTAGCTAGTCCCTTCAAAAACTGCTCGGTCAAAATCAATGATGTTTCAGCACGCACGGAGCTGTCTATATCAAAGGCCATATCGTGCAGCAACATCACGGCCCCTTCCAAGCTGCCCGTATCCAGTGCGGCATCAATCCGCTTCTGTCCTTCTAGGCGGACCTCATCAGGTGTCTTGCAGAGACGTGCCAAGCCGGGATCATCAACATGCAATGACCAGTGAGCAATCTGGGCAGAAGGCCAGAACGCGCGAATAGCATGATGGACTTTTGGATTACGATAGCCACCAGCATAAGGGAGACGGACAAGATAAGGATCTGGCGTCGGACGGAAACGTGCCAGCAACTCCTCTCCCCTGAGAAGGTCGGCTTTCAGACGTTCAGGACCGGCATAATCAAGACGAATATGGTCCCACCCATGAGCATAAACCGGATGCCCTGCCCGTACAATGTCTGCTACAAGATCAGGGTACTGAACGGTCCGGCACCCTGATAGAAAGAAGGTTGCTCCGGCATTATACTCCGACAAAAGCTTCAATACTCCGGGCGTCGCCTCCGGAGTAGGGCCGTCATCATAAGATAACCCGACCCTCCCATCACCATGAGAGAGTCGACGAACAATAGGCAACCAGCGGGCGAGAAGATCAAATTTCATTGCACTCAATATTTTTCCGGAAAAACGGATGCAGGTCGATTATGCTCCCTTAGCAGATCCATAACAATTGTACACCAATGAAAGTTGCGGGCCGGTGAGAATTATTATTGCTGATGATGGCGTTCCTTTTAACGGATTATGCTTGGAGCAGAGGCCTCTTGGGGGAGCGGAAAGCTGTGTCGTCTGGCTTGCTGAAGCCTTTGCCAGACTGGGCCATCATGTAACATGCCTGACAAACTCAAATACCTCAGTCCTACATAATGGCGTGAACTGGGAACCTATCAGCGGGAACCACCCAGAATCGGCCGACTTGTACATTGCCAATCGGGGACATACGGTGCTTCGCCTTATTCCAAAGGCAAGGCACGTTGCTTTCTGGATCCACAATCCAGCCCAATACCTTCTCAAGACGCGCTACCTATGGCCTCTTGTCAAGCGCAAGCCTGCCATGGTGTTTTTATCAAAATTCCATGCCTCTACCCTTCCGGCATGGGTCCCGGGGCGACGGCTTGTTATGCCTCATGGTGTCGATCCCGTATTTTACCCCTCTCCCCATACAGCCACTCCCCCCGAACCGCGTGCCGTTTTCCTGTCCAATCCTCTACGGGGGCTGGATCCCATGCTTGATATGTGGAAGCAGTATATTGTTCCTGCCATTCCTTCAGCCGAGCTACACCTGTTTACGGGACCAGGTATTATGAGCCAACGAGAAGGTGGTTCAGAAGAAACGCAGGCTGTTCTTGGAAAAGCGCAACATACTGCGGGCGTTTTCCTCAACCCTCCCCTGCCGCGGGATAGCTTGGCATCTGCACTGAGATCAATGAGGGTACATTGTTACCCCTCAACGGTGCCAGAAAGCTTCTGTTTGGCTATTGCCGAGTCTCAGGCCTGTGGCATTCCAGCTATCGTCAATGATACAGGGGCACTGCCTGAAAGAATAACAGACAAAAAAACAGGCTTTGTCACAATGACAGCCAACCCTCGATCTTTCGCAGACGCAACAATCCGCCTGCTGTCTGATGACACATTATGGCAGAGCATGCACAAAAGCCTGTTGCTGGCACCAATCCGACGCTGGGAAGACGTAGCCCGTGATTTTATCAACCAAATGATAACCTGAGATTGATAAAGACCAAGGAGCGTTTTGTATTTGTACCATCGTACAATTTTGCATTGCGACATGAGTTCAAACCGCAACATGATGACGGCTTTCCCCTGCCCAATGGAGAAAGAAGGAAATCGGGGGTTGTCAGGACAAAAGAATTCAGGCATCTGAAGACATCACGCATACCCCCGTTTTGGGGAAACCGGCAAAAGAACCGGTTTGTTTCAGAAGCGCTGAACAAAGGCTGTTCCGATGTCCACTGCACATCAAAATCGCTCCTATTTTGGCCCATTGGCCGTGTTGACCGCACCGTTCTTTTTCCTTGGCATGATTACATGCCTGAACGACGTGCTTGTACCTCATCTGAAAGCTGTTTTTACACTCAGCTATGCCGAGGCAGCACTGGTCCAGTTCTGCTTTTTTACCGCTTATTTTTTCGTGTCCTTGCCTTCGGGCATGCTGGCTGAACGGATCGGCTACAAACGTGGACTCGTTGTGGGATTCTTGGTAACGGCTGCCGGGTGCATGGCCTTCTGGCCCGCGGCCAGCGAACGGTCCTACCCGCTTTTTCTGGGTGCACTGTTTATCTTGGCGTCTGGCATTACCCTGATCCAAGTTTGCATGAACCCTTATGTCAGCATTCTTGGCAAGCAGGAAACGGCATCCAGCCGCCTCGCGGTCGTGCAGGCCTTTAACTCCGTCGGCACAACAATTGCTCCGTACATCGGATCCTTATTCATCCTGAGTACGGTTGTCTTGTCAGCCAGCGAACTGGCAGGCATGTCAGAGGTAGAGCAGGCTGCATATCGGGCAAAAGAAGCTGCTTCTGTGCAAGGTCCGTACATGTGGCTGGCGGGGATTCTGATCGCCAATGCGCTCGCTTTGATGTTCATCAAGTTGCCAGATATCAGGAATACCAATTCTGTCATTGATCTGGACAAGAGCACTGATGCAAAGAGCCATGGCAGCATCTGGTCCCATCGCCACTTGGTACTTGGTACCATCGGTATCTTCATGTACGTCGGCGCAGAAGTAGCAATTGGCAGCTTTCTGATTAATCTACTGGCAATGCCAGAGATCGCAGGCCTTCCGGAAGCCGAGGCCGGTTTTTACCTGTCCCTGTACTGGGGCGGCGCGATGGTTGGTCGCTTTGTTGGGGCAGCCATCATGCGCTATGTCAATCCCGGAGCATTTCTGTCCTTCAACTGCACCATTGCTATAGGGTTGATCATTACAGCTATCCTATCCGGTGGCCATATTGCCATGTGGTCCTTGATAGCCGTTGGCCTGTTCAACTCTATCATGTTCCCGACCATTTTTACCCTGTCGGTCAGGGGGCTTGGTCATCATACCAGCAAGGCATCAGGCATTCTGTGTATGGCCATTGTCGGCGGAGCTATTGTGCCCCTGATCCATGGCTTTGTTGCTGATCAAGTTGGACTTCTGGCTGCCTTCTTTGTTCCGCTCGTATGCTACACCTATATTCTGTACTATGGCGTCAAGGGTCACCGTGCCGGGGATGCTCATCAACATGCGAATAATCGGTCCTTGGCCAGCAAGCCTGCTGCCGGGTAAGGTTTATACGCAATAGTTTGAAAGGCCCCGAATAAATCGGGGCCTTCTTTTTTATCCGGCATAGAGAAAGTTACAGCTTTCTAACCAAGAAGCTTTTTCTTGAGAACGTCCTGCAACATACCAGGATTAGCTTTGCCCTGGGTTGCCTTCATGACTTGTCCGATAAACCAAGCAACCAGCTTCTCTTTACCATCCCGCACTTCTTGGGCTTTCTCAGGATTGGCTGCAATAACAGCGTCACATGCAGCTTCAATCGCGCTACTGTCCGTAACCTGTTTCATACCCCGCTCTTCCACGATAAGAGCAGGATCCTTTCCCTCCTCCATCATGATTTCAAAAACATCTTTCGCCAGCCGACCGGATATGGTGTTGTCTTTTACCAGATCCACCAATTGACCAAGCTGCGATGGACTGACCGGGCTTTGTGAAATGGAAAGCCCCTTTTTGTTCAGGCCACCAAAGAGCGTTGTAATCAACCAGTTTGCAACCTGCTTTCCATCACGCCCTTCCGCTGCCTCCTCGAAATAAGCCGCGGTTTCCTTCTCCATAACCAGAACACCTGCATCATAAGGTGTCAGACTATAGGAAGATACAAACCGCGCTTTTTTATCATCAGGAAGCTCGGGCAACGTTGCCTTGATGCGCTCAACAAACGCATCATCAAACTCCAAGGGCAAAAGATCCGGGTCAGGAAAATAACGGTAATCATGGGCATGTTCCTTGGACCGCATCGACCGTGTCTCACCACGCGAGGAGTCAAACAGGCGTGTCTCCTGAACAATCTGGCCACCGTTTTCATACACTTCAACATGGCGGCGGGCTTCATATTCAATGGCCTGCATAACAAAGCGAACGGAATTGACGTTCTTGATCTCGCAACGTGTCCGATATGGCTCTCCAGCTTTGCGGACCGATACGTTGACATCGCAACGCATGGAGCCTTCCTCCATGTTTCCATCACATGTTTCCAAGTAACGCAGAATGGATCTCAGCTTACGCAAGTATGCCCCGGCTTCTTCCGGCGTCCGCATATCTGGCTTGGAAACAATTTCCATCAGCGCAACCCCGGAACGATTCAAGTCAATCAAAGACTTTGCAGGGTGCTGGTCATGAACGGATTTCCCTGCATCCTGCTCAAGATGCAGGCGCTCGATACCAACCGTACGGCTTGATCCATCGGGCAAATCCAGCACGATCTGCCCCTCGCCAACAATGGGCTGATCATACTGGCTGATCTGATACCCTTGGGGTAAATCAGCATAAAAATAATTCTTGCGCGCAAAAACACTGCGTTTGTTAATCTGCGCTTTCAGCCCCAACCCCGTACGAACAGCCTGCTCCACGCACACGCCATTGATAACCGGCAGCATGCCGGGAAAGCCGGCATCAATAAACGAAACCTGCGTATTCGGCTCCGCTCCGAACGTTGTTGCGGCACCCGAAAACAACTTGGATTGAGAGATAACCTGGGCATGAACCTCAAGCCCGATAACCAGTTCCCAGTCCCCGGTTTCACCTTTGATATGATAGCTCATCGCGCCTTATCCCTTTACCAAAGCCGGAACACCCGGAAAACTGGCGGCCTTTTCCAGAACATCCCCGGCTCGCAGAACAGTTTCCTCATCAAAAGGACGACCGATGATCTGAAGCCCAAGCGGTAGACCCGATGCATTCAATCCCGCAGGCACAGATAAGCCGGGCAAACCAGCCAATGAGGCAGGAACTGTAAAAATATCATTCAAATACATTGCGATAGGATCATCCATTTTTGCACCCAACGCGAAAGCTGCGGTCGGGGCAGTTGGCGTCAAGATCGCATCAACAGACCGGAAGGCATCACGAAAATCCCGCGCAATACAGGACCGCACTTTCTGGGCTTTAAGGTAATAGGCATCATAGTATCCGGCAGACAAGACATAGGTCCCCATCAGGATACGCCGCTGGACCTCTTCACCAAACCCTGCTGCCCGGGTTTTGGCATACATCTCGTCCAAGGATTTCCCTTCTACCCTCATCCCGAAGCGCAAACCATCGTAGCGAGCCAAGTTCGAGGATGCTTCAGCTGGCGCAACGATATAATACGTTGCGAGGGCATACCGGGTGTGCGGCAAAGTTATGTCATGAATTTCGGCACCCGCATCCTTCAGCCACGACACCCCTTTATCCCATAGGGAAGCAACCTCGGGATCTAAGCCATCTGAGCGATATTCAGCCGGGATGCCAATTTTCAGACCACGGATATCACCGGTCAGGGCCGCCTCAAAATCAGGCACCAGAATATCTGCGCTGGTGGAATCTTTAGGATCAAAACCAGCCATTGCGCCCAGCATAATCGCGGCATCGCGAACCGTACGCGTCATGGGGCCAGCCTGATCCAAAGAACTTGCAAAGGCAATGGTGCCATACCGGGAGCAACGCCCGTACGTTGGCTTCAAACCCGTAATCCCACAGTAGGCAGCAGGTTGCCGGATAGATCCACCCGTATCTGTACCCGTTGCAGCAAGCACCATACGGGCAGCCACAGCAGCAGCAGATCCACCGGACGATCCGCCGGGCACCAAGTCTACATCCTGGCCACGCGGTTGCCACGGGTTACGCGCCGGGCCGAACCAGCTTGTCTGGTTGGATCCACCCATAGCGAATTCATCCAGATTCAGCTTGCCCAACGAAATAGCACCAGCCTTTCGCAGATTTGCTGAAATCGTGCTTTCATAAGGCGGAATGAACCCTTCCAGCATTCGGCTTCCAGCCGTGGTGCGAACACCTTCTGTACAGAACAGGTCCTTGAGTCCAACGGGAATGCCCATCATCGGCCCTGCGCTTCCTGCTGCCAAGGCAGCATCAGCTTCCACAGCCTGTTGGCGCGCCTGCTCCGCTGTTTCAGTAATAAAGGCATTCAGCGGGCGCTTCTGCTCCATGACACCAATATAGGCATCAACCAGCTCAACAGCTGAAAGCGTATGAGAGCGCAGGGCATCACGGGCCTGGGCCAGAGTCAGGTCAAGAACAGACATTTATTCCACCACCTTCGGCACGGCAAAAAAACCATCAATGGCTTCCGGCGCATTGGCCAGAATAGAATCACACATACCGCCATCAGAGACGATATCATTCCGCCAGCGCAGAACCGCATCCGTCACACTGGTCATAGGCTCTGTTCCTTCGGTATTGACGTCAGCAAGCTGTTCAACCCAGTCAAGAATACCGGAAAGCTGGCTGGCCAGAGGATCAAGCCTGTCTTCGGGCACCTCAATACGGGCTAGGAACGCAACGTTCCGGACGATATCTTTGTCGAGCGACATTGAAAAAAGTCTCCTGGCGGGAGTAAGTCTTGGGAGCATCCCCGTCGGCACACAGTACGCGCCGATCCGGGTCTGTACACGCGTAAAATCGCCGGAAGGTATCACTCGTCATGACTGACTGCAATAACCCCGCACCGCTTCCCGTGACAGGGCTTTCACCCTTGCAGATGAAACACGCCCTACCCCTCGCCGGCAGGCTGGCTGGACTGGACCTTGGCACCAAGACCATAGGCATCGCCCTGTCAGACCCTCTGCTGATCACCGCTACTCCGCTCACAACAATCCGGCGCACCAAATTCACAAAGGACATTAACCTACTGTCCGAGCTGGTTGCAGAGTACGAAATAGCCGGCTTGGTCCTTGGGCTTCCGGTAGAAATGGATGGAACAGAAGGACGCCGCTGCCAGTCGACAAGAACATTTGCTGACAACATCAGAGCGCTGGAACAGCCAATATCCCAGCTTCCGATCGCATTCTGGGATGAGCGTTTGTCAACCGCAGCCGTAGAACGCGTCATGATTGATGAGCTGGACATGTCCCGCAAAAAAAGAATGAAAACCGTGGATAGAAACGCAGCATCATGGATTCTTCAGGGATTCCTTGATGCCATTGCTTTTGCAGACAAATAAATCTGCCCATGATCGATACATGACTTCCTCGCACAACATGTAGGACCGTCATAAATATTGCCCCGACGCACACCATTCTCCCCTTGCCGGAATGATGTTTTAACCTCATATTTCGCCCCCATGAAGAACCCAGCATACTCTCATCGGCATTTTCTTGGCATGGAGGGGTTATACCCTCACGAGATTGAAGAATTTCTCGATCTCGCAGATAGTTATGCTGACAGGAATCGCCAACCCCGGTATGCGTCCAATCGCCTGACAGGACGGACGCAGGTTAACCTGTTCATGGAAGCATCAACCCGCACACGGGCTTCTTTCGAGCTTGCCGGACTCAAGATGGGGGCCAACGTCATTAACATGACGTCGGCAGGATCCTCTATCTGCAAAGGTGAGACCCTTGTTGATATGGCCGTAACCCTGAACGCAATGAAGCTGGATATACTGGTTGTTCGCCACCATGATTCAGGCGCCGCACAGCTACTGTCCAAGCATGTACAGTGTGCCGTCATCAATGCTGGCGACGGCCTACACGAGCATCCCACACAAGCCATTGTCGATGCCCTGACCATACGACGAAACAAAGGGCGGCTGGCAGGATTGGAGGTCGCCATTTGCGGAGACCTTGCCCATTCCCGGGTTGCACGGTCCAATATTCATCTTTTGAGCACCATGGGGGTTAATATCCGGGTTGTTGCGCCACGCCCATTGCTGCCTTCGCATATTGAATGTATGGGCGTAACTCCCTTTACCGACATGCGTGAAGGCATACGGGGCGCTGACATCATCATGATGCTCCGCGTACAGAATGAGCGCCTTGGTGATTGCTGCATTCCTTCTGCCCGTGAATACGCTCACTTCTTTGGTCTGAACCGCGACAAACTTGCCTTGGCCAAACCCGATGCGCTTGTCATGCACCCGGGCCCCATCAACCGGGGTATCGAAATTGACTCAGATGTCGCTGACGATCTTGATCGTTCATTAATTCGTCAACAGGTTGAAATGAGCATTGCGGCCCGTATGGCCATTCTGGATATCCTGATCCGCAATGCCGAAAACAATGGCTTGTAAGCCACCCCGGGAACAGAAACGTCCATGCATCGCACGCACTATTTCAATGCTCGCCTTCTGGATCCATCCCTTGATCTGGATGCGCCGGGCGGACTTCTGGTTGAAGGGTCTTGTATCCTTGATTGCGGGCCACACCTGCAGATGTCCGGTACAGCGCATGCAGACAATAAAATTGACTGCAGAAACATGGCGCTTGCACCGGGTTTGGTTGACATGCGAACCCATTTGCGCGAACCGGGATTTGCGCACAAAGAAACACTGCACACGACCGGATTACTGGCTGCATCGGGCGGCGTAACCTCAGTCGCAGGCCTTCCCGGAACGGATCCTCTGGTTGACAACGAAGCAGCCCTTGCTTTTGTTCTGAACAAGGCACGTACAGATTCAGCCGTGAAAATTTATCCCTATGCAACGGCCACAGCCGGGGCAAAAGGAACAGATCTGGTTGAGTATGGCCTTATGTCCGCAGCAGGTGCCATCGCTTTTACCGAGGGAGAGCACGCTGTATCAAATGCAGGCGTACTAAGACGGATCATGCAGTATACATCCATGCATGGGCTTCTATTGATCCAGAGACCGGAAGAGCCATCATTGGCAAAGGGTGTTGCGACCAGTGGAGAACTGGCAACTCGCATGGGGCTTTCCGGCATGCCACCCGAGGCTGAAGTCATTCTTCTCGAGCGAGATCTGCGTCTTGTCGCAATGACGGGGGCCCGCTATCACGCATCTCTCATCTCAACAGCAGACAGCGTCGAGGCCATACGCCAAGCAAAAGCAAAGGGACTTTCTGTCACATGCGACACAGCCCCTCCTTATTTTACGCTGAATGAACTGGCCATATCTGGCTACAACACATCGGCAAAACTAAGCCCACCGCTACGATCCGAGAGCGATAGAAAAGCTGTCATTGACGGATTGCTGGATGGTACCATTGACGCCATCGTTTCGGATCACGCGCCACAGAATAGTGACACAAAAGATGTTCCCTTTGCGCGGGCGGCCTGCGGAGGCCTTGGGCTGGAAACGCTTTTGCCCCTGACGCTGGGTATGATCCACGATGGTAGCATGCCCATATTGCGGGCTCTTGCTCTTCTCAGCCTCAATCCAGCACGCATACTTGGTCTCAAAGCCGGAAAACTGGCAGCGGGATACCCTGCTGATCTGATTGTGGTAGATCTGGACAAGCCTTGGAAGTACAGTGCAAGCAGATCTTGCTCAGGCTCCAGAAACTCGCCTTTTGACGGACATCTCTTACAAGGGCGGGTGTTGCGTACCATCGTTGACGGGAAAACAATTTATGTTCACGGTACCTGAGGTGCCTGCAGAGATTACCCTGCTTTTGTGCACTGTTTTTGGATACCTTTTTGGCAGCATACCGTTCGGCGTTGTGTTGACAAAACCGTTTGGGTACGACCTTCGATCCATCGGATCGGGAAACATCGGCGCCACCAATGTCCTGCGTACAGGTCGCAAGGATCTGGCGCTGGCAACCTTGGTCATGGATGCGGGCAAGGGAGGCATTGCAGCCGCGCTGGCCGTGATACTGGTTGACACATCTGGCAGTCTTCTCGCCGGATGCGCCGCCGTTCTGGGCCATAACTTCCCGATCTGGCTTCGCTTCAAGGGAGGCAAAGGAGTTGCCACCACGCTGGGCGTTCTGTTCCTGACAGCCTGGCCCGTTGGGGCCATAGCATGCGGCATCTGGTTCCTGATGGCAGTTTTGACCCGCTACTCCTCTCTCTCTGCCTTGATGGCCTTAGGCACAGCCCCGGTTTCAGCATGGTTTCTGGCTTCTCCAGCCCATGCTGCAGCGTTTGCCGGCTTGGCTATCCTTGCCTTCGTACGCCATCATGAAAACATAAGACGGCTCTTTCAAGGCACAGAGTCAAAGATAAGACTGGGGAAGGCGCAATAATCTAGCAGATCCGTGTCTCTCCACAAAAATCACGGAAGAACATATCTACGGCGCTTTGGCCACGCAGGCCATGAGACAAGATAAGGTGTAGCTTGGCAAAAGCCGTTTCCCGTGTCAGGCCACGCCCTGCAAGGACACCTGCATCACGTAACGCCGCACCTGCCTCGTAATGATCCAGATCGATAGCTCCGCCTAAGCATTGACTGACAGCAACGACCAATGTTCCATGACGCACCAGATCGGATAGGACCTGCTGTAAGGCTCCCTCTACAAAAGGGGCTGTACCGTTGCCAAAGCATTCCAGAACCAAGCCACTTGGCTGCCATGCCGTCAATCCGGCCAAGAACCCGGCAGAAAGCCCCGGATAACAGGCAACAAGACCAATATCCACAACAGCCGGTAATGGCCGTGGAGGACCAAGAGCAAGCTCTTCGTTACTTGGAATTGGCCATGGAGCATCAACACCCCCCAACGATAACACATCACGAAATGCATCAGGAGTTGATGTAGATATTTTACGACTGCGTACAGCAGGGATAATGCGGCCTCCAAAGCAAACGAGAACGCCATGAGTATCTGGGTCTCTCGCAACAGAAAGTGCCTGTTCCAGATTCCGGATACCATCACTGTCATGACCAACCAGAGGGATCATGGAGCCTGTCAGAACAACAGGCGCTCCACGTGCAACCTGCTGCAAGGCAAGGCTTGCGGCTGTCCAAGATAATGTATCAGTACCATGCACGACAACAACACCATGGCCAGATGATGTTGCACGCACACACTCATGTCCGATCCTGTACCAAAGAGCAGGATCAACATGGGCGCTGTCAACAGCGGGGACATATTCCAGCACCATATCCCGGCTATCAACACAACCAGGCAGCATATGATCAAGGAGCGAGGCAAAGGAAGCAGCAGGACGCCACCCCTTCTCACCAAGCTCCATTCCAATGGTACCACCTGTATACAAAATTGTAACTGGACGCATATCACCCTGCTGAGCAGAAAGATTCACATCAATGCTCGCTAATTAATGATGAAGAGTATCGGAAGGTCAATCATCACCTTGATATATAACCATGAATTGATAATATATCATCATGATGACGTCGCTTTTCTCTCGCCCCGCCTCCACCCTGTCTCATTCCGACAAGATTAACTGGCTTCGCCTGATCCGTAGTGAGAATGTTGGTCCCATTACATTTTTCAAGCTTCTTGACCGATTTGGGACACCCCGGGATGCTTTAAATGCCTTACCGGAACTGGCTCGCCGTGGAGGACGGGGCAAACCCATCAAGATATGCTCCGCGAGTATAGCTGAGCGTGAACTAATGACAGCCGAAGCAATGGGAGCACAGCTGCTTTGCGCCATTGAACCAGGCTACCCTACCCTTTTGTCTGCAATCGATGATGCACCACCCTGCATTTATATCATGGGCAATGAGTCAGTCCTAAAAAACCCCTGCGTATCCATTGTCGGGGCACGAAATGCATCGGCAGGCGCACGCCAACTCGCTTGGCGGTTGGCCATGGATCTTGGGCAGGCAGGGATGACCGTTGTCTCCGGACTGGCTCGCGGCATTGATACATCGGCACACGAAGGGTCCCTACAAACAGGAACCATTGCTGTGATGGCTGGCGGCCCCGATGTGATCTATCCGCCCGAGAACAAAGATCTGTATGATAAAATTCGGGCTACAGGCGCCATTGTTTCTGAAATGCCTCCTCTGAGTGAGCCACAAGCCCGCCATTTTCCACGGCGTAACCGTATCATATCCGGTCTGTCACGCGGCTTGGTCGTGATGGAGGCAACAGCCCGATCCGGCTCGTTGATCACAGCACGTATGGCCGCTGAACAAGGGCGAGATGTTTTTGCCGTACCGGGCTCACCCTTGGACCCCCGCAGTGAAGGCCCCAACAATTTGATACGGGATGGTGCAACACTGGTAAGAAGTGCGGATGACATTCTTTTCGCGTTGGGCAATGCCGGGCACGCACCCCTCTGTGAGCCCGTATACACTAATTTTTCCAAGGGAAAACCGTCGCACTTCAATGAAAGTACCTTGGCAGAGGCCAGGAAGATTATTGGCGGTTTGCTGTCACCTGCTGCTGTGACTGTTGACGAAATCATCCGGCAATGCCAATTGTCTCCGGCTGTCGTCTCCATGGTTCTCTTGGAGCTGGAGTTGGCGGGGCGCCTTGAACGGCACCCCGGAGGTCGCGTGTCAATGCTTGCATAATTCTCTGGAACAGAAGGATTATCGTGGGACGACACCACTCTGTAATCAGGAAAGAAGTGTGCCCGGATATCCCATGAACGTTGTCATTGTCGAGTCGCCGGCCAAGGCCAAAACCATCAACAAGTATCTGGGCAAGGATTACACCGTTCTTGCATCCTTCGGCCATGTGCGCGACCTGCCGCCAAAAGACGGATCCGTCCGACCGGATGAAGACTTTGCAATGGACTGGGATACAGACAGTCGATCGGAAAAACACATTCGCGAGATCGTTCAGGCGGTCAAGAATGCCGAGCGGGTTTTTCTGGCTTCTGACCCGGATCGTGAAGGAGAAGCGATTGCTTGGCATGTGTTGGAGGAACTGTCCCGTCGGCGCGCCCTGAAGGGGGTGGATGTCAAACGTGTAACCTTTAACGCCATTACCAAAACCGCGGTGACAGAGGCTATCAATAACCCCCGCGACATAGACCAGCCTCTGGTTGATGCCTATATGGCCAGAAGAGCCTTGGACTATCTTGTTGGGTTCACCTTATCGCCGGTGCTGTGGCGGAAGCTGCCCGGGTCACGCTCTGCCGGCCGGGTACAATCCGTTGCCCTGCGCCTGATCTGTGAGCGTGAATCAGAGATTGAGCGGTTCCGTTCCGAAGAATACTGGACAATTACGGCTGACATGCGCTCGGCCATGGACAAGCCTTTTACAGCGCGCCTAACGCACCTAGATGGCCAGAAACTTGAAAAGTTCTCGCTGTCCGATGCCTCCTCTGCTGAAAGGGCCCTTGTTGCCGTCAAGGCTGGTGCCTTTACCGTTTCGTCTCTGGAACGCAAGCAGGCCAAACGCCACCCTGCGCCGCCATTCACGACGTCAACATTACAACAGGAAGCCGCGCGGAAACTGTACTTTTCCGCCACCCGGACGATGCAGACAGCACAAAGGCTGTATGAAGGTGTAACAATCCGCGGTGAAACCGTTGGTCTGATCACCTATATGCGTACAGATGCTGTTTCCATAACACCGGAAGCTGTCAATGACATCCGCACCTTGATTGAACAGGGATGGGGCAGCAAACTGCTTCCATCAACGCCCCGGGTTTACAAGACAAAACAGAAGAATGCCCAAGAAGCGCACGAAGCCATTCGCCCGACCAATGTTTTTCTACGTCCGGCAGATGTTCGCGACTCCTTGGATGATGATCAGTTCAAACTGTATGAGCTTGTCTGGAAACGTACCGTTGCCAGCCAGATGGAAAGTGCCCTGCTTGACCAGACCGGCGTAAATCTGTCGACCCGGGATCGGAAAACAGTACTTCGTGCAAATGGGTCAACCGTTGTCTTCGAAGGCTTCCTGACCCTGTACCGGGAAGATCTTGATGATATATCGGGTCAGGATGACGAAGACAAGGAACGTATACTTCCCCCCCTGCATGAAGGAGAAACAACAACGCTGTCCGACGCACGGACCGATCAGCACTTTACCCAGCCTCCGCCCCGCTATTCTGAGGCTAGTCTGGTTAAAAAGATGGAAGAGCTGGGCATTGGGCGCCCCTCGACCTATGCCTCGATTCTCCACGTCCTGCAGGATCGAAGCTATGTTAGACTGGAGCAACGCAAATTCATCCCCGAAGATCGGGGGCGTATTGTCACGGCATTCCTTGAAAGCTTCTTCCGCCGCTATGTGGAATATAATTTCACGGCTACCCTTGAAAATCAGCTGGATGAAATATCAGCTGGCGCAGTAAACTGGAAAGATGTGCTCCGCAATTTCTGGCAGGATTTTACACAGGCCATATCCGGGACCAAAAACCTGAGAATCAGCGAGGTGCTTGATGCCCTAGACGCTGACCTTGGCGTGCATCTGTTCCCTGAAAAGGAAGATGGATCCGATCCCCGCCTCTGCCCGTCCTGCCAAACCGGTCGCCTTTCGCTAAAACTTGGAAAGACCGGGGCCTTCATCGGATGCTCGACGTACCCCGAATGTCGCTATACCCGCCCCTTGGGCGGAAATGCCGAAGATGCAGGCGCAGGGGACCGTGAATTGGGGACAGACCCAGAAACCAGCTTGGCCGTTGTGGTACGCAAGGGGCCATATGGTTGGTACGTGCAGCTGGGGGAGGCAACCGGGGAAGGCAAGGCAAAGACCAAACCCAAACGAGCCGGTTTGCCAAAAGATATAGATCCTCAGGCCATAGATCTGGAGCGTGCACTGTCTCTCCTCTCCCTGCCAAGAACAGTTGGTCAGCACCCTGAATCCGGTCTACCCATTCTGGCTGGCATTGGCCGCTTTGGTCCGTACATTGTGCACGACGGCAAGTACGTCAACCTGCGCCAAGACAATGTCCTAGATATAGGCATCAACCGTGCCGTAGATCTTCTGGCATCGGCAAAGACACGTGCACCCAAGGCAGCCGGCAAAGAACTGGGCACCCATCCCGATGACGGAAAGAGCGTGCAGCTCCTTTCAGGGCGCTATGGCCCATACGTGGAACATGGCAGCATACGAGCCAATATTCCGAAGGGTACCGATCCTGAAACAGTAACACTGGAGCAAGCCTTGGAATGGCTGGCGGCCAAGGCTGAAAAAAATCCAAAGGCTGGCAAAGCGACCACTACCAAAACAAAAAGCAAGAAAGCAGCTACTAAGCCGTCTGACAAGAAAGAGAAGACAGCAAGCAAGCCTGCACCACGATCCCGCAGCAAGAAGAAAACCGATGACGATGATGTCTCCTGAGTGCAGGAGGCCCTGATTTTGGCAAAGAAAAATCCAAAACATGTCCCTGTTCCCACCCGCAAGGATGTGCTCGACTTTATTCAGGGAAATCCGGGCCGGATCAGTAAACGCGAACTGGCTAGGGCCTTCAACCTGACGGCAGAGCAACGCCCTCTTCTACAACAAATTATCAAAGGGCTAGAGAAAGAGGGACAAATCCAGCGGCGCCACAAACACCGCCCCCAGTATCCGGAACGTCTGCCTCAGATGGTCGCAATTCAGATAACCGGGACGGATTCCGAGGGGGAACTGGTGGGGCGGCCTTTAACGTGGGAACAGGAAGGATCACCTCCCCGGGTTTTTGTCACGGCAACACGCCGCGGCCTGCCAACGGTCGGAGTCGGGGACCATGTGCTGTGCAAGCTGACACCGGGACGCAACGGAAATTACAACGGCCACGTCATCCAGAAGCTTGTTGAAACGCCCGCGCGGGTTCTGGGTATTCTGGAAGCCGGGGTTAATGGCTTGCTCTTGCGCCCCACAGATCGTCGGGACCGCCAAGGCTATGTGATTGCCAGAGGTGATGCTGCCGGAGCCCATGTGGGGGAGCTGGTTGAAGCGGAGATTCTCTCCGGACGGCGTTCCGGTCTGCGACAAGCGAAGGTTCTGGACAGGCTTGGCTCCATGAACAGCCCCGGGGCTGTCAGCCTGATTGCCATTCATGCCCATGGTATCCCCGTAGAATTCCCTGCAGATGCCTTGGAGCAAGCAGCCAAGGCCAAGAAAGCCCCCCTAGGAAAGCGTACAGATCTACGGTCTGTTCCTTTGGTAACGATTGACGGCGAAGACGCCCGGGACTTTGATGACGCGGTATGGGCAGAACCAACAGAGGATGGCGGATGGCATGCGCTGGTTGCCATTGCTGACGTGTCTTACTATGTGCGTCCCGGTACCCCCTTGGACAAGACAGCGTATGAACGCGGCAATTCGGTCTACTTTCCTGACCGAGTTGTTCCCATGCTGCCAGAGGCTCTCTCGAACGGATGGTGCTCACTCCGCCCGAATGAAGAGCGACCCTGCGTAGCAGTTCACATGTGGTTTGATGCCAAAGGCAAGAAAATCAGGCATACATTCATCCGTGGCTTGATGAAATCCAAGGCTCGTTTGACCTATACCCAAGTTCAGAATGCTTTCGATGGCATTATGGATGAAACAACGTCACCGCTTGACGAAGATGTCCTGAAGCCTCTGTACGGTTGCTTCAAGGCTCTTCGCTCCCACAGAGAACATCGCGGTGCCTTGGAGATCACGATCCCGGAGAGAAAGATCCTGGTCGATGATACCGGGGCTGTTACCGCAATCCAGCCACGCATCCAGAGTGACAGCCATCGCTTGGTTGAGGAGCTGATGGTTGCAGCCAATGTTTGTGCCGCAGAAACACTGGAATCGCTGGAAGCCCCCTGTATGTACAGGGTGCACGACGAGCCCCCGATGGAACGTCTAGAAAACCTGCGTACGTTTCTGCGTACAATTGGTCTGAATCTGGCGACCGGTGCCCTGACACCCCGCAACTTCAATCATATTTTGGAACGGGTCAAAGATACGGCCTATGAGCACCTGGTACACTCGGTCGTTCTACGCAGCCAGTCACAGGCTATCTATACGCCTGAAAACCGAGGGCATTTTGGCCTGGGCTTGCGTCATTATGCGCACTTTACCTCCCCCATTCGGCGCTATGCGGATCTTTTGGTACACAGGGCCCTGATATCAGGACTGGGGCTGGGAACACGGAACGAATATCTACCGGAAGAACAGGCTGCATCCTTTCCCCAGGCAGGTGAGCATATTTCGTCTACGGAGCGGCGTGCTGCACAGGCTGAACGTGATGTCATAGACCGGTATACGGCTCATTTCATGGCATCAAAGGTCGGGGCCCGCTTTGCAGGACGCGTTGCCAGCGTCAATCGTTTCGGCCTTTTTGTCGAGCTGGATGAAACAGGTGCCAACGGGCTGATACCAATATCCACACTGCAAGATGATTTTTACCATTACGACGAAGGAGCACATCGCCTGTCCGGGCAAAGCGGCAGAGTGTCGTACACGTTGGGCGATCGTATCTTGGTCACTCTTGCAAAAGCCGATCCTCTGACTGGCTCATTGATTTTTGAGATTGTCCGCCAAGGAAGAGACTCTCAGCACTTACAACGTGACAATACCAACACGCAAACGCGCCGGGGACCAAAACCTTTCAAAGGCAATCGGCGCAAGGTTGGGTCCAGACAAGCACCGCAGGATTTACAGGTTGCCTACCCCGCGTCGTCAACAAAAAGGAAACCAGGAAAGAGGAAATAGCGGTATCTGCGCTTGTTTGGTGTTTCCTTCTGCGATCATAATAAGAACGCTTGGCTTTCAGAAATTTTGAATGACCAAGCGCACCGGTGAACAGTTGGAACAGACTTACCCTATGCCAGTCACAATGCACTGTCGGTCGCGGACACCAAGCAAGCTGGCTTGGATTCTGGGAATAGTCATGGTGCTGACCCAGATCTCGGTGACCTGTTATGCATCACCTGTATCTTTGGAAGGTCAGCCCCCCGTCGAGGGGCATGACCAAGAAGACATGGTCCGGGTTATATCCTATGGCTTGGACGTGATTGCAGCACGCTCTCTAGAGCCAGCCGAGATCAATACGATAGCCCAAGATGGGCTCCATGGTGTCATCGCCATGGACCACGATCTGAAACTACGTGCCGAGAACAACTGGCTCCATCTGCACCAGAAAGATACACCGATCGGTGCATTTGCTATGCCCACGCAAAAAGACCCAACCGCATGGGGGCATCTTGTTGTCAACGTTATCGCGCATGCAGGGCAAATCTCTCCTCATATCCAGATGACAAAGCCAGAGCCTCTCTACCGAGCCTTGTTTGGTGCTATCCTTTCACATCTCGACCCATTCTCACGGTACGCCAGCCCGGAAGAAGCTGCTGAACAAAGAGCCAATCGCAGCGGCTATGGCGGCATTGGTATGCGCTATCAAATTATGGGTGATCATTTGCTGGTACTCGACGTCCAACCCGATACGCCAGCAGAATTATCTGGCCTCCTGAAAGGAGACCAGATTACAAGGATCGGGAACACAGACCTGTCGGATATAAAAGGAAATCAAGAACATATCGCTCGCTATATTCGTGGTCTTGTAAGGTCACCAGTACGCCTGAAAGTCGAAAGAAACGGCCTTAGCCGTGACATCAATATCAAACCGGGGCTGGCTGCCGTTCAAACCGTAGATGCCCAGCTTGCTGAAGACGCTGTTCCAATCATTCACATTCGCTACTTCAGTCAAGATACGGCCGAAAAGTTGGCGGGCTTTATCCATGAGGCTAAAAGGAAAAACAAAGGATTATTAAAAGGGCTAATCCTTGATTTACGCGGCAATCCAGGCGGCCTTCTGGATCAGGCGGTAGAATGTGCTGGGCTCTTTGTTTCTTCAGGACGTCTGCTCTCCACTCTTGGACGCCACCCTGAATCCGTACAACGCTATAGCACCGACGGCCGCGATATTATGGACGGGCGCCCCATCGTTGTTCTACTGGATGAAAGATCCGCATCGGCCGCAGAAATACTGGGTGCTGCACTGCAAGACAAGGGGAGAGCACTCGTTGTTGGCACATCAACATACGGGAAAGGCACAGTACAGACTATAATCCGCCTTCCCAACAATGGAGAGCTAACGCTGACATGGTCCCGGCTCCATACCCCTGCCGGATACTCCCTTAATAAACTTGGGGTTATGCCAACGCTGTGCACATCAACTCTTAGATTTGGCAATATCCAGCCATTACAAACTCTTGGCGGTAACATTGATGCCACTACCGCTATAGCGGCGCGCTGGCGTACGGTTGGCCTAACAGACCGTGAGGGACGAGAGTCTCTTCGGTCCCTGTGCCCTCCGGAAGGTCATGGTGGACGTTACGGCGATATTCTTGTTGCTAAAGACCTTATTCATAACAGTGCCTTATACAAGGATATAACGGCTGCAATCATGATGCCACCTCCACCCTTGTCTTATCACTGACAAGGCTAGTGCGGATGGACGCCTGTTATGTCCCCAACCTCTTTCTCTTGACTCTCCCAATATTATCTGTATGCTCCGCCGCTCGGGTAATATTTCGGGTTCAGGAATTCGGGTTATGGCGAAGCCGACCACTATTCAGATCAAGCTTGAGAGCACCGCAGATACCGGGTACTTCTACATTGCCAAGAAGAATCCTCGCAATATCACGGAAAAGCTTCAATTTCGCAAATACGATCCGGTTGTGCGGAAGCACGTCCTGTTTCGTGAAACGAAGATGAAGTAAGAGAGCTCGCTCGCTTCATAAAAGCCGGCATCTCTGAAAAGAGACGCCGGCTTTTTAGTGCGGCCTCTCCAGAACACGCTTTACCGTCTCCAAAAAACCAGAAACGTCTATCGGCTTTGATATATACCCATCGCACCCGGTTTCGCGGATCCTGCGCTCATCATCGGACATGGCAAAGGCCGTTATGGCAATGACGGGTATTGAGCGTAACTCGAGATCCTTCTTGAGATCGCGGATTATGTCCATTCCGGAAATCTCCGGTAGCTGAATATCCATAAGGATAAGATCAGGCTGACTGCGGCGAACCAAATCAGTCACATTACGTCCATCCCTCGCTTGCAAGGTTTCGTATCCACTGGCCTGCAAAAGGTCATTAAAAAGACGCATATTCAGTTCATTGTCTTCAACGATCAAAATCAGCTTGCGCATTCCGGTATGCCCCCTCACCCACCTTCTCTACCATTTTCCCACCTTGAGCACCACGCTTGGCACTCGCAACAGCACACATCACCCATCCTGCCATAAAGCTGATCCCACCAAGTGGCGCCCCATAACCAGCAGAGAGATCCAAGAACGCGATCAGATAGAGAGAGCCACAAAACAAAATCTGCCCTGATCCAAAGAGGAGGCCTGCAATACGAAAAAGAATGGATCTTTCGGCCAGAACGGCAACCCACATGATAACAGCAGAATGAACCAGCTGATAATACGATGCTTTCATGATCAGGCTGCTTTGATAAGAACCTTCGATAACGGCTCCATGGCTTGCCCAAGCCGCAAGAACAATGGCAACGAAGCCATTAACGGAAGCCCATACCATCATCAAAGGCATCGCACCTTCTCCAATCTCTTTGTGTAAAAAAGAGGCGGAGCAAACAGCCCCGCCTAGTGCGCTTTTGAGGGAAAGTGGATTTGTACAACGCAGTTACGATCGCAACAGCAAGAGCATCTGATTCTCTCACGTCACAAAGACGAAAGATTGCGGTGTACGATTCCGTCGAACCCAAGGCCATTGTCCTCGCTAAACGCTAGCCAAGCAAGTTAGAAGAGCAGCTATACCTACAAAACAGGGGCTATTAACCAGAAGCTCCATCTTGACCGCCCAGATAAACAATAAACAGAAAAATATGTCTGTTTTTGCAACATAGATAGTCTGATATATGTATGCTTACTCTTCCTCTGCGACAGGAGTATCGGCTGCCAGAATATCTTCCCCTGTATCTGCACGAGATACTTCCGGCCCCCACTCTTCTAAAAGTTGCTTCTGGCGGGCCTGCAGTCCGGCGATTTTGTGCGTTGAGGTCACAGACATAATTGTTGAAGCCAGAAACGGAGCGGTGGAGGATAAAATCCACCCAAGCCCGGCACTACCAAAAATGACAATTAGCGCCCAGACATTGGTTAAAAGATCAAGGACATGCGGTACCGAGTGATCATGCAACCAAAGATCCATCAGCCATGGGAAACAGCCCGCAAAATTCATTCCGCCAACCGTTATCGCCCCATAGCGTTGCTTGCTTCTGTCAACAACAAAGGCCACAAGGCTTGGCATCATGACGATGGTCAAGAATATGAACGTCGGCATAAACATAAAAATAAGAGGAACGATGAGGAGCAGAGTAATAATATTCCCACTCGACTTCTTCCTGGCAACCGACGCATTCTTGGGATCGCCTGCCATTATATCATCCTCAAGAAAACAAGCGTCGTGACAGTCAAAAGCGCAACGGCAACAGACAAAAGAGCGCCCATTTGCTGCCCCCGTGCATAGCCCCTTTCATCCCTGACAAGATTTCCCTGCTCAAAACTACGGATTTTCTGCTCGGCGGAACTGTACTCTGCCCTAGCCCAAGCAAACCCCTCAGCATCCTTTTGTCGCTCCTCCTGATTATCCAAGGTATTATAAAGCTCTGGTAAGCTCCCCTTGCGGACCAAGTTGGGGATTTCCTCCTCCAAATCCTTGCGGCGAATACGGCTGTGGTAACTGTTTATAATGGGTCCCAACTGCCCACCAATCCAGCCACATAGCCCATGTAAGGCAGGAGGACCAAGGCGCCATTGCAGAACAGCCAGAAGACTGACCATCCCCAACGTTGCCCTGTATACATCTGGTTCCGCCATGGCACGAAACTGCACCTTTGTGTCACGCTGCCACTTCACCGCGATATATGCCGCTATGTGGCGATCAACAACCTGCGTCTTCGGATCAACCTTGGATGAAACACGATCCAGAGCTGGAAGAAGCTCCCTGATCTCACTCACGTACTCCGCCTCTACAAGGGGGCTAAGGCAATGGAGAGTATCGCTCATTTCATAGGCGCACCGCTCTATACCATACCCCATCATTGTTGTACTCAGATTACCGGCATGCTCTTTCGCCTGACTTTCAAAATGCCCTAGCTCTGCATCATGATACCCTTGGGCCTCGACCCAGTACTTCACCAATTCCCGACCAATAATTTCCACATAAGGCCGCAAAGCTTTCTTTTGCATAATAGTCACAGCCAACGCATTCCCAAGTCCCTCGGGATGCACATGGATATCCCGATAACGCACTGGCGCACGGGGGTCCATCAACATCAAGACGCGTGCAATGGTTAGATCATTAACCTGACGGGCCTCTATCTGGACGGCTTGGCTCATCCGGATGGCCAATGCAACAGCATCGGCGAGCTCTGTGACTTCCAGCCCACGCCGTAACCATATTTCCAGACGACCATCCAGAATAGGGGCCGAAGCGGCATCCCAGTTCATGGCCATGGCATTGGCCAGCTCTCTGGCTGAGGTGTAATCCTTTCCCTCAAATTTAAAAGGCCTTTGCGATCGCCGCGCCGGCTGTGGCTGTATAGGGGTAAGACGTCGGCCGTTCAGCCACATGTCCACACTCTCCAAGCCCCAGCGATCCCGTTGCTCATCAGCAACAAGGCCTTTTATAATTTCCAGGAAATTCATGGGCACACGCCCCTCGCCCGCATAATTGGCATATGTTGAATGCGCCAATTTTGACAGGACAACATCAACATCCGGCAGCTGGGAAACGTAATCACGCCCATTCATCAGGCCAATGCACGTGATACCCAACGCATACATATCTTCCTTCAGGGTTCCGCTTCCTCTCCCCTCCGGTATACACATAGCGTATTCAACGGGCTCATAAGCTGGCGGATTATCGTATCCCGGTGGGGACGTTGTGCAGTCACCCAGAACCAGACGCTCTTTCTCCTTGTCAAACCAATACATATTGTCAAGACGGATAGCCCGGTGCGTCACCCCATGCTGGGATATTTCATTCAAGGCATGATAAAGTGGACGAAAGACTTTCTTGACAAAATTAACCTCTGATATCGGATCGAACCGCTGACCGGGAGCTGGCAGAACCCGACCACCAGAAGGGCGATCGTAGACAACAACCATCACCTTGCGCCCCAAGGCAGGCCATTCTACCGTACCCCATTCGAGTAATTGTAAAAGCCCAGGAGATTGGACCCCTTTCAGGGCACGCATAGCTCCGATACGCACAGGAAGATCCGTACGGCACACAAGAGCATAGACCGGCTTGCCGGATCCTCGGCGATCTTCGGCATGGTATGCATCGGCATGAGGCATATTGAGATCTGGCAGGGGCATAGAGGGATCAATTGTAAAACGATCCCGCAGAACGACAGCCTCGGCTGTATCACCCCCGCTTGGCATTCTATGCATCCCCGCCAAGAAACTGACTTGTGATCAGCTTTTCTCATGCAGGTTACCAGAATTTTCTAAATGATAAATGACTGAAAAAGAATACGGCCCAGTCCTGTCAACTGAGCCGTATCAGAAATACAGAAACGAGGATTGAAGATTAATCCTCGAATGGATCGTGCATCAGGATTGTGTCATCTCTCTCAGGGCTTGTTGAAAGAAGCGCAACAGGGGCTTCAATCAATTCCTCTATACGCCGCACATACTTGACAGCTGTCGCGGGCAGCTCTGCAAACGATCGTGCGCCTTCCGTGCTCTGGGTCCATCCCTCCATCTCCTCAAAAACAGGCTCAACACGTGCCTGTTCACTCATGGATGAAGGGAAATAATCGATCTCTTTCCCATCAAGGCGATAAGCAACACAGACCTTGAGGGTATCAAAACCATCAAGCACATCAAGCTTGGTCAGTGCAATACCATCAATCCCGCCAAGCTTCACGGACTGGCGCACAAGAACAGCATCAAACCAACCACAACGACGCTTGCGCCCGGTCACTGTACCAAACTCATGCCCACGAACGCCAAGACGTTCACCTTTGTCATCAAATAACTCCGTCGGGAACGGCCCCTCACCTACACGAGTCGTATAAGCCTTTGTAATCCCGAGAACATAACCAATACCGCCAGGCCCCATACCAGAACCGACTGCAGCTTGTCCGGCCAACGTGTTTGAGGATGTGACAAAGGGGTACGTTCCGTGATCAACGTCAAGGAGAGCGCCTTGGGCACCTTCGAATAAAATTCTCTTGCCCATCTTGCGATAAGCCGCCAGCTCGCGCCATACAGGGCGCGCATAGGGCAGAATGTGTGGGGCGATCTCTTCCAGCTCTGCCCGGATCGAAGCTGCATCCAAGGTCTTTGCCCCCAGCCCCTTCAACAAGGCATTGTGATGCGTCAGCAGGCGATCAATCTTCATATCCAGAGAATCGGGATCAGCAAGATCGCAAACCCGTATTGCCCTGCGCGCCACTTTGTCTTCATAAGCAGGCCCAATACCACGTCCGGTGGTTCCAATTTTCCCCTTGCCCGCAGCCTCTTCGCGCGCACGATCCAGATGACCGTGCAATGGCAGAATAAGGGCGCAATTATCGGCAATCATCAGAACATCGGGCGTAACCGTAACGCCTTGGCCAGACAAAACCCCAATTTCGCGGGACAACGCCCACGGGTCTATAACAACGCCGTTACCAATCACGGATGGAGTCCCGCGAACAACACCGGACGGCAAGAGACTCAACTTATAAGACGTCCCATTCACAACCAGCGTGTGACCGGCGTTGTGCCCACCCTGAAACCTGACCACGACATCGGCCCGGGAAGCAAGCCAGTCAACAACCTTGCCTTTGCCCTCATCCCCCCACTGGGAACCGATAACAACCACATTGCTCATGGAAGCTTTCCTTGCTTCAGAGAGGACGCCAAACAATGACGACCACACACAAAACTGAAACCATGCAATACGGGCTCTATCGGACAATAAGACAGGCCGCACAAGGCTCCGCCGGCCACGGGAACCCCATGACCGGCGGTAACATTCTTTATCCTATTGCTGCCGAACCAAGCAACCTCAAATACGGACCTCCTGCATACTATTTTTTGTGTTTCTGGATACAGTCTCCACTGCCCAGTCCAGCCACGGCAGAAGGCATGCCACATCATCGGTCAGAACAGTGGCACCAGCCCATATACGAATACCGGGGACGATGCCACGATAGGATGCAAGATCGAAACCAACTCCTTCTGTTTCAAGCAAGTCCGTTATGGCACGAGCCGTAGCAACTTGCCGTTCAGGCTCAAGATCCAGAAACCACGGCGCAACGATTTTCAGGCAGATGGAGGAACAAGAGACGGTTGCCGGATCCTCAGCCAGAAAAGCAGCCCATTGCGACCCGTCAACCCATTCACGAACAAGAGCCAATGTTTGCGAGGACTTTTTCTGCAATGCCTGAAGCCCCCCCTGATTCTCTGCCCATTTCAGGGCATCCAGAATATCCTCTACACACAAAAGCGAAGGCGTGTTGAGTGTTTCACCAGCAAAAAGGGCCTCGTTCAGCTGTCTTCCGGTCGTCAAACGCAGAATCTTGGGCAAAGGCCAAGGCGGCGTATAGGAATGGAGGCGCTCGACAGCGCGTGGACCAAGAGCCAGCATGCCGTGGGCTGCCTCACCCCCCAAGGCCTTCTGCCAGGACCATGTCACAACGTCCAGTTTCTTCCACGGCACATCCATGGCAAAAAGAGCCGACGTTGCATCACAAATAGCCAACCCCTTACGATCATCCGCGATCCAGTCTGCATGGGGGATGCAAACACCCGATGTTGTGCCATTCCATGGAAAAATAACATCGCGGGACCAGTCTACCTGCGCCAAGTCCGGTAAATAACCCGGGGCAGCATCATAAATTCTCAAATCAGGCAAACGCAGCTGATCACGCGCATCGTCAGCCCAGATCCGCCCAAAGACTTCCCAAGCCAAAACGTCAACCCCGCGCGCACCAAGGAGATTCCACATTGCCGTCTCGACGGCACCGGTATCTGATGCTGGCACGATCGCCAGCCGCCAATCTTCAGGGATATGCAACAGAGCACGGTGGCGGGCAATAACCTCTTGCAGCTTGGCGCGTCCCGCAGCAGAGCGGTGCGAACGCCCAAGAAGGGCACCCTCAAGAACCGAAGGTGACCACCCTGGTCGCTTGGCGCACGGGCCGGACGAAAAGAAGGGACGCCGGGGATAGCGGGCCGGTTTTTCTGACATGAACGGATGCTCTGCGACAGAAGTAAAAACAAGAGTGCAAAGGATAACGCTGTCACAGCCAGATAGAAACGCAAAATATCAGCCCACGGTTTCCTTATTTGCCCCGGTTATCGCGACGGCGAGCAATCTTCCAAGCATCCGAAGCACTCAAGCCGACATCTCTCAAAAGACGCTCGTCAAGACCAAGGATCTGGCGGCGATGCCGATCCATTTCAATCTCCTCACGCACCCGGTCAAAGGACGTAGAGGCACGATGCCACAAGGGATTCAACCGACGGAGAATACTGTGAAAACCACGATCAACGATTCCCTTCCACACAATCACCCTATCCCCGCTTTTGGTACGGGTGCCAACACGCCCACCAGAATCCCCCACGATATGCCTCCCGGACAACACACCCCACCATCTGTGCCATAGCCAACACGGTTGATGGCCAAGGCATGGGGCTCTCACAACATTCAGAGAATAATAGAGTATAATTTCCCCCATGTTTCCACGGAAAAAAGTTAGGATATTTTTATCTTTGAGTGTTCAATTTATTCTGAACAGACATATACGAATATCTATAAAAACAATACCTAGAACATATCACGTATTGTCTTTGCCATTTCATCACCAGTCCTGAAGACTGTGGCTGCGCTGCTATAAGCCCTCTGTGTGATAATCATACGACTGAACTGATCCTCAAGCCTGACATTTGAGTACTCCAAGGCACTTCCGACAAATTCTGATATTCTGTCATCAGGGCTAAGAGACTTAATTGTGGGCTTCCCTGCGTCCTCTGTCGCTGCGTAGATATTGTTGTTCTGGAGGTCAAGCTTCTGGGGCGCTGGAAATGTTGCAATTGGCAACTTGTACAAGGGCTTCTCAACGCCATTAGAAAAACGTCCCAGCATAACCCCTTCGCTGTTGAAGTAAACATCACGCATGACACTGGCGGTATAACCATCCTGTATCAGCTGGCGCAGCTCCAAGTCGTCACCGCCACTGAACTGTGTCATTTGCCTGAGATCAACGGCAACATCCTGTGTTTGACCACCATCATATGTAATTGTCAGGGTTGTTATGCCCCCGCCTGAAGCGGCCACATCAAGTTTACCTTCACCTGTGAATTTAATTTCATTGGGTGTTGTCGTCACACTTGTAATGCCAGCATCGCCTGATGGCACCAATGTCCAGCCACCCGGAACAGCATCCCGCGGGGTGAAGGCAAGACGAACTCCATGCGTTACAGTTTGCGGAACACCTTCTGGAGACGTAATCTGCTGAATAACAGGAACATTAAGACGATAGGTAATTTTCTGCAGTTCCGTTGCCGGGACATTCCCGCGCAACTCAACCTTGGACGTTGCCCGCCCGGGATCTATTGCTTCATTGGAATAGTCAATCGCTGACATGGTGTTGGAGAATGTCCCATCCTCCGCAGCCTTGTAACCCATGACGTAAACGCCACTCCGGGTTACTAGGTGCGTCCCTTGGTCAGGAAGACCATCCCCATTTGTATCCCCACCCCGGACATAAACCTCGCCCGTAAACGAGCCATCACGCGTATACTTTTGCTCTCCCGACCCATCAACCGCAGTGTTAAGCACAAAGAAACCGGCGCCATTGATTGCCACGTCCAGATAACGTGCCGTGGGTGCAACAAGCCCCTGCTCCTCCACGCGACGAATTTCAGCCGTCTTGACCCCGAAAAAATTACCAAGAGGTCCCACCCTGTTCTTCAAGGTCTGGTAATGCGTCTCAATATCTTTATAGGACGTTGTGTTCAGGTTGGCGATATTCGTGCTGATCTGGTTCATATGAACGCTGTGCGCGTTCATAGCTGTACCTGATGTATTCAGAACCCCGAAAATCGCCATGGTATCCCTCGCTTGCAAAGCCGGCCACACACCGTAAGAGCGCTTGACCCAGAAGCAAGACAGATGCCAGAAGAGAGAGTCTTTTTACATCAATGGCCTAAAAGGACGAGAGGTCTCTCCAGACCTCTCTGCCCCACGACAGCCGGCATATTTTGCCGACCCACTGTTCATATCAACCCAGCCAAGGGCGATGACGGATCGGCATACAGTTTTTTGGGCATCCGACCAGCCAGATAAGCCAAACGACCGGACTCAACAGCCAGCTTCATGGCCAAGGCCATCTGAACAGGGTTCCGGGCCCCCGCAATAGCGGTATTCATCAGAACGCCGTCGCAACCCAGTTCCATTGCAACCGCTGCATCCGATGCTGTTCCGACGCCGGCATCCACCAGCACAGGAACCTTAGCCTGCTCTTTGATAAGGCGGATATTGACAGGATTCAGAATACCAAGGCCTGACCCGATAAGGGAACCCAGAGGCATGATAGCGACACACCCCATATCCTCAAGGATGTGGGCCTGTATGGGGTCATCAGAACAATATACCATCACCTGGAAGCCGTCCCGAATAAGCTCTTCTGCCGCTTTCAGGGTCTCTGGCATGTTCGGATACAGCGTTTTCTGATCCCCCAGCACTTCCAGCTTTACCAGATTCCACCCCCCGGCCTCACGCGCAAGGCGCAGGGTCCGCACGGCATCATCAGCTGTAAAGCAGCCTGCCGTATTGGGCAGATAAGTATACCGCTTGGGACTGACATAATCGACCAGCATTGGCTGACCCGGATCCGCTATATTGACCCGGCGCACAGCCACTGTAACGATTTCAGCGCCCGACGCCTCTATAGCCCGCGCCGTTTCCTCAAAATCCTTGTACTTACCGGTCCCAACGAGCAAACGGGACGAAAACACCTTCCCCGCAATGCTGAAAGTATCCGCACGTTCACACACCAGCGCCTCGACCATGGCTCAGCCACCTCCAATAAAATGAACAATTTCAATCCTATCCCCCTCATCGAGGAGCGTTTGCCCATAGGCCGAACGGGTCACGATCTCACGGTTACGCTCAACCGCAACCTTACGGGCATCCAATCCGACAGAATCGAGAAACTCTTGCACAGTCACTTGCTGAGCCACAGCGTGACGCTCTCCATTGACAATCAATTCCATAAACGCAATCCACAATTAACGGGGCAAAGGGCTGATTGGCCGGCTACAGACGGAATATGGGCCGACGGGCCTCTCTTGGCAACATATCACGGTCCCTGTTGCCCGAAAGTCCGCTTTGGGCTATGCAGAAGCCACGTTATGTCATTTCCCTTCACCCTGTACGGCAGGTCAAGACGCGTGCGCACATCGGTTATGATCCTGAATGGACCCAATCTTAATCTGCTGGGAACACGGCAACCGGACCTCTATGGCCATGAAACACTGGCTGATATAGAGGCAATGTGCCATACGCATGCTGCGGGACTGGGAATGACGTTGGCTTTCAGGCAGTCCAACCATGAAGGCGAACTGGTCTCTTGGGTACAAGAAGCACCCGGAGCCTTCGGTGGTCTTGTGATAAATGCCGCGGCCTATACACATACGTCCATTGCGTTGATGGATGCCCTTCTTTCGGTCCAGATCCCCGCAATAGAGGTGCATTTGACCAACATTCACCAGCGTGAACCTTTTCGCCATAACTCATGGATTGCCCGGGCTGCCCACGGAATGATCTGCGGCTTGGGAAGCCACGGGTACATCTTGGCCTTGGATGCGCTGAATGCGCTGCTGACCGACCAGAAACAGAAAGAGAAATAAATGAGCAAGACCACTATCGACAGCGAAGCCATCCGCCAGCTTGCTTCTTTGCTGGATGATACAGGCCTGCATGAAATTGAGTACGAGACAGAGGCCCTGCGCATCCGCGTTGGCAAGGCAGCTACCGTTGTCACCCATGCAGCACCGGTAACAGCACCCTTGGCAGCACCAGCGACCAGATCAGCTGTGGATGAGACGCCGGCTTTGCACCCGGGTACCGTCACGTCAAAAATGGTTGGGGTAGCATATTTGGCTCCAGGCGCGGGAGAAGCTCCCTTCGTGTCCGTCGGACAAACCGTTAGCCAGGGACAAACCCTGATGCTGATAGAGGCAATGAAGACCTACACCCCAGTCACAGCGCATTGCGCAGGGCGCATTGTCCAGATCCTTGTCAGCGACAAACAGCCTGTCGAGCACGGCGAACCCTTGGCCATTATTGAATAAGCAGCGCGACGGAAACACCAATGTTCGATAAAGTGCTTATTGCCAATCGCGGTGAAATTGCCCTGCGAATTCACCGTGCCTGCCGTGAGATGGGTATCAAGACCGTGGCTGTGCACTCCACAGCGGATGCGGGGGCCATGCATGTCAGATTGGCTGATGAATCCGTGTGCATTGGCCCGCCCGCCACGCGTGACAGCTACCTGAACAAGGTTGCGATTATCTCTGCGGCCGTCATAACCGGTGCTGATGCCATTCACCCCGGCTATGGCTTCCTGTCAGAGAATGCCGACTTTGCCCACATGGTGGAAGAACACGGCATTACGTGGATCGGCCCCAGCCCGGATCACATCCGTCTGATGGGCGACAAGGTTACTGCTAAAAAAGCAGCCGTAGAGGTTGGCTTGCCCGTCGTGCCTGGATCACCAGGAGCTGTCGAGACCTTGGAAGAGGCCCATGCGGTTGCTGATACAACGGGCTTCCCCGTTCTGATCAAGGCCAGCGCCGGAGGTGGGGGGCGCGGCATGAAGGTTGCCAACTCGCGTGA
Source organism: Haematospirillum jordaniae (assembly GCF_001611975.1). Classification (GTDB taxonomy): domain Bacteria; phylum Pseudomonadota; class Alphaproteobacteria; order Rhodospirillales; family Rhodospirillaceae; genus Haematospirillum; species Haematospirillum jordaniae. The sequence goes on from NZ_CP014525.1 coordinate 1,963,697, forward strand.
TGAGCTGGCCGAGGCTTGGTCTACGGCCCGTGCTGAAGCGCTGAGTGCTTTTGGCAATGCTGAAGTCTATATGGAAAAATACCTGGGTAATCCCAGACATATTGAAATCCAGATACTGGCAGATAACCATGGGAACGTCGTTCACTTGGGAGAGCGCGACTGCTCCCTGCAGCGGCGCCACCAAAAAGTTCTGGAGGAAGCGCCCTCTCCAGCCCTGAACAGCGAAGAACGTGAACGCATCGGAGATATCGCAACAGCCGCCATACGGCGCTTGGGTTACAGAAATGCAGGAACGATTGAGTTCCTGTATGAGAATGGTGAATTCTTTTTCATCGAGATGAACACAAGGCTACAGGTGGAACACCCTGTTACCGAAGCCGTCACCGGCCTTGACTTGGTTCGCGAGCAACTGCGCATTGCCAATGGCGCTCCCTTGGGTTACAGCCAATCTGACGTCACATTTTCCGGGCATGCCATTGAATGCCGCATCAATGCTGAGGATCCGGAAACGTTCCGACCCTGCCCAGGCCAGATCAATGATTTTCACCAACCCGGTGGACTGGGCGTTCGTGTTGACTCCGGGCTGTTTTCCGGGGCCAAAGTTCCCCCTCACTATGACAGTATGATTGCAAAATTAATTGTCCATGGAACCAGTCGCAACGAATGTCTGATGCGCCTGCGTCGTGCTTTAGGGGAATTTGTTGTCGGCGGTATCGATACAACAATTCCACTGCATCGCCGACTGCTGGAAGACAATGACTTCCAGAATGGCGCCTACGATATTCGTTGGCTTGAAGAATTCTTGTCTCGTTCTAGGTAGAATGTTGTTCCTTACATCCCCCGTTCAGTACGGGGGATTTTTCTATGGATACTCTTTTCAGAAGCGGCACATTTCAGGCCGAGTTACGGAAATGCGCTGACGATATGGCAGCGGTACCTTATCTTGAATGGGCCGCATCTTCCCTTTGCTGTGGGCATTAATGACGCTCATCACACCAGAACTTATGCTAAGAGCCTATGCCTACGGTGTTTTCCCGATGGCACGCTCACAGGGTGACCCCACGGTATATTGGATTGACCCGGACGAGCGGGGCATCCTGCCCTTGGATACAAACTTCCATATTTCACGGTCATTGCGGAAAACACTGCGCAGTGATCGCTTCCACGTAACCTGTAACAAAGCATTTGCCGAAGTCATACAAGGATGTGCGGAAGCAACAACGACCAGACCTGACACGTGGATTAACAAAGAAATTGAGTCCCTCTTCAATGAACTGCATGATATGGGGCTCGCACATTCCATCGAAACATGGAATGCGGAGAACGTATTGGTGGGGGGACTCTATGGTCTGGCGCTGGGCGGTGCATTCTTTGGAGAAAGCATGTTCTCACGCGCAACAGACGCCTCAAAAGTAGCCCTGTGCCATTTGGTGGGACGCCTGCGTCTGGGTAGTTTCATGCTTCTCGATGCGCAGTTCATAACAGATCATTTATCACGGTTTGGAGCACGAAAAGTGCCGAAAAACGAATATCGCTCTATGCTGGCTGCCGCTATCGTGATTCAGGCAACGTTCCCGGTTCATGCACCAGAATGGACGATCAGAAGCCATATCTACTAAGATAGGGCCTTCCCGCTATTCCTTGCAGTCCAGAACCCAGATGTCATAGACAGGATGCTCCATAGCAGACAAGCCAGGACTAGAAGCATACATCCAGCCACGAAAGACCTCGACAGCGGGCTGATTGGCTTTGTTTTCCCACACATCGAGAAAAACAGCACTTTCAGGGGGTTCTTCAGGGGGACGCTCGACACATGCACGGGCGATAATCTGAAGCGCTTGGATCTGGAAGGTGCGGTTTACTTCAACTTCCATAGTCTGAACTCTGGCAGCAGCCTTATCCAACCAACGCAAAACAGCAATACGTCGCTCGATTGTTTCAGCAGCTCCAGACGGCGCAACAACCAATACTGCAGTAGATACAGTAACCACCAACGCACACAAGGCGCGCAGCAAGAAATCAGTCCGCCCTTTTCCTTTTAATGCCCCCATCACTCTGGCACAGGCCCTTCGGGCACCGGAGCAGCACCAGAAGAAGCCGGTTCCTTCGTCGCAAGGAAGATCAGTTCACTCACCATATCTTCCACAGACCGGAAATCCTGACTGTTCGTGATTGTTCCGCCTGATTCCAAGAAGGAACGACTCTGACCGGGTTCCAGTCGCACAAACTTGCCACCCAGAAGACCATCGGATGCAATGCTGGCAACGGTATCTTCCGGGAGCTGAACCCCGGGCATGATAGAGAGCGACACAATGGCCCGATAGGTCTGATTATCCAGAAATTGGCGGCTGACACTGCCCACCTTAATGCCAGATATACGAACATCTGCACCAACAGCGAGACCGCCAGCCTTGTTAAACTGGACGTGCACAGGATATCCGGAAACGGGACGGAGATCCGAACTCTGCCAAGCAAAGAGCAGAAAAAGCAAAGCTACGACCAGTACCAGAGCACCCATCACAGTTTCAATAGGATTACGTGTCATCAGCCTTCCCGCTTGTCCATACGGGTTGTAATAGCCCGTGTGTGCTGCTCATCATCTGGAGATACACCCTGCCTTGGTAATACGCCCGGATCCCTTGTTACGGGACAGGGCAGCGGAGCGACTTTCGACTGCCTATTGCGCGCCATCTCCAGAACACGCCCTAGCAAATCCTCGAGAACCAGCGAATCCTGCGTATACCCAAAAGTCTGCCCTGCCTTCAGAAAATCGTCATCACCGCCAGGCTGTATTTCAACATATTTCGATCCCAGAAGGCCATCGGTCTCAATCATTGCAGCGCTGTCCAAGGGAATGGAAACGCCATTAGAAACAATCAGATCAACATCAGCACGACCTGCCCCACCCAAGGACCGGGCAGAAACACGACCAACGGAAACACCGGCAAGACGTACATCCGCGCCGACAGACAAGCCCTCCGCACTATGAAAAGAGGCCCGCAGCAAATATCCCTCAGCGACTTCGGAGCGACTCCGCCCCAACGCATTCGCACCCAAAGCAAATGCAAAACAGGCAAGCACGACACCGCCGACAAGCGTGTCCCGATAAGTTACCAGAGACGCGATACGTATTGACATCAGTATAACAGCTGCCTTTTGAACATTCAGGCCGGACGCCACGGCTCATAGTCGCCAGTCGCCGGGGCACGACGGCCGCCTGCCCGGTCATCACCCGGAGGAACATAGGCAGAAGAGGAACCCGTCATATTCTTGGTATGGGGTTTCTCCCAAGCATGTGTAGACACCACTATCGGGGCATCCGTCGTATAGTGCAGCCAAGCATGCCAGTGGGGCGGCACTTTTGACGCCTCAATCTCTCCCTTGAAAAGCACCCAACGACGGCGGCGCTCCCCCGTCCGCGGGTTCTTCCGGGCCTCGTAATAACGATTTCCAAACTCATCGGTGCCAACTTGGCGACCGCAGAGCAAGGTGTGTAGCAAGGTGCCGGTAATCATCCTCGCACGCCTCCTTCGAGAACAGGAAACTAGGGTGTACCAGCATTAACCGGCACAAATCAACAGAAGAGGCCCTGTGAAGGGGGCTTCGCAGGGTACTACCCTCCCCATTATGGGGCAAATCCACGGCAGCGTCCAGCGTGCACAGATACAAACATGGCACGGCACTGGAATGATCTGGACGAAGAACAACATTTTTTGCCGTCCAGATCAGATAATTGATTTGTTCGCAACAGCCACAAATCGTAATGTAGTGTTGTTGAAGCGAATATAGCACTACATATTGTGCTTGCGTCGCGTCTCACAGGAAAAATGTCCCCGGACACCCCCCGAAGACCTGCGATGCAAAACCGCATGTCACCAGCGGAAAAAGGCTGAGAGCGCCATGAAGATCGACCGTCTGTTCACAACCGAAAACCAGGACGCCTACACCGGGATAGAATTCCGCACCGCATCCAGCGAAATTCGCAATCCGGACGGCTCGATGGTCTTCCGGCATGCCGATATTGTTGTTCCCTCTGCCTGGAGCCAGGTTGCAACCGATATCCTGGCACAAAAATACTTTCGGCAGCGTGGCGTCCCCAAGGCGGTGAAACCGGTACGGGAAAAGGGCGTACCATCTTTTCTGCAAAGACGCATTGCGGATGTTGATGCCATGGCTTCCCTACCGGAAGCCGAACGCAGCGGAGGAGAACATGATGCCCGGCAGGTTTTTGACCGCATGGCTGGCACATGGGCCTACTGGGGGTGGAAAGGCGGTTACTTCTCAACAGAACAGGATGCCGCAGCATTCTATGACGAAACACGTCACATGCTGGCCCGTCAAATTGGCGCTCCCAACTCCCCACAGTGGTTCAATACAGGACTGCACTGGGCCTATGGGATCGACAGCAAGGGACAAGGGCATTTCTACGTTGATTACCAGAGCGGAAAGCTGACACGCTCGACATCGGCATATGAACACCCCCAACCCCACGCCTGCTTTATCCAGTCGGTCAATGACGACCTAGTGGGGGATGGCGGTATCATGGACCTGTGGGTCCGTGAAGCACGCCTGTTCAAATATGGTTCCGGAACCGGCAGCAATTTCTCGACCCTGCGTGGAGAGAATGAACCCTTGGCTGGTGGGGGTCGGTCGTCCGGTTTGATGAGTTTCCTGAAAATTGGCGACAGAGCCGCCGGAGCGATCAAATCCGGCGGAACAACACGCCGGGCCGCCAAAATGGTTATTGTTGACATCGACCATCCGGATATTGAAGCCTTTATTGACTGGAAAATGCAGGAGGAGCAGAAGGTCGCCGCCCTTGTCGCAGGATCGCGCAGCATCCGTCGCTACACACGTGCCCTGTTGGCTGCATGCCGGAATGCGACGGGGGAGCCCGAAGCCCGCTGTGACCCGGACCGCAATGCCTCTCTGAAGAAGGTCATCCGGGAAGCACGCAAGGCCGATGTTCCCGAAGCGTTGATCCACCGCACCCTTCAGCTGGCAGCCGAAGGCTTTGTCGATATCAGCTTCCCGGAATACAACACAGACTGGGACTCCGAAGCCTATGCCACGGTTTCCGGCCAGAATTCCAACAACACCGTCAGGATCAGTAATGTGTTCCTGGAAGCTGTTCGCGAGAATAAGGACTGGACCCTGCGACAGCGCACAGACGGTACAACAGCCAAAACCGTTCCGGCCCGAGACCTGTGGGACCGCATGGCCGAGGCTGCTTGGTCCTGTGCCGATCCCGGGGTCCAGTTCGATACCACTATCAACGAGTGGCATACCTGCCCCGTATCCGGCCGGATCAATGCATCCAACCCTTGCTCCGAATATATGTTCCTGGATGATACAGCCTGCAATCTGGCATCCCTGAACCTGATGGCATTCCGGGAAAAAGATGGCACTTTCAACAGCGCCACCTTTGCCCATGCCTGCCGCCTGTGGACGCTGGTGCTTGAAATATCGGTCATGATGGCACAGTTCCCGTCGGCACGTATCGCCGAGCAGTCGTTCCGATTCCGTACCCTCGGGCTGGGATATGCCAACCTGGGTGGCTTCCTGATGGCCAATGGCATCCCCTATGACAGCGAGGAAGGACGGGCGACGTGTGCCGCCATCACGGCCTTGATGACCGGAACCGCCTATGCAACCTCTGCCGAAATTGCCAGTGAACTGGGTGCTTTTGCCGGATATGCCGACAACGCCCCGCATATGATGCGCGTGATCCGCAATCATCATCGGGCAGCCCATGGACATACAGAAGGGTACGAGGACCTCAGCGTTGCACCAACCCCCCTCAATGCTGCAGCCTGTACTGATATCCAGCTGACAGAAGCAGCCCGGCAGTCCTGGGATCACGCCCTTTCAATGGGAAAACGGCACGGGTTCCGCAATGCCCAGGTCAGTGTCATCGCACCCACCGGGACAATCGGGCTGGTCATGGACTGTGATACCACCGGCATAGAGCCGGACTTTTCACTGGTGAAGTTCAAGAAACTGGCGGGGGGCGGATACTTCCGGATCATCAACCGTATGGTACCGCTGGCACTGCATTCCCTCGGGTATCGCTATGCCGAAATTGATGCCATTGTATCCCATGCCCTTGGTCATGGATCCTTGGAAAAGGCCCCGGATATCAACCATGAGGCCCTCTCCCGTCTTGGTTTCACGCCTGAGGTTCTGGACAAGCTGGAGCAAGCTCTTAAATCCGCATTTGATATCCGCTTTGTCTTCAACAAATGGACGCTGGGGGACGATTTCTGTCACACCGTTCTGGGTCTCAGCAACATCATAACCGACGACCCGGGCTTTGACATGCTGAAGGCTCTTGGCTTCAGCCAGGAACAGGTTGAACGTGCCAACACGTGGGTATGTGGCTCCATGACCCTGGAAGGAGCACCTCATCTGAAACCGGAACACCTGCCAGTCTTTGACTGCGCAAACCCGTGTGGGCGCACCGGAACCCGGTTTCTGTCCGCTGAAAGCCATATCCGGATGATGGCTGCGGCCCAGCCATTCATTTCTGGTGCCATTTCAAAGACGGTCAACATGCCAAACCATGCCACCGTAGCGGAATGCCGACGTGTCTATGAACTATCGTGGTCACTGGGACTCAAAGCCAACGCGCTCTATCGTGATGGCTCCAAGTTGTCGCAGCCCTTGCAGGCTGTGCTGGATACCCATACCGATGACGATATCGAAGATGCCATTGATCTTGTTGAAACAGTTGTCAAGGCGCCCTCTCCGCAGCGCGCTGCCCTTGTTGCTGAAAAGGTCACGGAACGCCTGATCAGGACAGCTGTGCGCCGTCGTCTTCCTGATCGACGCAAGGGATATACCCAGAAAGCCGTCGTTGGCGGCCACAAGGTGTACCTGCGAACAGGAGAGTATGAGGATGGGACGCTTGGCGAGCTGTTCATTGACATGCACAAGGAAGGAGCCGCTTTCAGGTCCTTGATGAACAACTTTGCCATCGCCATTTCAATCGGCCTGCAATATGGCGTGCCGCTTGAGGAGTTCGTCGAGGCCTTTACCTTCGTCCGCTTCGAACCGTCCGGCGTAGTGGAGGGGAATGATGCCATCAAGATGGCCACCTCCATTCTTGACTATATTTTCCGGGAAGTCGCTGTCAGTTATCTGGGTCGCACCGATCTGGCCCATGTTGAACCTGCGGATCTGGTTCCCGATGCCATTGGCGATGGCCATGAAGAAGGTGACTTGGACCAATGGGGTGAGAACTTGGTCGAGCGCACTGTTTCCAAGGGATACGTTCGCACGGCTGACCTGTCCAACCTGTATGTTCTGAAAACAGCACAGGGCGGCGGAAACAGCTATGGCGGCACACTTTCAGGCCCCTCTTCATCCAATCGCAGCAATCGTATCCGGGAAGCACGCCTGAAAGGATATGAAGGTGACAGTTGCACAGAGTGCGGAAATTTCACACTGGTCCGTAACGGAACCTGCATGAAATGCGAAACGTGTGGCTCAACCAACGGCTGCTCGTAAATGAAAAGGGGCCTATATGCCGGCCCCTTTTCTTTCCCGGGATTTGGTATCAGGTGGAAGGAACGTGGCGTGCCCTCGCCTTGGAAGCGTTCACCGGACGACGCCCCTGCCCGGCGTGGGTGGTAAAGAACGACTGCGTACCGTGTTTGCGCCCGGTACGCTTTCCTTCCCCGCCCTGTCTTCCAGTCCCCGCAGGTTGCCAAGACGGAACAAGATGCTTCTTGCCATTCCCGATAAGATCTGCACGCCCCATGTGCTGTAACGCCTCGCGCAGCATAGGCCAATTTTCCGGGTCATGGTAACGCAGGAATGCCTTGTGCAGACGGCGCTGCCTCAAACCCCGGGGCGTATACACAATGTCCCCCCCGTCACGCTTAACGGGCTTGAGCGGATTGCGCTCGCTGCGATACATGGCCGCAGCCAGCGACATCGGGGATGGTAGAAAAGCCTGAACCTGATCCGCCCTGAACCCATTGCGCTTCAACCAAAGCGCCAAATTCATCATATCCTCATCCGTTGTACCGGGATGAGCTGCAATAAAATAGGGGATGAGGTACTGCTCCTTCCCAGCCTCGCGGGAGTATTTCTCGAACAGGGTACGAAACGCTTCATAGGTCCCGATACCGGGCTTCATCATCTTGGACAGAGGGCCTTCTTCGGTATGCTCAGGCGCGATCTTCAGATAACCGCCCACATGATGCGTGGTAAGTTCTCGCACATATTCCGGGCTTCGAACTGCAAGGTCATAGCGTAACCCGGACGCAATCAGGATTTTCTTGATCCCGTCAATATCCCTGGCCTTGCGGTACAGCTGGACAAGGCTGCTGTGATCTGTATTCAGGTTGCTGCAAATAGATGGATATACACAGGATGGCCGACGGCACACATCTTGGATAGCCTGATCCTTGCAGGCCAGACGATACATATTTGCCGTAGGGCCACCTAGGTCAGAGATAACACCGGTAAAGCCCTTGGTCTTGTCGCGGATTAATTCAATTTCTTTCAGGACCGATGCCTCGGAACGGCTTTGAATAATGCGGCCTTCGTGTTCCGTAATGGAGCAGAACGAACACCCACCAAAACATCCCCGCATGATATTGACCGAGAACCGGATCATCTCCCAGGCAGGTATCCGGGCATCACCGTACGACGGATGAGGGGCACGGGCATAAGGCAAGCCAAACACATGATCCATTTCCGCCGTAGTCAGGGGAATAGGAGGAGGTGTCAGCCATACCTCTTTGTCGCCATGTCGCTGGACCAGAGCCCTGGCGTTACCGGGATTGCTTTCAAGATGCAGGATACGCGAAGCGTGACCATACAGCACCTTGTCATCTGCCACAGATTCGAAGGAAGGAAGACGGACAACCGTTCTCTCCGCAGGGTGATCAGCGGTATTCACCCGACGCAGGGCACTCTCGCCACCAGCGACTTCCTCACCCCCTCCCACATGACGGCTGGCACAATCAATCGTACTGGCATCCAGCACAACCCAGTCCTCGGGGACAGAGTCACGCACGACAGCAACGCCCCTTATATCCGTCATGGTGCGCGGATGCTGACCCCGGGCAGTGCGATGGGCAATCTCCACAATGGCACGTTCGGCATTGCCATAGCACAAGATGTCAGCCTTGCTGTCCATCAGAACGGACCGGCGCACCTTGTCTGACCAATAGTCATAGTGGGCAATCCGGCGAAGCGAAGCTTCTATACCGCCAATAACGATCGGCACGTCCCGCCATGCTTCGCGGCAACGCTGTGAATAGACAATCACAGCCCGGTCAGGACGCTTCCCACCTTCATCGTTAGGCGTATAACTGTCATTGTGGCGGATGCGGCGGTCCGAGGTATAGTGATTGACCATCGAATCCATATTGCCGGCTGTCACCCCGAAAAACAGGTTAGGACGACCCAGAGCCCTGAAAGCATCCGGGTTTGTCCAGTCCGGCTGGGCAATGATACCAACACGAAATCCTTGATCCTCCCATGTGCGCCCAATAACCGCCATGCCGAAACTAGGGTGATCGACATAGGCATCCCCGGTCACAAGGATAATATCGCAACTGTCCCAACCCAGCGCATCCATTTCGGCACGACTTGTGGGAAGAAACGGCGCTGTCCCAAACCGGCTGGCCCAGTGCTTGCGATACGATGTTATGGCTTTGGCGCTGTCCATACTCTCTCCTGACAACACGAAAACGCCCGGAACAGGGTGTTTCCGGCCCGGGGGCGGACAATACGCGAGAGCACGGCAGGGTCAAGAAAAGACCCTGCCTGCCCAAGCTCAAAAGAACTGGGTATCTTATTTACCAGAACATTCAACGACAACCATGGCGCTACTCAAAGCCTACGAATCATCTTCTGGATAAGAATCCTGGCCGAATCCAGCACCACGAGCCCTAGTGGGACATCAGGATAGGAATTCCGGCATGGCGCAACAAATGGCTGGTTACCCCACCCAGAACCATTTCGCGCAGACGTGAACGCCCCCAAGCCCCGGTCACGATTAAATCTGCGTTAGCGGACTGAGCACACTGCAGCAAAGTCTGCCCAATATCATAGCATACATCCCCAACCACTTTTCCTTCGGCTTTCACACCATGATGGGAAAGATTGGGCATGATGGTAAGCTGTGCATCATCTTGGCGGATTTTCTCATCATGACGTGTATCGTCCACCGCAATAACTTCGACACGCTGCGCTGTCTTCAGCAGAGGCATCGCGTCATGAACGGCGCGACAGGACTCCCGGCTGGAGTTCCAGCCTACAACAATCTGGTCACCAAGCGTATCAACCTGCACCGACCCCGGAAGAACCAGAACAGGCGCACCGGAATCCAGAAGCAGAAGGTCACACAGGTTCCTTTGTGCATCTGTTGCCGGATCATCGGGGTTATATTGCCCAACGACGGTCAAATCAGCGTGCATGGCATGATGAACAGCCTCGTCGACCAAATCACCTTCCAGCTGTTTCCAATATGCCTTGGCATAGCGGGACGCCCTGTCATCGAAAACAGCTTTTGCCTCCCCTTGCGCGGCAACAGAACAGGCCTCTACGGCCTCCAGAAAATCAGCAGCAACCTGCCCTTCGATAAAAGGCGGGAAAGAAGGAGTCTGACGCACAAAAAGCGCCGTAACATGGGCATCAAAACGCGCAGCCAGCTTCAGGGCAACATCCAGACGCAGCGCAAACCCGGGTGTCGTATCTGCAATCACGAGAATATCTTTGAATGACACGCACAATCTCCTGCATAGTCCCGGGTTATATCAGGTACACAAACCTGTCCGTGGCATCATACCCGGATGTACGCATTCCTCAACCCCCGTTCGTACAACACAGAACGAAATCACCTGCCTTATCTGCCATCTTGCCCCATACATCGCGAGGTATCCGAAATCATGTACGGCCCCGTCCATGCACCTGAGCTGAAGGGCAAAGACCTGGTCTGGATCAATACTCCGTCGCCTCTGCTGCTGTCAGATCTCAGGGGGCGTCTGGTCATTCTGGATTTCTGGACCTTTTGTTGCATCAATTGCATTCAGGTCATGCCAACGCTCAAACACATTGAAAATGCATTTCCCGATGATGTTGTTGTTATTGGCATCCACTCCCCCAAATTTATAGCCGAGGAAAATGTGAATGCCGTACGCAGTGCCGTACAGCGTTATGATCTGACGCATCCTGTGCTTCATGATCCTCACCACATCCTGTGGAATCAGTATGCTATAAGGGCATGGCCAACACTGATGTTCATTGGCCCTGACGGAAAAATCATCGGACGCTTGGAAGGAGAACCTGATCCTGTGCGCTTGGAAAGTGCCGTACGGAACATTGTTGCCGAGATACACCAACAAGGCCAGAACGGGACAGGAGCAAGGCTACATCTCTCGACCCCATTGGCACACACTGGAAATCTGCGCTTTCCCGGAAAGATCAAGCCAATCCCAAACAGTACGCGTGCCGTTGGCACCCCGGCATGGGCCGTTGCTGATTCCGGTCATCACCGCATCAGTGTTCTGGATGACTCTGGAACGCTGCTGTTCCAGGTCGGGAACGGCAAGCCGGGATACCGGGATGGAGACAAGGAAGAATGCTGTTTCAACAGCCCTCAGGGTCTTGTCTGCACAAAAGATGATATCTTTGTTGCAGATACAGGAAATCATTCTGTTCGCCGTATCGATCTCAAAAACGGGTATGTTTCAACCTTGGGCGGGAATAGGCAACGCGGCACACCGATCCTTGGCACCCACGAAGCACCACATACGGCGCTGGCGTCTCCATGGGATCTGGAGATCCACGACCAAACCCTGTGGATTGCCAACGCAGGCACGCATCAAATCCTGGCCCTGGACCTTGATCGCATGATGATCCGTCAGGTGGCAGGAAGTGGGGGTGAAGATCTACGGGATGGAGCCGCAAGGCACGCGCTTCTGGCCCAACCCAGCGGATTATATTGGAGGGAAGAGGAAGAGGTACTGTACTTCGCCGACAGCGAAACATCATCCATACGGCGCCTTGTTCTTGCGCAGGAGGCAGTTGAAACACTTGTGGGGCAAGGGTTGTTTGACTTTGGCTTGCAGGACGGAACTGGCAAACAGGCTCTCTTGCAACACCCGTTGGGCCTCTGCGGCCATGGGAACACCATGTATGTTGCCGACAGCTACAACAACTGTATTCGTATGATCGATACGGCAACTCAGGTCGTGACAACGTTTGAGCACGACAAACTGGAATGTCGCGATATGCTGTGCCAACCCTTGGGAGAACCGGCCGGAATCTGGTGTGATGGAGAGTCTAGGTTGCTGGTCAGCGACACCAACAATCACAGAATTTTGGAAATTCATCGCCACAACAATACGATGATATCGTGGTATTCGTAGGCAAAGCTGTTGTTCTGCCTTGCCCCAAAGCGATACAGGCGTGATAAACAGTCTTGGTTTGCCCGAAAGCTGGCCCGCGTCGTCCGGGCGGAGGATTATTGAGAATGAATTACGACGATTACTTCAGGTCCCGCCTGGATGGTTTGCGTTCATCCGGCAATTATCGGATTTTTGCCGACCTGGAGCGTTATGTCGACGCCTTCCCCAAAGCCCGGAGCCACCGTAACGGAACCGTGCAGGACATTACCATCTGGTGCAGCAATGACTATCTGGCCATGGGGGTCAGCCCGATGGTGCGCGAGGCCATGAAGGATGCCATCGACCGCTGCGGGGGTGGCGCCGGGGGCACACGCAACATATCCGGTACAAACCACTACCACGTGCTTCTGGAACAAGAGCTGGCCGACTGGCATAACAAGGAAGCCGCCCTGCTGTTCACATCTGGCTATATTGCGAACATGACCACCCTGATGACCTTGGGGTCGCAAATTCCGGGCATGGTTCTGTTTTCTGATTCGGACAATCACAACTCAATGATCGAGGGAATAAGGCATTCCCGCGCACCGAAGCATATCTGGAAACATAACGATTACGACGATCTCCATAGGCAGCTGTCCCAGCACGACCGTAGTACACCCAAACTGGTTATCTTCGAATCCGTGTATTCCATGGACGGCGATATTGCACCACTCGAGAAAATCATAGATGTAGCCGAGCATCATAACGCCATGACATTCCTAGACGAAGTCCATGCCGTCGGAATGTACGGGGAACAAGGATCAGGCGTTGCAGAGCGCGACGGCGTCCGTGACAGGGTCGATATCATACAGGCCACCATGGGAAAAGCCGTGGGAACCATAGGGGGTTATATTACGGCCAAGTCGCATATTGTTGACTTCGTTCGTAGTTTTGGGGCCGGCTTCATTTTTACAACGTCGTTACCCCCGGCTGTTGCAGCGGGAGCTTTGGCAAGTATTCGCTGGCTGCGGACGCATAACACCATCCGGGAATGCCACCAGGAACGGGCCAGAATACTCAAGCAACGCCTGCAATCCTTGGGCATACCGGTTATGGCTTCGGAAAGTCACATCGTGCCTGTCATGGTTGGTGATCCCGCACTTTGTAAACAGGCAAGTGACGAGCTTCTCGAGAAACACGGGATCTATGTGCAGCCCATCAACTACCCAACTGTCCCAAAAGGTACAGAGAGACTGCGCTTTACGCCAACACCCCGCCACACGGATGAGCACATTGATCACCTGTGTCACGCCCTTGTCCAAGTTTGGGAGCACTTGGGCATAAAAGCAAAGGCTGCGGCAGCCTAGCCCAAAATGGACAGAAGGGTGGGATTCGATCTCTACCCTTCTGTCATGATACAGGTTCTATGCTCTCAAGGCCCTGATATTGGCCGCATACTGACCGGAACCACCAGAAAAGACGGCATTCCCCGCGACCAGAACATCAGCCCCGGCCTCAACGCATTCCAGCGCCACAGCCGGCGTTACCCCCCCGTCAACTTCCAGCTCAATAGGACGTGACCCGATCTTTGCACGGATACGGCGGATTTTCTCCAACTGTGACGGAATAAATGCCTGGCCACCAAAACCAGGATTGACGGACATCACCAAAATCAGATCCAGACGGTCAAGGATATAATCCAGAACAGACTCCGGTGTTGCAGGATTGAGTGAGATCCCCGCTTTCTTGCCGAGGGAACGAATCAGCTGCAGGGTTCGGTCCAGATGCCCACCAACCTCGGCATGTACGGTGATAATATCGGCCCCGGCAGCTGCAAAAGCCTCTATATACGGATCAACCGGGTCAATCATAAGATGCACATCAAAAATCTTGGTGGTATGCAGCCGTAGAGCCTTTACAACAGCAGGACCAATCGTGATGTTGGGAACAAAGTGGCCATCCATGACATCAATATGGATATAATCCGCCCCCGCCGCATCAATGGCACGCACCTCCTCGCCAAGGCGGGCAAAATCAGCAGACAGGATACTGGGGGCAACCTTGACAGCCATGGAGACCAACCCTTTCACACATCAATACAGAGGGTAAAACCGCTTCTTATAGCCACCGGCTATCAGGCAACCTTGGTCAAAGCACCCGCTTCTGCATAGCGATTGGCCATATCAGCCAAGGGAATGACCTTGATTCGCGATGCATGCCCGGCAGCCCCGAAACGTTCAAACCGATTGACACACACCTTCTCCATGGCATCCATGGCTGGCTTCATGTAACTGCGTGGATCAAATTCTGCCCGGTTTTCCGCAAACACCTTGCGAATAGCCCCGGTGATTGCCATACGATTGTCGGTATCGATATTAATCTTGCGGACACCATACTTGATCCCCTGCTCGATTTCTTCCAGAGGAACGCCAAAGGTCTGTGGCATATCACCGCCATAAGCATTAATGATATCCTGCAATTCCTGCGGAACAGAAGAAGCACCATGCATAACCAAATGAGTCTGAGGAAGCTTGGCATGGATTGCCTTGATAACATTCATGGCCAAGATATCGCCTGTAGGTTTGCGACTGAACTTATAAGCCCCATGACTGGTGCCAATAGCCACAGCCAACGCATCAACGCCTGTTTTCGCAACAAAATCTGCAGCCTGATCCGGGTCTGTCAGAAGCTGGGAATGATCAAGCGTACCTTCGAACCCATGTCCGTCTTCCTTGTCCCCCTTTCCCGTTTCCAGTGACCCCAGACAGCCCAGCTCACCCTCGACAGAAACACCGACCATATGCGCCATCTCCGCAACGGCCCTAGTTACACGCACATTATAGTCATAACTTGCGGGGGTCTTGCCGTCGCTTTCCAGCGATCCATCCATCATGACCGATGTAAAACCACTCATCACCGCTGACATACACGTTGCAGGGCTATTACCATGATCCTGATGCATACAGACCGGTATGTGGGGGTACATCTCGGTCACGGCCAAGATCATGTGCTTGATCATGACATCGCCGGCATATTTGCGGGCACCGCGACTGGCCTGAAGAATAACAGGTGAATCGGTCTTGTCGGCAGCCTTCATGATGGCCAGAACCTGTTCAAGGTTATTCACATTGAAGGCTGGCATCCCATAAGAATATTCGGCCGCGTGGTCCAGAAGCTGGCGGAGTGTAACGGAAGCCATTCAGCTCTCTCCTCTAATAAACAGTTTTGTGACCCGCACCGGCAAAGCGCGATTCACCAATACGATCAGGCCACCACACGCAGGGCTTCTGCTGCAACGGCCTCGGCTGTAATACCGAAGTGACGGTACAGATCCGCAGCCGGTGCCGACGCCCCGAAGGACTTCATGCCGACAATCGCGCCATCCAGACCGACATAACGTTCCCACCCCAAGGTTGCCGCTGCTTCAACAGCAACGCGCGGAGCATCACCCAGCACAGAGCGACGATACTCAACTGTCTGGGCATCAAACAATTCTTGGCAAGGCATCGATACAACGGCAGCCCGAACACCACGACCAGCCAGACTTTCCCGTGCACTCATGGCAATCTCAACTTCCGAGCCCGTAGCCAGCAGGGTGACATCACGGACCCCATCAGCTGCCTCGGCAAGAATATAAGCGCCACGCGCTGACTGATTTTCATTGGCCTTGTCACGCAAACACGGGAGATTCTGACGCGACAATGCCAGAAGGCTTGGCCCGGTTGTCGTTTCCAGAGCCAGCTGCCAGCACTCTGCCGTTTCAACAATATCAGCAGGGCGGAACACCAGAAGATTGGGCATCGCACGCAAAGACACCAGATGCTCCACCGGTTGATGAGTCGGCCCATCCTCACCCAGCCCGATAGAATCATGCGTCATGACATAGACAACACGGATCCCCATCAGGGCTGCCATGCGGATCGCAGGACGCGCATAATCTGCAAAAACCAGGAAAGTACCGCCATAGGGAATAAAGCCACCGTGCAGGGCAAGGCCATTCATAACCGCTGCCATGCCATGTTCCCGGACACCATAGTGAATATAGTTGCCAGAGGCGTCATCAGGGAGAACCGACATCATCCCCTTGGCCAGGGTCAGATTGGAGTGAGTCAGATCAGCCGATCCACCAATCAAGGACGGCACAAACGGTGCAATTGCGTCCAGAGCCATCTGACTGGCCTTGCGGGTTGCAACCTTTGTCTTCTCTGCAACTGCCTTGGTTTTCAGATCTATCAGGCCCTGCTCCCAGCCCTCTGGCAATGCCCCTGAAAGAGCTGCAAGAAATGCAACCCGACGCTCATCAGGCAATGAAGAAACACGATCATCCCAAGCCTGACGCTCTACCCTGCCACGCTGACCGACTTTGCGCCAAGCGGACAGGACAGGGGCAGGAATATCGAAAGCATCACAATTCCAGCCAAGTTTGGCACGGGCACCCGCAAGCTCGACATCACCCAAGGGAGCCCCATGGGTCTTTTCTGATCCTGCCAAGGTCGGGGCACCAAACCCTATAACCGTTTTGCAGGCAATCAGGGTTGGACGATCAGATTTCTTCGCTCCCTCAATCGCGGCAGCAACGGCTTCCGGATCATGACCATCAACAGCGATCGTATTCCAACCTGCAGCACGGAACCGGGCGTGCTGATCCTCTGAGGTTGCTAGGGACACCTGCCCGTCAATGCTGATGGCATTATCATCCCACAGCACAACTAATCGGTTGAGCTTCCAATGCCCGGCCATGGTTATGGCTTCCTGCGACAAGCCTTCCATAAGGCATCCATCGCCTGCAATCACATAGGTCCAGTGATCAACCACATCCCGGCCATGGCGTGCAGCCATCATTTTTTCAGCCAAGGCGAAACCCACTGCGTTGGCAATTCCCTGCCCCAAGGGGCCGGTCGTGGTTTCTGCCAGAGACACGTGGCCATATTCCGGGTGCCCCGCCGTGATCGCACCAAACTGTCGGAATGCCTTTACCTGATCCAAGGTTACGTCTTCATAACCCAGCAAATAGCCAAGACTGTACAGCAGCATCGAGCCATGGCCTGCCGAAAGGATAAAACGATCTCTGTCAGCCCAACGGGGGGCGGAGCTGTCAAATTTCAGGAAGCGAGTAAAAAGAACAGTCGCGACATCGGCCATTCCCATTGGCATGCCCGGGTGCCCGGAATTGGCCTTCTGAACCGCATCTGCAGCCAGAAAACGGATTGCGTTGGCCATCTCAGCATGGTCAGGGGTACTCATGACTCTCGGACTCCGGTCAAAATTCACCAAGGCTTACCGGAAAGACGCAACGAGGATAACCTGCCAACCAGAATGAAAGTCTACCTGAACCAAAGGAGCAGGGACGTGACCTTAAAACCCACGTATAAACAAGGCATTCCCCGGCAAAAAGACCTGCAACACGTCCCTCCACATGGACCACGCGACACTGGTACGATCACCGCGCAGCAAAAACAGACATTCCATACCACGTCTGGCAAACAGACAGATATCGTTTTCTATACGAGCAAGACTGCCTTTTCCAACGCTTGGGAACCTAGGTACTACGCACCCCCACAGCCAAGTACCGTATGGGCACAGGTTGCCTCCCCTGTCACCTCATCCCAGAATGCAAAGCCATTCTTGCCAGACTGTTTTGCATGATACATGGCTGCATCCGCCTTCCTGAGCAAATGACAGGAATCCTCACTCACACAACCAGACAGAATAACAATGCCTATCGAAGCCGAGATATCCTGTATGCGGATGCTTTGTTGCCCACATAACAAACTGTAGGGAGCAGCCAGAACCTGCAAAATGCGACGGGCAACGTGGGCCGCACCCTCGCATCCATCAACAACACCCAGAATAATTGTAAATTCATCTCCGCCAAAGCGAGCCACGGTGTCACTGTCCCTGACGCACGAGACAAGGCGACGGGCAACTTCCTGAAGGAGAATATCGCCAACCTCATGCCCAAAATCATCGTTGACGCACTTGAAGCCATCCAGATCAAGAAACATCAGGGCAATAGCCCCTTCCGTACGGCTAATCACACGCAGCATATGCTCCAAGCGATCATTGAATAGATTCCGGTTGGGCAAAGCTGTAAGAACATCGTAGTTGGCTTGATACTGAACCTTCTCTTCATCCTGCTTGCGCTGAGTAATATCGTTGGCAACTAGGACCACACGATGCAGCTGTCCATCGGCCAAGCGTAACGCTGAAGCCGTCAGGCGCAGAGCGAAACGCTCCCCGCTACAGCGAACAGACCACATTTCACGACGACAGTGCCCGTCCTGTGCCTGCATGCCATCCAAGAGTGATGGCCAACCACGACTGTCACCACCAAACACAATATCGGTTACCGACATACCAACAGGCGCATGATCCGACAAACCGGACAGGGACACCGCAGCCGGATTTGCAACAAGGATGCGCCCCTGCAAATCACACACAAATATGGCCTCCGCCGTTGTTTCCAGAACCTTGGCTGCAACACCCAGACGCTCTTCGGCAATCTTGCGCCCTGTGATATCACGCAAGACAACCACAGCGCCAATCATGCCCGTATCGTCCTCAAGAGGACGCGATGAATATTCGGCAACGAAGGAAGACCCATCCCGCTTGCAGAGAGTAAGTTCCATACGCTCATGAAACAGCCTTCGCCGCAGAGCCGCACGAACCAACACACTGCGCCCGGAACGAACCCCGTCACCATGGATAAAAACATCATCGGCCAGCTTTCCCGGAAGGGACTGTGGCGAATATCCCAGCAGGGCACCCGCAACCGGATTGGCAAAGGTTATACGTCCATTGATATCGATGCCCATGATGGCATCACTGGCAGAGTTCAAAATTCCTTCGGTGCGCCGGTGAAGCTTCTGCAGCTCTCCCGTACGCATCTCGATCTGGCGCTCAAGGGCTTCCATATAGCGCAGTTCCGCTTGCTCCGAGCGACAGCGGTCTGTGATATCCCTGAGGACAACTGCGAACATCGGCCCCTCCGCTTCATCAAGGTGGGTTACCGTGACCTCCAGAGGAAACAACGTGCCGTCGCGGTGACGCCCTGACATCTCCTGACTTCGCCCGACAAGCCAAGATGCGTTGACGCAGGAGACCCAACGACCTCCGGCAAACTGGGGGATCATTGCGCAAATTCCTAGCCCCTGCATTTCATCGGGATGTCGATTAAACAGCAACAAGGCAGCACGATTTGCGGAAACAACTATCCCTTTTGGATCAACGACCAAGATTCCATCAACAACGGCATCAAGAATGGCTGCAAGCCTAGATGGATGGGAAGAGGATGACTCAACGACCTTGAGGCGCGACCTAGTCCGCAGGCAAATCAGAAAACAAGGAGCATCTGCACCAGAAAAGCCGGCAGGAAGGGGATAAACCTGAAGCTCTGCACCCAGCCTTCCTTCCTCTCCACGAACATCGACATTGATGGGCTCCTTGGACACAAGGAAAGACAGTTCGCCATGGGTCGGATCACCCACCCCCCTCCCCAGAAGATCGGCTACAGGAACCCCAGAACACAAGGCCCCACCAAAAAGACGCGAGGCTACTTGGTTATAACGAACAACCACGCCCTGCTTGCACACGAGCACAGGTTCGGAGAATAGGTCAACAAAGTCCAAGGAAGTATCCGGACACTCTATCTCAGCACATTGCACGATCTGCTCCGTCCGGGCTGACGAAGAAACACTGCCCACCGTCCACCTTCGCACCTCTGGCACCTCTGGCACCTCTGGCACCTCTGGCACCTCTGGCACCTCTGGCACCTCTGCACCTCTGGCACCTCTGGCACCTCTGGCACCTCTGGCACCACACTTCATGCCTTTACAAAAACAAGGTCAAATATATTCTGCAACAATAACTTTTATACTACTTATACCTTGGAATTCTCGCCCCGGAGAATGCCTATCGACCCATAAGACGTCAAGCACAGCCGTATAAAACCTACTTTTCTTGCCAGACCCCCCACTCTCCTGCTATGCCGTTCCTTATATACGGGCTCTTTTGAAAGCAACGTGCCGTGAACAGAAAATTGACTCGAACGGGCATTCTTGCATGTGCCCTGATCCACCTTGCGACACCAACCTCCGCCGGAGACGCAAATCCCAAGAACCCAATTTCCGAGAAAGCATACGGTTCTTGGACCCAGCATTGCCTAACACGGGAAGAGGGAAAGCAGTGCATCCTGCACCAGAAAGCCCTTGATGAAGACAAGAAGGTCATCCTTGTGGCAGAAATCACCGCACAGGGCAACGCCCCTGATTTATCCATGCGGATTGTTGCTCCACTTGGGATTATACTCCTTATTCCGCTGCGCGTAACGATTGATGATAAGAACCCTGCTGATCTGCCCTATACACGCTGTATCCCCGACGGCTGTATGACAGACGTTCTGCTGACCGCAGATGCGGTCGAGAAAATGAAAGCTGGGAAAAAGATGGTACTGACCTATACACTGCCCAACCAGCAGACAGTCAGCGCAAAACTCTCTCTTGATGGCTTGACGGCGGGAATAAATGCAATGCCAAATAATAAAAAATAAAATGCAGATATTTTACTTATCGAATACTTTCGACTACCCCACGCAATGAGATCAAGACCTAAGCTACGTACAGTCTTTTTTCTGTCAGAGGAAAAGCAGCCCTGAATGAAATTCCTTGTCGCAGATGATCACCCTTTGGTTCGCAAGGCACTCAGCATAACCTTGGAGAAAGTTGATTGTGCCGCTTCTGTTCTTCAGGCTGCCGATATGACAGAGCTGCTTGGACATCTCGGGGCTCACCCTGATATTGACCTGATTTTGATGGATCTGACAATGCCGGGCACATCAGGCCTCGGAAGTCTGGAACAAGCAATAAATCATGCTGCGCCAAGCCCGGTGGCCGTTGTTTCTGCAGATGAACGCCCTGAAACCGCGCTTGGGTCCTTGCGCGCTGGTGCCGTCGGATACCTGCCAAAGTCCCTTCCCGAAGATGTTATGAGGGCTGCCCTGACCTTGATTCTTTCAGGTGGCACCTATGTCCCTCCCTTGGTGCTATCAGCGTACCGGGCGCCCTCCTTTACCGAACATGGACGAAGGCCCCCTGCCGGCTACAGCAAGCCGGATCACGGTATTTTTGCCTCAACGGCACCTCTCATGGAACAAGGTAGGGCAACAACCCTAACTCCACGGCAAGCCGAGGTTTTGGAGCTGGTTATCGAGGGATACTCCAACCGCGAGATTTCAGAGATTCTCTGCGTTGCCGAATCGACTGTGAAGGTACACATTACAGCTATTCTAAAAGCCTACGCCGTCAGCAGCCGGGCAAAAGCCATCCATGCTGCACGACGCGAGGCAGAACAAGTGCACTCCTGATTTTCTGACCTAACGAAAAACATAAAGAACCCCCCTGCCAAGAAAAGCAGGAGGGTCTTCTGTTGGCAGTAATCCGCCAAGGATTCCTCAGGCAATAGAATCCTTGAGGGCCTTTCCCGGCCGGAACTTTGGCTGCTTGCTGGCAGCAATCTTGATCTCTTCGCCTGTGCGCGGATTTTTGCCGGTACGGGCCGCACGCTTGGAAACGGCAAAGGTTCCGAAACCAACCAGACGCACCTCGTCGCCCTTCTTCAGGGCAGAGGTCACAGCATTAAAAAGTGCATCAACAGCACGGGCAGCATCTGTTTTGCTGAGGCCGGCTTCATTGGACACGGCGTCGACGAGTTCGCTCTTGTTCATAACTCAAGGTCTCCTTGCGTTCAGACAACGAATGGCAAATAGCAATCCATCCCCCGACCCTTGGTGGGGCAGGCCTCTTCGGGAAACCATGCCCTCCGAAACCAACATCCTGGTCGAGGCGGCAGTTTCATCTGCTTCACGCCCGGACGCAAGATAATCCCTTACCAAAGGCACATGTTTCCTACCTTGACAGTTTATTTTTTCATCACATCCCCCTTGTGCTCACCCACCAAACCAGAACATAGGAAGAACGAATGGCATTTTGCCGTGCAGGGAACCCAAAGTCTGGATCCTCCAAGGCCGGCAGGAGATACCCCATCGGGCGGCAATATTTACCGCATCGTATGTCAAGGCGAACCATACCGGCCAAGCAAATGCACAAGAACGCCCAGCAAAAGCCCAAAACTGATCTGGCACACCATTTGCTGCATTGGCGGCGGGAGCACCTGTCTGCCCCGGTGCAAAAGATAAATGGGACAACAGAGTCAGGGATAGCCAACAATGGATGTGTCAGCGGTCAAAACGAAAACACCTTCGAATCAGTCAGGCACCCCGACAAACCCGGATGCCACACCCTCCCTTGA
The DNA here is from genome assembly GCF_001611975.1 of Haematospirillum jordaniae. Lineage (GTDB taxonomy): Bacteria > Pseudomonadota > Alphaproteobacteria > Rhodospirillales > Rhodospirillaceae > Haematospirillum > Haematospirillum jordaniae. The sequence goes on from NZ_CP014525.1 coordinate 1,986,349, forward strand.
TGGTGAGACCCCTGATTTTGCCGCTCTTCTGGCCAAGGGAACATTGACGGATGGTACGGATGCCCTGCGTGAGAAACTGATCCAGTCTGCCGATACCCTGACAGCTGCCCACTCCGTAACACGCACCATTGAACGTGCCGAGCGGCCCGAACCATCCCAGCGGAGCGTACGTCAACGTACAGAGCCGCGACGGACGGCAGGAGAACGGGATGAAGCACGGGCCTCAACAGGCTCTGCCCATACCGAGCGCAAAAACAACACCAGCCGAAGCGAGACTGAGTCCTCCTCTTCGGACAGGTCGGAAGGTAAGGACAGGGCTGCGGAATCGCTGGTTCCGCTGGTCTCGCAGACACAGGCCATATCCTTTGTTGCCACCTCAGAAGGTGATGAGTCCTTGGTGGTAAACGCAGGAGCACAGGTCAAACTGAACGGGCCACAACAGGCTGGCAATAGTTTGGTTGATGGGTCTGTACGACAGGGACCGGTAAATCCCGTTGCTGATTTACAGGCAGCAGCCGAACCTACCGATCAAAAAGAGACAAAGCCGAACCAGATACGGCCACAAGATCTCCGGACAGCCAATATCGCGCAGTCCGAGGGGATCGAGGCTGCCGTTGGGGATGCCGTAGAGGGAGGAATAAAAGTAACCGTGCGGGCAGAAGCCCGCGATGGGCAAACCCGCTACCAAGGACATGATTTCAGCCAGTCCACCAAGGGAGAATCTTGGACACTGGCATCACAGGCATCAGATCAAGGAACGACTGGCCAGAATGGCAACAATAGTGACGGAACAGGCCAGAATGGCAAGACAACACAACATCTTCCGCAAGGGAACAACCTCCAGAACGGCGGTTCAGTACTAGCTGGAACAACCGGTACATCAACATCTTCCTTCCGCACAAGCCTTGACGCATCATCCGGGCAGAATGCCGAAGCTACGTCAGGTTCAAAAGCAACATCCGCACAAGCCGCTGGCGCAACAACCCAGCAGCAGCGTGAAGCATCCAGAACCACATCTACCTTCAGACCAACACAAACACCCAAGACACCCGATCCCAGCCCAGTCGAACAGATACGACTCAAGATAACCAAGGGTGCCATGAACGGTGATACCATTCGCATACAGCTACGTCCCGAGACGCTGGGAAAAGTTGATATACGTCTGGAAGTCCATGAAGGACGTGTCAGCGCGCATGTTGTCGCGGAGACCCGGGATGCGCTGGACCTTCTCAAGGCAGATGCCCGCAACTTGGAACGTGCCCTGCAGGACTCAGGGCTGAAGACAGACAGCGGCAGCCTGAATTTCTCCCTGCGTGGTGAAGGAAACCCACGGCAAGCCGATCAGAATGACGGCGGACGCCAAGGAGCCGGTACCCCTTATGATCCTCACCGTCACTCCCTAGACGATGACCTTGCAGAAGCACCGGACATCGAAAGCCTGCGCAGAACAGCAGCCGCAGCCCGCGGCGGCGTTGATGTCCGTATCTAGATCTGGACGGAGAGAAAGACCATGCCATCGGTAAGTGCTTCGGCCCATGATCAGGCTCTTTACCAGCAGCTCACCAAAGAGAATGGTGGGAAAGAGAATGTATCACGGAACAAGCTGGCCAAGGACCTAAACACATTCCTGACGCTTCTGACCAGTCAGCTGAAGCATCAGGATCCCCTGTCGCCGATGGATTCAACAGAATTTACCCAGCAGCTGGTTCAATTTGCACAAGTTGAACAGCAAATGTCACAAAACGAGAAACTCGATAAACTGGTCGCTGCGCAGAATGCCAGCTTGGCCGCAACAGCTGTCAGCTATATCGGTAATTATGTGGAAGCAGAAAGCAACCAGGTTCCCCTTCAGGATGGAAAGGGTCGGTTTGCATACGGCCTGCGGGAAGCGGCCAAACAGGTTGGTATTCTGGTCAAGGACGCCACCGGGCGCGTTGTCCGCTCCTTCAATGGTGAAACATCGGCCGGGATGCACGACTTCCGCTGGGATGGCAAAGACGACAACGGCGACCAGCTGCCCGACGGAACCTATAACCTTGCCATCACGGCTACAAGCGACAAGGGATCTGTTGAAACGTGGTCCACGGCCTTTGGCAAGGTCACAGGCGTCACCAGCAAGGATGGTGAGGTGCTTCTGGTCATGGACAAGGCGGGTGTGCCAATTTCCAAGATCCTGTCCATCTCTGCCACATGGGACGGCAAGAATGCCTCCTTGGATTCTGCCCTTGGTTATGTCGGCAAGAGTGTCGAGGTCAGAAGCAATATGCTGACCCTGCAGAATGGCAAAGCCAAGTTTGGTTACACACTGCCATCAATGACGGACAGCACGACAATCAGCATTGTGGATAGTGATGGCTTTACTGTCCGGACCTTGGACGGACGTACCGGTAGCGGCAACCACACCTTGGAATGGGATGGTACCAATGATGAGGGGGTTCTTCTGGAAGACGGTCCCTACTCTATACGGGTAAAGGCCAAGCAAGGAGAAACCTTGCTGGAGAATATTGCCACAACAACTTTTGGAACTGTGAACGCAGTCAGTAATGCCGGCGGCACACCAATGGTCGTGATGGGCACATCAACGATTCCAGTTTCTGCCATCTTGGCAGCGGCAGGCATATAGATGCAGGAAAAAGAAAGACTGTCCGCATGAGCGGACACAGTATCCGCCCCCCCGGGCCGTCATAAAGCAGAAAGAGTGATCTTCCGTCCTGATCAGAGGCGAAAAGGGACGGGGTAAGAAGCAAGGAGTTCAACCAATGTCGCTGTACGGAGCCCTGTTTGCCGGTGTGTCCGGCCTATCAGCCCAGTCTACGGCCATGGGGGCAATTGCCGACAACGTCACAAACATCAATACAATTGGATATAAGGGAACAAAGACAAACTTTGCCACCTTTGTGACCCGTCAGGTCTCGTCAACCTCCTACAGCGCCGGCGGTGTGCAGTCGCGCCCCCGCACTGGTGTTGACATACAGGGACTTCTGCAATCCTCCACTTCCTCAACCGATGTTGGCATATCCGGTGCCGGCTTCTTTGTCGTGTCAAAGCAGGCCCTGAACTCCACGGGCTTCGGGTATTCCCGGGCCGGCTCCTTCAAGATCGATAAAGACGGATATCTGCAAAACGTTGGCGGATACTATCTGCAAGGGTGGCCCTTGGAAAACTGGGATGGATCATTAAGTGCAGCCACCGTTGTCAAAGACGGCAATACATATATGAAATCGTATAAAAACAATCTTGGCGAAACGTACTATATGAACGACAACGCCATTGATAATGTCAACCTGCAGCCTATGAACCTCAGCAGTATCGGGGGGACCGCACGGGCAACCTCGATATTGTCCATTGCCGCCAATCTGCCCTCCGGCGCTCTGGTCGGTGCCACCGAGAAGACAAACGCCCCGATCTTTGACAGCCTTGGGAACAGCCATAACCTGAACTTTTCATGGATCAAACGGGGACAAAACCAGTGGGACTACGAAGCCATGCCCCCGGCAGGAACCACATACCTGACCCTTGATGACCAGACAGACGCCAAACGCGTGTACTTCGCTGCAGGACGGGTTGATTTCAGCAATATCCCGGCCGATGGTAAAACAATGACGATGGCCTTGGGCGTGGACAACTACAAATTCCGTTTCAGCACGGTAAATCCAACCAGCGGATATCGTGATGACGGAGCCAAGAATAACAGCGTGACAGCAAACGCAGCGGGGGCAAACGGAGATACGATCGTAATAGGGGGGATTACCTTTACCATTCGGACACCCGGCCCAGCAAGTAATGCAACCGAAGTTGACGTAAGCGGCCTCACAGGGGCCGCAGCTATAGCCAATCAGATCGCCCAGACAGCACAATCCTATTTCAGTACTCGCCTTGGACCAGGAAATTGGGTAACAAGTTCGGCAGGGGATATTCAATCATCTTTTGAGATAAGCGCGGTTTCAGGAACCACGTTTGCAGCGGCGCCGACTCACGCAACAATTGGAAGCGGAACACCCAACGAGTTCGTCATCAACACCACCGGTAAATCATTGAGCCAGATCTTGGATATTCTTGGCAAAATGATCAATACGGCCTCCTCCGCGTCGCTGAATGATGTTGCTGGCCGGTTTCCGCCCTCTCCTCCTGGCAATCTGGCCATCCGGGTGGCAGGGGAAAATGGCATTATGTTCCGTCAGTTCTCGGCCACATCCGGTCAGGAAATTTCTGTTGATGCATCCGCACTGGAAGACATCAACAACCAGAAATCTGTTCTCCAGAGCACTGTCTTTACGGTACCAGCCCTTGGCCCCAGCATGTCGTGGATCAAACCAAACAATAACGAACCACCCGCCGTCAAGTTCAATGGGGATGGTACCATTAATGAACTGCACGGATCGGATGAAACAACAGCCGTTGACCCCCGCTTGCGGGTTCGCGTTGGTTGGGCCAACGGGGCCCTGAATATGGATGGGTCAACGCCACTGACAGGTGGCAGCCCCGGTATTGCCCTGTTTCTGGGCAACTACAACAGCCCCAACGAGGCCATGCAGCAAAAAGCAGGGGCGTACCAGCTGAACAAGGTTGCCCAGAACGGTAACAAGTTCGGTAACTTTGCCGGTCTGACAATCGGGGAAGATGGTGTTGTAACTGCCCGGTTTGACAACGGGGTCACCATTCCCATCTTCATGATCCCCTTGGCCACGTTTGTGAATCCGAATGGCATGAACAGCCAAACCGGCAACGTGTTCCAGGAAACGAGCCAGTCTGGCCTGCCAACCCTGCGCGAAGCAGGAAGCGGGACAGCCGGCATTGTATCCGGTGCATCGCTGGAAGCTTCGACTGTTGATCTGGGAGAAGAATTCACCACGATGATCACGACACAAAGGGCCTATTCAGCGGCATCAAAAATCATCACAACAACCGACCAGATGCTGGATGAACTGGTCAATATCAAGCGCTGATGATCCCGGCTAATATTATGTGTACAAATTTTTTATACTGATCACGCAAAGGAAGCTCCGGGGTGCACAAGACCGGGGCTTCCTTACTGTCCGTCTCCTCTTGTCCGAAAAGCCATCAGACCAGGCAAAAATTGCCCGGTATTAACCGGTTGTTCACCGTCACAGCATAGCCTCCTGAATACGGGCGCAGGGGCAATCTGACCCTTGTTTTCAGAAACGTACGTTCTTGGGCACAAACCAAGACGTGGCTTGGCGGGAAGCGGACTGTGGACTCATTTGTTCAGCAAATGCGCAATCTGGGGCCGGCGCGCTTGGCCGCCTTGGCTGGCGTCGCAATTGGTCTTCTTGGCTTTCTTGTTTACTTTGCCACGCGTTTGGGCACACCGCCCATGGAACGCTTGTTTAGCGATCTGTCCACAGCCGATGCAAAAGCCATTATTTCCGAGCTGGAAAGCCAGAAGGTCCCTTTTGAGCTACGCAATAACGGCACCGAGATTGCGGTACCATCCAGCCAGGTTCTTAAACTTCGGGTACAACTTGCAGAAAAAGCGTCCGCAACAGGCGGGGCCGTTGGTTACGAAGTATTCGACCAGATGGACAGTCTGGGTGCCACCAACTTCATGCAGAACGTCAATCAGGTGCGGGCACTGGAAGGTGAGCTGGCACGGACCATCATGGCCATAGAGGGGGTCAAGGCGGCACGCGTACACCTCGTCATGCCCAAGCGGGAGGTATTTACCCGCGAAACACAGGATCCATCTGCTGCCGTCTTCATCAAAATGCACCGTGGCCGCCTGTCCCGTGAACAAGCCAATGCGGTACAGCGCCTGATCGCCGCCTCGGTGCCACGCCTGAAACCAGCACGGATCTCTATCGTGGATGATCGCGGTACCCTTCTGACGCCGGGTATGGAAGATGAAGGCGTCGCCAAGCTCAATACCCAAGAGGAGATGCGCCGCAGGGAAGAATCACGACTCGCACGTTCCTTGGAACAGCTTCTGGAAAATGTCGTGGGACTGGGCAAGATTCGGGCCGAAGTCCGCGCCGATATCGATTTTGACAAAGTTGTGACCAACCAGGAAATCTACGATCCAGAAGCTCAGGTAGCCAGATCTACCGTAAATCGTCAGGAAAGCAACGAATCATCGGAAAATGATCCTGGCAATGTCAGCGTTGCCAACAATTTGCCCAATGCACAAACGGCCTCCGGTGGCCCTGCTGCCACATCGCGCGAGAACAGGACCGAGGAAACAACAAACTTCGAGATTTCCCGGAAGGTTACCAACCAAGTCAAGGAGGGCCCCCAAATCCGGCGGTTGTCTGTCGCGGTCCTTGTTGACGGCATTTACAGCACGGGGGACAATGGGGAAAGGCAATTCCAGCCACGTCCGGCCGAAGAAATGGACAAGCTGGCTGCTATTGTGCGCTCGGCTATTGGTTTCAATGCCGCGCGCGGCGATCAGGTTGAACTGGTCAACATGCAGTTCCAGGCTTTGGACGAGGCCGATCTGGAAGCGCCGTGGATGTTCATGGGTTTCACCAAACCCGAAGTCATGCGTATGGCTGAAAGCTTCGGTGTTGCGATTGTTGCGATCCTGATCATCCTGATGGTGGTGCGTCCCTTGGTGGCACGGGCCTTCGAGGGCATGGCAGCAAGCGAAGACAACCAGCTGCTGACCGCAGATGGAATGCCCAATGCGCAGCTGTCCGGCCCAGCGCCCATTCCGGAGGAAGAGGACATTTCTGACGAGCTGATTGATATCGACAAGGTTGAGGGTCGCGTGAAAGCATCATCCCTGCGCAAGATCGGGGAGATTGTCGACAAGCATCCGGAAGAGGCCGTGTCGATCATTCGGAACTGGCTGTACCAGGAGGCCGCATAGAGGTTGGGCTTGTGCCCGGGCATGCACATGTTCTGGCCTTTTGATGCATACCTGACAGAGGAGAAGGCACCGTGGGGCGCCTGAAAGAAGATTATAGAAGCCTGACCGGACCACAGAAAGCGGCCATCTTTCTGCTGTCCTTGGGTGACGAGCATTCAACCCGCTTGTTCTCGATGATGAATGATGACGAGATCAAGGAACTTTCACAGATCATGGCGAACCTTGGCACCGTCTCGGCGGCCCTTGTCGAGCGCCTGTTTGTGGAATTTGCCGATGCCATCTCCAACACCGGGTCGCTGGTTGGTTCGTTTGACACGACAGAACGCCTACTGATGAAAACCCTGCCGAAAGACCGCGTAGAATCCATTATGGAGGAAATTCGTGGTCCCGCAGGGCGTACCATGTGGGACAAGCTTGGCAATGTTAACGAACAGGTGCTGGCAAACTATCTGAAGAACGAATACCCGCAAACCGTTGCTGTTGTGCTTTCAAAGATCAAGGCAGATCACGGCGCTAGGGTTCTGGGCCTTTTGCCAGAACCTTTTGCGCTGGAAGTCATCATGCGCATGCTGCACATGGAAGCCATCCAGAAGGAAGTTCTGGATGGTGTCGAAAAAACGCTGCGGACCGAATTCATGTCGAACCTGGCGCGGACACAACGCCGCGATGCGCATGAAATGATGGCCGACATCTTCAATAATCTTGATCGCAACACCGAAGCCCGGTTTATGGGGGCCCTTGAAGAGCGTAACCGCGAGAGTGCGGAAAAGATCAAGCAACTTATGTTCACGTTTGAAGACCTCAATCGCTTGGATGCAGCCGGCGTTCAAACCTTGCTGCGCCATGTGGAAAAGGACAAGCTCGCCCTGTCTCTGAAGGGTGCTTCGGATGGTCTAAAAGACCTGTTCTTCAAGAATATGTCCGAGCGCGCCGGCAAGATGCTGCGTGATGACATGGATGCCATGGGCCCCGTCCGTCTGCGTGAAGTAGACGAAGCACAGAATATTATTGTTGTTCTGGCCAAGGAGCTGGCCAATTCCGGGCAGATTGTCATCTCTGAAGGGAAGGAAGACGACGAACTGGTCTATTGATTCCTTTCCCTGCCTGACCCCCGGAGTACTTCATGGCCCCGCCGACTGTCCGCAAATTTACCTTTGATGTCCGTTTCGACGAACCGACACCCTCGGAGCGACAGCCTGTTCTTTCCGAACTCCTGATCAGCGAACCCCCGCCGGAGCCAGAGCCGGAACTGCCGCCGGAACCAGAGGAACCGCCCCCGATTGTTTTCAGTCAGGAAGAGCTGGAGTTCGCCCGTGAAGAAGCCTATGTCGCCGGGCATGCTGCCGCCCTTCAGGAAGCAGCCGCATCCGTGGAGCAATTTGTAGCCGAGGCATTAAATCGCTGCGCAGAGTCAATGACTGTTCTTGCAAGCAAGACAGACCCTCTTGCTGATGCGGCCACATCTGCAGCCATCCAGGTTGTACACACGATTTGCCGGAAGTTACTGCCACATACAGCCGATGATTATGCCATACGCGAGATTACCAGCCTTGTGCAGTCCTTGCTGCCGGATTTGATCGGTCAGCCCCGTATCCTGATCCATACCAGCCCGAAAATGGTGGATCTCCTCCGCAAACATCTGACTGAAACAATCAGCAAAACGGGATTCGAAGGACGCATGGTTCTGCTGGGTGATTCCTCCATGCTTCCCACTGATGCCCGTGTTGAATGGGCTGATGGCGGCGCAGAGCGAAATATGGCCCAGGCACTTGATGAAATAGACGCTCTGGTACAGCGGAATATTCCGCCGTTTCAGCAGGGACAAGCCTTGGAACCCGGGCACCTGTCCCATAGTGAGGAAACTGATACCGTTAAAAGGACGGTCGAGGACATATGGCCCGATATTGACCCGGCCAACTGGTACACGCCTCCAAGCAAGCATGCGGAAACGGCCTTGGTACAGCAAGCCAGCCGTGAAGCCTCTGAACAGATTGCCTTAGCCGAACCAGAAACTATGCAACCAGAGATTATCGTCAGTGAAAACACAAATACAGGTGAAGACGCTGACATACTGCAAGCAGACGAGATAACACAACACGCTGCAGATGTAGATCCGACAGAAGACCTGAAACCCGACGCGTAAACAGGGAGGAACGCTTGTCATGGCTGACAATGATCTTGAGCTGGATGAAATGCCGGAGGAAGAGGATGAAACCGGCCAACACGATGACGATATGGAAATTGCCGAGGAACTTCCGGATAAACCACGCTCGGCCGCTGACCTTGAGGCTGTCTACGACATCCCGGTACAAGTATCCGCCGTTCTCGGAAAGTCATCCATGCAAGTCAACAACCTGCTGCGCTTGGGGCGCGGGGCCGTTGTAGAGCTGGATCGGAAAGTCGGGGAAGCTATTGATATCTACGTCAACAATCGCCTCGTCGCCCGTGGGGAGGTCGTCGTCGTCGAGGACAGGCTCGGTATTACTATGACAGAAATTATCAAGACAGACCGCACCTAATACAATCCCTTAACATGCATCAAGGACCAGACCTGATGGCCGAAAGCGGTAACATACAGGAAAGCCTGCCGGACTCCTCGGATGACTATACAAGCCGGCCTCGGGGCATGGATGTTGCGACACTCTCGGGTATACTGGGCGCTGTTGCCCTTACAGTGATGGCTATTGCAGCCAGCGGCTCGCCATTGTCATTTGTCGACATGTCGGGCCTGTTGATTGTATTGGGTGGCACCATACTGATCACAGCAACCAGCTTCAGCTGGTCTGATATACGGCAAACACTACGCGAACTGGGCCGATCGGCTGGATACAAGATGCCCGCCCCACAGGATGTGGCGCTGGATATGCTTCGTATCGCCGAATATGCACACCGCCATGGCATCCTGAGACTACGCGGCGTTGTTCTGAATTCACTGCATCGCGACCAGATTCTTCACAAGGGGCTTCAGCTTGTGCTGAACGGTACGGCCGAAAATGAGATTGTACGTATTCTCTCTTCAGATATCGCCTCAAGTCGGGTTCACAGTGACCGGGCGGTCTGCGTCCTGCGGCGCGCCGCAGAGACCAGCCCTGCCATGGGTTTGATCGGAACCTTGATCGGCCTAGTACAGATGCTGGGGCATCTGGATAATCCGGCCGCGATCGGACCGGGGATGTCGATTGCCCTTCTGACCACTTTCTACGGCGCCGTCATGGCCTACATGATCCTTGGCCCCCTTGGGTCACGGCTGGAACGCAATGGTCAGGAAGAAGCCTTGATATACCAGATATGGCTGACAACAGTCCTATCAATTGAACGCAGGGAAACTCCATCGCAACTGGAACTACACTTCAATAGCATCCTGCCCCTTGGTCAGCGGCTGCCCGTACACGTCGACCTGATCCGACAACCGGCAGGAGGATAAGAATTTTTTGACATTTGCCGTTCTATAGTGCGGTAGCAGCCTTGGGTCATGTCTGTTTTGTAGTGGGAGATTATACGAATGCGTTTGTTGATTGTTGGCTCCCTAGGCGGACAGATTGGTGCGGCAAGCCAGATTGCCATGCGCCGTGGCGCCAAGGTCAGTCAGGCCGACGATATTCACGCTGCGCTGACCCAACTGCGCAGCGGCCATGGCGCTGATTTAATGATGGTTGATATCGGGCTGGATATCCGTCTTCTTGTCGCCAGCCTTGAATCCGAACGCATATCTGTGCCCGTCGTTGCCTGTGGCGTTTCTACCGATACCAAGGCTGCCGTGGAGGCAATACGGGCAGGCGCAAAGGAATACGTCCCCCTCCCTCCTGATCCGGAATTAATTGCCGCTGTCCTTGCCGCCGTTGTGCAGCAGGACAACACCATTATATTCCGCGATCCCTCCATGCAGAAGATCATGGACTTGGCCAATCAGGTTGCTCCTTCCGAGGCAGGCATCCTGATCGTCGGAGAGTCTGGAACCGGCAAGGAACTGGTTGCCCGACACATCCACCAGAAATCACGACGAGCGAACCGTGTTTTTGTTGCCGTCAACTGCGCCGCCATTCCTGAGAACCTTCTTGAGTCAGAACTTTTTGGTCACGAGAAGGGGGCCTTCACCGGTGCCATTGCCAGACGCATCGGCAAGTTTGAGGAAGCCACAGGCGGCACCTTGCTGCTGGACGAGATATCAGAAATCGATGTCCGCCTTCAGGCCAAGCTGCTGCGCGTTCTTCAGGAACGGGAACTAACACGCGTCGGAGGCAACCAGTCCGTCAAGGTTGATGTCCGCATTCTCGCAACATCCAACCGCAATCTTCAGGAAGAAGTACGCAAGGGCACATTCCGCGAAGACCTGTTCTTCCGTCTGAACGTCGTGACACTGTCTCTGCCACCACTGCGTGACCGTCCCAAGGATATCGAGATTCTCGCCAAGCATTTTGCAGAAAAGTATGCGGCACTGAACAAAGTACCGGCCCGCCCCATTGCAGCCAATGCGATGGAGGCCTTACAGCGGCACATATGGAAAGGAAATGTCCGCGAGCTTGAGAACACGATCCATCGCTCTGTTCTTTTGGCACGCAGCGACACAATTGACCGTGACGCCATTCTTCTGACGGAAGACGGGGAGAATGTGCCCAACCCGAACGGCAGTATCGGAACCTTGGTAGGACGGACCGTTGCTGATGTTGAGCGAGATCTGATCATCGATACTCTGCGCCATACGCTGGGGAACAGAACGCACGCTGCCAATATCCTTGGAATCTCGATCCGGACGCTTCGCAACAAACTCAGGCTGTACACTGATCAAGGGCTTCCGGTCCCGCCACCAACAGGTGGGGAGGCCGATGTTCCGGCCTGATTGTGAAATAGCATCAGGTTTTCGAATCTAGAACAGTTCAACACACTCTTTGCGCGGGAACTGACAAACGCATGGCAGAACAGGCAACACACCTGCAAACGGCAGACCGCGTTGATCCCTCTTCAACAGAGGCGAGAACAACAGCGGGCTTGTCCGGTGCCATGGATGGCGGGGCGGCGTTCCTCAAACGGGCGGCGCTGCGTGGTGACTTGTTCTTGGCTCTTGGTATTGCCGCAACACTGGTCATCCTGATTATCCCGCTGCCGCCATGGCTTCTGGATATTGCCCTAGCTCTGTCCCTGACCCTGTCTGTTCTTGTCCTGATGACTGTGATTTTCATACAGAAGGCCATGGAGCTGAACAGCTTCCCGGTCATTCTCTTGATGACAACACTGCTGCGCCTGTCCCTGAACCTGGCATCGACCCGCCTGATCCTGCAATACGGGCATCAGGGCACCGATGCTGCCGGTCATGTTATAGAAGCCTTCGGTGGCTTCATCATGGGCGGTAACTTCGTCATCGGGGTGATTGTCTTCCTGATTCTTATTCTTGTTAACTTCATGGTTATTACCAAGGGATCAACCCGTATCGCCGAAGTCACGGCCCGGTTTACCCTCGACGCCATGCCCGGCAAGCAAATGGCCATTGATGCTGACTTATCTGCCGGGGTCATTGATGAACGTGAAGCCATAGCCCGCCGTCGTGAGTTGCAAAAAGAAACAGACTTCTTCGGGGCCATGGATGGTGCCTCGAAGTTCGTAAGGGGCGATGCGATTGCCGGCTTGATCATTACGGCCGTCAATATCATGGGTGGCATGATCATCGGCATGGCCCAGAACAATCTGAGCTTTTCGGTCGCTGCCGACACATATACCCGGCTGACCGTCGGGGATGGGTTGATCAGCCAAATTCCGGCACTGATTGTTTCTGTATCCGCCGGCTTGATGGTCTCCAAGGCAGGGCTGAGCGAAAGCACCGAAGTGGCCTTAGGCAGCCAGTTTACGCAGTATCCAAAAGCATTGGGCATGTCATCGGCTGTTGCTGGTCTTCTGGCTGTTATTCCGGGCACACCGGCCCTGCCCTTTCTGCTTCTTGCAGGCATAACCGGCGGAGCCGCATGGTTTACGGATCATCGCCACCACAAAGCCGCCATGCATGCGGCAGAGATGGCCGCCCAAGCAGAACGGGAGGCCGCACCGGTCGCAGAAGAACCTATTTCCAGCGCCCTGCGGATTGATATGGTTCGTCTCGAGCTGGGGTATGGGCTGTTGTCCATGATCTCTGCCGGGGGTAACCAAAGGCTGACAGACCAGATCAAGGCGCTGCGCCGTGCACTGGCCACAGAAATGGGATTTGTCATGCCCAGTGTCCGCATCCAGGACAATATGCAGCTTGCAGCCAACGAATACGCGCTTTTTATCAAGGAAGTCGAGGCCGGAACCGGTGATCTGCGCCCCAACATGCTGTTAGTCATGGATCCACGTGGCGAAGACATAACGCTGCCCGGCGAAAAAACACGCGAACCGACCTTTGGTCTGCCTGCCGTATGGATTGAAAGCTCCAATCGCGAGGAAGCCCTGTTCCGTGGCTACACGGTTGTTGATCCTGCAACGGTTATCACCACACACCTGACCGAAGTTGTCCGCGATAACATGGCGGAACTTTTGTCCTATGCCGAAACGCAAAAGCTTCTTGATGAGCTGGACAAGGATCATCAGAAACTGATTGCCGACATTGTCCCCAACCAGATCAACATCAACGGGATCCAGAGGATCCTGCAAAATCTTCTGGCGGAGCGGGTTTCGATTCGTGATTTGCCAACCATTCTGGAAGGCATATCCGAGGCATCGGGAATCAGCCGAAATCTGACAATGATGACCGAGCACGTCCGCATGCGGCTGGCCCGCCAGCTGTGCGATGCCTGCACCGATGAAGAAGGGGTGATCCCCTTGGTCACAATGTCACCAGAGTGGGAGCAGAACTTTGCTGAAGCGTTGATCGGTCAGGGTGAAGAGCGCCAGTTGGCTATGCCACCATCCACACTTCACGAGTTTATCAACGGTGTACGGCAGGTCTTTGAACGCTTTGCCATGCAGGGGGAAACCCCGGTCTTGTTAACAAGTCCGATGATCAGGCCCTATGTGCGATCAATCATCGAACGCTTTCGCCCCATGACCATGGTGATGAGTCAGAACGAAATCCATCCCAAAGCTCGTATCAAAACACTGGGGCAGGTATGATGGCAGACCGCGTTTCCCCATGTAAAGCACGGTTCTCCTCCAAGTGGGGAGGCATACCATGCGGATGAAATATTATACAGCGCCCTCGATGGCTGAGGGTATGGCCATGATACGGGCAGAGCTGGGGGATGATGCCATCATCATCTCGACCCAGAGAGCCAATGGCAGTGAAGGTGTACGTATCACCGCAGCACTGGAGGAAACCGCACCGGACGAGGAAATCAATGAATATCTTGCCTTGGGAACGCCGCCCTCTGCATTGACCGAAACAATCCGCGAATGCCTCTCCTATCACGGCGTTCTACCCCGCCTTTCAGAACGTATCGTAGCTGCGGCAAAGGCAATTGGAACCGATGATCCTACACTGGCAACGGCCGGTGCCTTGGATGAACTATTTGCTTTTGCCGCATTGCCGGCAAAACGTTCGCCAGTGCCCGTCATGCTGGTTGGTCCTCCAGGGACCGGCAAAACAATCACTGTAGCCAAACTGGCCGCACGGGCACGTATTGCAGGCCGCTCTGTTTCTGTTGTAACCGCGGACTCGGTCAGGGCCGGTGCCTTGGAGCAGTTGTCTGCCTTTACCAATATATTGGGCGTTGAACTCAAGAAAGCACGCGGCATAACCAGCCTGGAAACAATGGTTGCTGAGGCTGCGGCCTGCAGCGACCTTGTTTACATTGATACCCCGGGCCTTAATCCGTTCAGCCCGGAAGACATGGGTTTTCTGCGTGGCCTGACCCGTGCCATAGAGGTAGAACCCGTGCTGGTACTGGCGGCAGGGGGGGACCCTGTGGAAGCAACGGAAGTTGCTGAAGCCTTCGCTGCAGTGGGAGCCACACGCATTCTGGCAACCCGTCTGGACATGACACGACGGCTGGGGGCTGTTCTCGCTGCAGCTGATTCCGGACAGTTCATGTTCTGCGATGTCAGCATCAATCCACATGTTGCCAATGGATTGTGCCCCATCAATCCAATCTCGATGGCACGCCTTCTGGTTCCACCGGGAGATAACTCGCTGACGGCCGCTCCTGATGACTGGGCCAGCCGCAGACCTGCAACACCACCACAGCCGAAAGCCTCGTGGAGTCACGATAACCCAACTCTGTTGGATAAGCAGGAGGAGCCCGTGGACCTGCCCGACCCGGACCAGGATGCCAGGCCAATGTTCGCCATCCACGCCGGGGCGGACATTCAAGAAACAGGAAATGACATGAGTGAGGCCCGCGGATGACTCTTCAGACCGATTACGGACAGGCGCCCGTTCTTGCACCATCGGCTCCGGGCCGGCACAGCAGCAACATTATTGCCATTGCATCCGGCAAGGGAGGGGTCGGCAAAACGTGGTTCTCGATCACATTATCGCACGCCTTTGCCATGCGTAAACGCAAGACCCTGCTTTTTGACGGAGATCTTGGACTTGCCAACGTGGATATTCAGCTTGGGCTGATGCCACGTTACGACCTAGCCAGTGTCATCACCGGACGCGTAACCCTCAACCAGGCCTTTACGCCCTATCAAAGCGGGGGATTTGATGTTCTCGCTGGTCGTTCCGGATCTGGTTCGCTGGCGAATATTCCTCTCTCGCGTCTGCAGGTCTTGGCCGAAGACCTTGAGCTGGCCGCCCCCGCATACCACAAAGTAATTATCGATCTGGGGGCCGGCGTGGAAAAAAGCATACGCCAGCTTTCACGGGCCGCCGGAACCATTTTGGTCATTACATCGGATGAACCGACATCTCTGACCGATGCCTACGCCTTTATCAAGGTAACGACCATGGAACGTCCAAATGCGGATATCCGGGTTGTGATCAACGCCGCCAATTCTGTCCGTGAAGGGGAACGCACCTACGCAACCCTGCGCAAGGCCTGCGAGGGGTTCCTGAAAATAAGCCCGCCCCTAGTTGGGATTGTGCGCAGGGACATGCGTGTCCGGGATGCAATCCGGAACCAGACGTCCATTCTGCTGCGCTCCCCGGGGGCAGATGCCGCAGTTGATGTAGAAGCAATTGCCGACCGTCTGCTGGCAGGGTAAGCAAGGGCCGGGGGAACGTACATGCCGAATGTTCCTCCGCCTCCCTCATCAGGCGCCCCTCTGCCTCCAACGCCATCTGTTTCGGGCTCTGTCACCCTTCTTTCTCCCCCTACCCCAGTGGCATCACTACCCGCGGGGACAAAAATCGAGGCCGTTGTCGTTCGCTCGCTGCAACCGTCTCGTCACGACGTTCTTCTTGATACACCTTATGGCCAAATAAAAGCCAACCTGCCCACCACGCTTACTCTGGCAGCGGGAACACGTCTTGTTCTGGAGACGACAGAATTCCGACCTGGACAGGCTGTCATGCTTCGCATCATGGCTGTAAACCCTGTGCCATGGCTATCCCCCAAGCCTGATACTCTTTTGGGATCCACTCCTCCCGGGCTTGGTGTAAATCCAGCAGCTGCAGCAGTATGGCAAACATCATTACCCAGTCACATACCTGCGCAGGTTATTGCCGCACCAGATCATTTCTTCCCGTCTCACTCTGATCGCAGTTCAGCCCCCTTGCCTCCGTGGCCGATAGGGACAACTGTTCTGTTTCGTCTCACCCCTATTGCATCCAGTAATGCCGGAGCAGCATCCGCGTCGTCATCCATACACTCTCCTGCCCCTACCTCTCAAACAGGACTGCTGACAGAGCAAGGTTCCATAACCCAACCTATGCCGCAGGGCACTCCATCGGCTGCATCAACACCCATCCCCGGATCTATAACGGGGATCATCGCCCCACACACCAATTCCGGACGTGCCATTATTGCCACTCCCATGGGCTTACTATCCATGGATCGCCCCCTGTCCCTTCCCGCTGGTACCCCTGTTAGCTTGGATATTATACAAGTCACCCCACAACTCGCTCATCCAGACATTATATCATCAGCTGAAAGCATGAAAATCGGCTCCGTATCCGTGCCTAGCTGGCCCGGAATGGAGCGGGCCTTGGCCATAGCCCTGCAGACCAACGGACCAGACGGGATCAAGGCCTTGATCCACCATCTTCCAACCAGCGACGGACGCATGCTGCTCGCTCTTATGGCATTCAGCCAGTTATCACGCCCGGCTAGCAGCACACGCCCGTGGCCGGGGGAGAGCGTGCGCGACATTCTTGAGCAATCCCTAGGGCGTGAAAGCGCACGTGCCCTTTCCGCAGAACTACGCGAGATGATACGCCCCTCTACAGATGGGGGAGGAGACTGGAGACTACAGAACCTCCCCTTCCTGAATGGAAACAGTATTGAAAAGATTACCCTTATCAGCAGGCGTGACGGAGAGCAGGACAGTGAAAAAGACGCAGTGAAAGCAAAAAAAGGAGAACGATTCCGTTTTCTGCTTAATCTCAACCTTTCCCGCCTTGGCCCCATGCAATTCGATGGTCTTTACCTGTATAAGGATCGCCGTCTGGACCTGCTGATCCGCACGCACATCCCCTTGGATATAGAGATCAGAACCACTATGCTGGCCTTGTATACCAACGCATCCCAAGCCCTGAACTTGGTCGGAAGCCTTTTATTCCATGCCTCACCATCATTCGCTGGACCGGCTGATGCTATACCCGGACACCCTGATCCAGGCCCGGGTCTGATCGTATAAGGAAATGGGGGACAGCTTCGCCGCCAACCAAGTATATGTTGCATGAACAGCATGCCGTGCAGAGCATTTGACATACATATAAGGGCTGTACTAGGGATCAGGACGTGAGAGACAGTCCGTATAGATTCAAAGGATACGAGGAGACCGTACGGGATGGCTGCCAAACTCACCGGTGATCCCAAAGGATATTACCGCGTTCTGGGCCTTGATCCCGGATCGGATGGCGCCGCTGTCAAAACAGCTTTTCGTCAGCTGGCCATGGCACTGCATCCGGATCGAAATAACAGCCCGGATGCACACGAAAAGTTTCATGCCATCACCGCAGCCTACGAGATTCTCTCCAACCCCGAGAAAAAGGCGCAATACGATGCGCTGTCCCGGAGTACTGATACAGCTGAAAAACAGCAAACACAGTATAAACGGCAAGCGTCAGCAGGAACAGGGGCACGGGACAAGCAGAAGTCCGAACGTACAGACCCCAGACCCTCAGCCAATCAAGCCAGACAGGAAAAACCGCAAGACCAACGACGGAAACGGACATGGTCCACGTCATCTCCTCCTCCCCTTCTCCCGCTATCCACATGCGATCGCTGTGGTCGTGTTGCAGCACAGCCGCGTTACGTTATTTTTCCACTGGTTCGCGGGATGTTGGCACGCAGTCTTCACTCCAGCATCGAGGGTCTGTACTGCCGTCGCTGCGCCGATATCACCGGCTTGCAGGTTTCCATCCGGAATTGGCTTTTGGGCTGGTGGAGCCTGTCTGGACCCGTTGATACCATTCATGCCCTTTGGGTAACCGCACGGGGAGGGATTCTGCCTGCGGATCGCAACTATCGGACCCTTATGCACCAGGCGCGCGCCTTCTTGGCCAGACAAGACAGGGACATGGCCTATAATATCGCACGGCAGGCCAGACAATTTGCCACAACAGTGGGGCAACAGTACATGGCGGATAGCCTTGTCCCGGCCTCCCCACAGTCGGCGGCCCGCCAACTGAAAAATCGATGGAGCGGCGTGGGCGCTTTCCGTCTGCTTCAATTGTCGCCACTGTACTTGGCCGGTGCCGCAACAGCTGTTATCAGCTGGAATACAGTCCGCGATGCCGAGCTGCCCCTTGTCAGGCCTGATCAGGACAAGCCTAGAAACACTGACTCTGCATCCCCGTCGTCATCATCCCTGAAAGCGGGGGGACTGCATGAAACCATGGCCGCGGGCTTGGCCATACGCAGCGGACCCGGGACAAGTTTCCAAAAAACGGGAGAATTGGCAGCCGGTGCCATGGTTCTGGTGACAGAAATCGATACCGGCGGTAACTGGGCTCGTATTATCACGCCGGAAGGCATGTCAGGCTATGTCCCGTCCCGGTTTCTTAACCCGGTTCATATTCCACGCCAGCAGCGAGAAACAACGACGCAACGAGAATAGGGCAAAGTATACCTGCAGTAAGGCATACCGGCAGAATCAGGCAAAAAAGACCGATCATGGGCTGGACCCAGCTCTGTCAGGACGTGTATGCTGGCACAAGTCTTGTTGCGGATGACTCTCACTTTCCATAAAGTGCCTGCCTCTCCGGACAATCGGACAGCGCGGAAATCAAGGCAGCGCTGTTCCAGAATGCCCCGCCAGGGCGGACAGGGTTTTTTAGAATGTATAAAATAAATGCAAAAGTATTCTCGACAGACACCATACGCCTTCTGACTATCCTAGCGGCCGTGGCGCTTTTATGTGTGTTTTCTCTCCTGTCCCAAGCATCCGCGACCGATACCACAGCAGAAGCAACAACCGCTGCTGTTGAAGCCACCGTTTCAGCACTACCTCATGATCTTTCACTGGGCGGGATGTTCATGGCTGCCGACAGCGTGGTCAAGGCTGTTATGGGATGCCTAGCTCTTGCTTCGGTTATGACATGGACCATTTGGGGGGCAAAAAGCCTTGAATTACGCAAGGCAAAACGCGACCTATCCCGTGCTATCCACGCACTGGATACATGCCGTACAGCGGAAGAAGCACGCACTGTACTCCGCGATCATAACGGCTTGTGCCACACAATGATCGGGGCTGCCATTACTGAAATCACCCTGTCCGGAGAGAGCGGTAAGGAGGGCATCAAAGACAGGACATCTTCGCGGCTTGAACAGGTTGAGGCCGATGCCGGGCGGCGTATGGCCTCAGGCCTAGGTATCCTAGCCAGCATAGGCTCGAACAGCCCATTCATTGGTCTGTTCGGCACTGTCTGGGGGATCATGGACAGCTTCATTGGTATTTCAAAAGCACAAACAACAAACTTAGCGATCGTGGCGCCAGGTATCGCCGAGGCTTTACTGGCAACGGCAATGGGGCTGGTAGCGGCAATCCCGGCGGTTATCCTGTATAATCTGCTGGTTCGCTCAATAGGAGCATACCGTGGTCTTGTTGGCAATATGTCGGCAACTATGCTGCGTCTGGTCAGTCGTGAGCTCGATCTGCGCTCGGAGAGCTCTCCCGATATTCATCAGCCACGCAACCATCATTCCTCCCCCGTCCGGGTGGCAATCCCGCGCTCTGCTGCGGAGTAAGAAAGCATGGCAGGCCCTATTCATAATAATCGTGATGAACTAATAGAAAATCACGCTATCAATGTGACACCCTTTATCGATGTTGTTCTGGTGCTGTTGGTCGTCTTCATGGTAGCCGCCCCCCTGTCGACCGTTGACACACCCGTTGATCTGCCCTCCTCAACCGCGATACCAACACCCAGACCAGACAATCCCGTCTTTCTGACAGTGACCCGCGACGGGAACCTTCTTCTGGCGCAGGAAACACTGTCCACCGCCATGCTCCCCGCAGCACTGAACGCACAGACCGGTCAGAACCGGGAACAACGTATTTTTCTTATGGCAGACAAGGCGGTGAATTACGGAACAGTCATGGCCGTCATGAATGTACTACGGGACAATGGATATCTGAAAATTGCCCTGACCGGAGTGGAGGAAGGACAAAATCCGTGAGGAAGCACACAGTATCCTTGCCATGGGAGCCACAGTCCTTCAATCGCTGGGCGAGCTGTTTTGGTACTGTACTTCTGGCTCACGGCCTTCTTGTTGCTGCAACACTGGGGACCTGGATCACACCGGAGCCGACAACAGGCTTTGTCACAGGGCAAGCTTTGCTTGTTGACATGCTGCCTGCGCCGCCAGCCTCTGCACCACCATCTCATGCGGTAGAAGAACCACACCAGCAAGAGCAAAAGCTGCAACCCGTTCAGGAAGCAGACGTAACGCTCCCCAAGCCGGCCCCCAAGACAGAATCGCGCCGCCGCAAGACCAATCCCAAGCCTACCGCATTACATACGGAAGAGAACCCTGTACAACGAAAGCGGTCACAGGATACGGCAGGCAGACAAGAAGCTTCTTCCAACACCAGCGCCATAACGCAGTCCGACAGCTCTGCTGCAGCCAAGATGTCACTCTGGCATGGCCAGATCTTGTCACATCTTGAACGCCATAAGCATTACCCCCGCCTTGCAAAAGCACGCTATCAGGAAGGTACTGTTATTATCCGGTTCAGGATTGCCAGAACGGGGGATGTTTTATCCGTAGCCCTTGAAGAATCATCGGGCTTCCCGCTTCTGGATCAGGAGGGCCTAGATCTTGTAAGGCGCGCAAGCCCTCTTCCTCCCCCTCCGCCCGGAACGGAAAGCTCTGCCCTAGAGCTTGTCTCTCCAATACAATTCTACCTGAGATAGGAGCCAAGGATCCCGGTGACACATCTTGGTCAAGTATGCTGGTTTTGCGTCAGTATATTTGCCATACTCACTGAGGTCTTCCTGAATACCAGAATACCCAGTCAACACTCTATCGCATGACAAGGGGTGAGCGCGCATGTTCCAGACCATCAGTCCCTGTCAGGCATGGCGGATGTTGAGGTTGGCAATTGTTGTGCTGCTGGTTGCGCTGCTTCCTATATCTGGCCCCTGCTTGGCGCAAGAGCCTATGGAAGTGCGGACACCTGCCCCGGAAAATCCAAATGACCCCCGCTTTGCTTGGTCTGTAGAGGTGCTGAAGATGGCCCTACAGGCAACAGAGCAGGACTTTGGCCCATGGAAATTAGTTCTGGAATCCAGGGTCTCGGATCGAACACGGTTGGAAACAGAGCTTGAGAAGGGGGGCTTGATCAATGTTGCCCTTCTCCCCAGCTGCACGATCAGTGACAAACGGTTCATGCGGGTCAGTCACGTTGCGGACCGGGGACTTTTGGGATACCGGGTTGCCATTATACGAGCCGGTGAGCAAAACAAGTTTTCCGGTATCAAGACCCTGAATGATCTTGCCGCCTTCCCCGTTGCCTCTGGCCGGAACTGGCATATAAGCAAAATCTTCATAGGTAATGACTTGCCCGTGACTCTGTGGCCTGATCTGGATGGCTTGTATAATCTCCTGTCTATAGGTCGGGTGGATTATTTATCCCGTAGCGTCTACGAAGTCATGCGTGAGCTTGATCACTACAAGCAGACATACCCGGATCTGGCGATTGAACAAACAATACTGGTCCGAACCCCGATCGCTATGTGGCTTTACGTATCAGTCGGTGAGGACAGGCTAAAAGAGCGCCTCGAAGCAGGGATGGACCGTATCTTGGCCAATGGAACCCTGAAGACCCGGTTTGACGCACTATTCCGCAAGGACTTGGAAGTTCTTAACCTGAAGAGCCGCCACGTTATCATGCTGAATGATCCAGATGCCCACGGCCCCACGCTGGCAATCCCAACCACAGAGTTACTTACGGGTCAATAGACTGGTCCGCCCCCCGCGACGGCGATAAATCTCAAGACCGATGTCATCCTGCAGGGCACGCTCTTGGCGTTCACGCATGGATATCTCACGCCCGATACGGTTGTCCTCGGCGATTTCACTGGTCTTCAGTTCCTTGAATGCCTCGGCCAGCGTATCACGGGCAGCACTGATCTGCCGACGAAGGTCTTTCAGGGTTTTTTCAAGTGTCTCGCGGCGCTCCTTGGCCCAGCGCACATACCCACCATAAGTCAAACCGGCACCCAAGGGATCAGCCGCTGCTGCATGACGCTCCTTGATCCCCTGCTCTTCCAGAGCAAGCAGCAAAGCAATAAGCTGCTCTTCAGAAGCGATAAGACGCGCCAGGAAACGACGTTTCTCATCCACATCCCACTTACGCAGACGCACAAGACCCTTCAGGGTACGCGACATAACAGCCCCCTTCTTATCTGCTCTCAGCTGCCATCTCGAACCCGACGGCCTCGGCCAAGGCCGTATACGTTTGGTCCAGCGTTGCGGACTCAGTCTTGCCCTGACCAAGAACGGCTTCTATACGGGGATATAGGGCTATGGCCTCGTCCACTTCCGCATTGGATCCATCTTTGTAGGCACCAAGGCGTATCAGTTCACTCATGTCCTCATAAACCGACACAATCCTACGGCAGCGGGAAACCAACTGGTTTTGCCATTCCGTATTGCAGCCGGGCATGGTCCGGGAAACAGATCGCAGGATGTTCATGGCGGGATAGCGGCCCCTCTCGCTGATAGACCGCTCCAGCACAACGTGCCCATCCAGAATACCGCGCACAGCATCCGAGACAGGCTCGTTATGATCATCCCCCTCAACCAGAACTGTGAACAGACCGGTTATGTTGCCTTGCCCGGGACCTCCGGGGCCAGCACGCTCCAGCAACTTGGGCAACTCGGCAAAAACGGTTGGCGTATACCCCTTGCTGGCGGGTGGTTCTCCCGCAGAAAGGCTGATCTCGCGCTGGGCCATGGCAAAACGGGTCACACTGTCCATCAAACAGAGGACTTCGGCACCCCTATCCCGGAAATATTCTGCAATTGTCATGGTCAGATAAGCAGCCTGACGCCGGATCAAGGGTGGCTCATCAGACGTGGCAATCACAACAACAGAACGGGCCAAACCTTCAGGCCCCAAATCATCTTCTATAAACTCCCGGGCCTCACGCCCACGCTCTCCTATAAGTCCACAAACGATCACATCAGCCGACGAATACTTGGCCATCATGGACATGACAGAGGATTTCCCCACGCCTGATGCGGCAAAAATTCCCATACGCTGGCCAACGCAGCACGTTGTGAAGGCATTCAGGCACCGGATGCCTAGGTCCAGTTTTCCACCCACTCTCTGTCGTGCATGAGCTGGTGGCGGCGAGGCCCGAACCGGATAGGCAACAGGTCCTGACAACAAAGGCCCCAAACTGTCAGCAGGCTCAGCCATGGCGGTTATGACGCGCCCCAGCCAGGATTCATGCGGATAAACAGCCGGAGCAGCAGCCACTACCTCGGCACAAGCCCCCAAACCTATACCGTCCAATGTCCCAAAAGGCATCAGCAGTGCCCGACCATCGCGAAAACCGACGATCTCACCTGGCACCATGTGCCGATCCCGCCTTGTGAGCATCACACGGTCACCAACCGAGACAGAAGTTTGTATGCCTCCAACTTCGACCAGAAGCCCCTGCACAGCAACCACCCGACCAAAAAGCCTGTAATCAGGCAAGCGAGCAATGTCTGTCAGCAGATTGCTTGTCGGTATGGGCATACGAGGATCTTTCTGCCATGAATCACAAGATACTGCGTACTGTTACATTACGGGCACACAGACACTTGGTGCTTGCACGTAACAATCAATCACTCTATCGTTAATGTCGGGTTAATCGGATGTCCGGATTCAAAGAACAGGGATCAAGACGTCTGCGCAGAGCATGAGGGTGCCCCATGCGCGTTCTTGTCGTAGAAGACGATACAGCCACCCGGCAGAGTATCGAACTCATGCTTCGCAAAGAGCAGTGGGTTGTTGATTCCACCAACCTAGGCGAAGACGGTCTGGAGATTGGCAAGCTCTACGACTATGATATCATCCTGCTTGACTTAGTCCTCCCGGACATGGATGGAATGGACGTCATCCGGCAGCTACGGGCTGCACGGATTGGAACGCCGGTCCTGATTTTGTCCGGCCTTGACGAACCAGACAGAAAAGTACGCGGGCTTGGCAGCGGTGCCGATGACTATTTGACAAAGCCATTCGACCGCTCAGAGCTGATCGCGCGCATTCAGGCAATCGTGCGACGCTCAAAAGGCCACTCTCAATCCGTCGTGCGAACCGGACGCCTGTGCGTCAATCTGGATGCCCATACCGTCACGATCGACAGCAACCCCGTACACCTGACGGTCAAGGAATACGGCATCCTAGAGCTTCTGGCTCTCCGCAAGGGCACAACTCTAACCAAGGACCAATTTCTCAGCCATCTTTACAATGGCATTGATGAACCTGAGCTGAAAATTATCGATGTTTTCATCTGCAAGCTACGCAAGAAACTTGCCGTAGCATCAGATGGGGATAATTACATCGAAACAGTCTGGGGACGTGGCTATGTACTGCGCGATCCATCCGCTGCAGCAGAAACGGCAGCTCCTCAGACACCAGACGCTGTATCAGCCTAAAACAAGACTTTCAGCATCAAATAGATATGGGGGTGTCAGGAGATATTCTTGGCACACGATTAGTTGAGGCTCTACCTCTTCCCGACGAATGGTCTCTTTAATAATGGCATGCAGCGAGGATGCCGCATGAGCCGTGGCCTGAGGAATCGGCACATCATGTAACAAGGCACCGGTCAACAATGCTGTAAAAATATCACCGGTTCCATGCATACTGGCCTTGATGGGAATACGTTCGGCACGAACCAACCAAGCCTGCTCAGCAGTTACAGCCAAGCAACCAATCTCGCCGGGGTCAGGCAAAGGAAGGCTGGTCGTAACCACAAGACGCGGCCCACGTCCAATAACAGCCTTGGCCGCCTTCAAGGCATCTTCTACTGTACGAACATCCATTCCGGCAAGGAGAGCCAACTCAAAACGGTTTGGAACCACAACATCAGCCATTGGCACCAAACAATCAGCAAAGAAGGCCGGGATATCCGCAGGTGCATACAAGACCCCGGTTCCGGAAGCATTGTCATCTCCCATAACAGGATCACAGACATACAAGCTTTCCGGGTTGGAATCACGCATACGACCAACGGCCTTGGCAATAACCTTGCCCAGCGCAGCACGTCCGAGAAAACCCGATACCATGGCAGAGCACTGCCCAAGAATGCCGTTCCCCTCTAGGCCCGACAAAACATCACGGACATGCGCCGGACGAAAAATATCGCCGCGGACATCGGGGTAACCAAGACGGCTGGACAGCTGACACGTATGAACGGGCCACACCTCAAATCCCATGCGCTGTAAGGGAAAGACAGCCGCAGCATTGCCGACATGGCCATAGGCTACGTGCGACTGCACAGATACGACACTACGAACAGGAGGAAACATGTCCAAAAAACACCCCTGAAGAACAAACCTGCATCGCACAAAACATCGAGACCAATCTTTCCAGTACCGCACCGTGTTGCGCTCACAGCACCAGAATGAACTGGTATATCTCCGAACAGAAAATTTGCCACGACGACGCCATGGAGTAACATCTCATAACTATCGGCATCATAAAAAGAAGTCATGGCTGTACGTTCCATGAACTTTAGCGGCTGTTGTCACCTCTTTGCATCCGTCATGGCCTCGCTCATTCTCACTACCGCTCTAGAACACACTCTGGATTTCGGGGGAAGAATCCATGGCCAGTACACCGACATCACATCGCCGCTTACGCACAAAAGCCGGCGCACCGGTTACCGACAATCAGAACAGCATGACCGCAGGACCCCGGGGGCCACTCTTGTTGCAGGATGTATGGTTCCTAGAAAAGATGGCGCACTTCGACCGTGAAGTTATCCCCGAGCGCCGGATGCATGCCAAGGGATCAGGTGCCTATGGCACCTTTACCGTTACCAAGGACATCACCAAATACACCAAGGCGAAGATCTTTTCCAAGATTGGCAAGAAAACAGACCTGTTCATACGCTTCTCGACCGTTGCCGGAGAGCGCGGTGCTGCCGATGCCGAACGTGATATCCGTGGATTTGCAATCAAGTTCTATACTGAGGATGGAAACTGGGATCTGGTTGGCAACAACACGCCTGTTTTTTACCTGCGCGACCCGCTCAAGTTTATCGACCTCAATCACGTGGTAAAGCGTGATCCACACACCAACCTGCGCAATGCCACATGGAAGTGGGACTTTTTCTCCCATCTGCCAGAAAGCCTGCACCAGCTGACCATAGACTTCAGTGATCGAGGCATCCCCCATTCATATCGCCACATGCATGGCTTTGGCAGCCATACATTCAGCTTCATCAATGCCAAGAAGCAGCGTTTCTGGGTCAAATTCCATCTAAAATCACGGCAAGGCATCCAGAACCTGAACCCCGCAGAAGCAGCCACCCTGATTGGGCAGGATCGCGAAAGCTCTCAACGCGACCTGTACGATGCCATTTCAAACCGCAAATTCCCGCGCTGGCGTTTCTGCGTACAAATCATGCCGGAAAAAGACGCCGCCAAATATCGCTTCAATCCTTTTGACCTGACCAAGGTCTGGCCTCACAAAGATTATCCCCTGATCGAGGTCGGCGAGCTCGAACTGAACCGAAACCCTGAGAATTACTTTTCAGAGGTGGAACAGGCAGCCTTCAACCCGGCTGATGTTGTACCCGGCATTGGGTTCTCGCCGGACAAGATGCTACAGGGCCGACTCTTCTCCTATGGGGACACACAACGCTACCGGCTGGGTGTCAACCACCATCAAATTCCGGTTAATGCATCACGCTGCCCAGCACACGGGATCTACCACCGTGATGGACCCATGCGCGTTGACAACATCAATTCCGGGCGCGTGACCTATGAGCCGAACAGCTTCGGATACTGGAATGAACATCCAGAACACGCCGAACCCCCGCTAAAAATTGAAGGCGATGCGGATCATTGGAACCATCGTGAGGATACAGATTACTACAGCCAGCCACGTGCCTTGTTCGAGCTGTTCGATAAAGGGCAAAGAGAAAGGCTGTATCAGAACATTGCGGCCGATATGGACGGGGTGCCAAAGGATATCCAAAAGCGCCAGATTGCCCTCTTCAAGAAAGTACACCCGGATTACGGGGCTGGCGTTGCCAAAGCACTTGGCCTGAAAGAAGGCGGGTCAAGTGACAAAACCAAGAAAGCTGCAAAGGCAAAAAAAGAGACAAAGAAAAAAGCAGTGACTACCAAAAGCAAAACGGCAAAGTCAGGAACACGTAAGAAATAGGCTCAAGGCCGTACCTGCCATTTTACCGGCAGGTACGGCCTAAGCATCTACAGCATCTGGATGCCCCGGTGCGGTTTCCCAACCAAGACCCGGCAATGCAATCGCCCGGTTCCCGTATACATCGTCACGAATGACAATCACGCCTTGCTCCTCCAGATGGCTTAACAAGCCACGGGCACGGCGGGATGACCGGCTGCCCCTAGCCTTGGCAATATCCGCATCGGAAGGACAAGGGCTCTTCTCAAATGCGGCCTTGGCCAACATCAGGAATAACGCCCGTAAATCTTCGGGAATCAGATCTGCGGCCGCCATCACACGATTCCAATCCTCTTCCGGCATACAACGCTCGGTCAACCCGGCCCGCACAACAGCCAGACGGCGCCGAAAGCCAGGAAGATCAAGGCCTCGACCGCTGGCGCCATGACTGCGACAGCGGACCAAGAAATCCTGATACAGGACGGCCACTGAACGATAGGGCGCATCGTCATCAGACAACAGATCGCGGAGCACCATGTCATAGAAAGCGCTCTGTCCAATTTCAGCGATAGGCTTAACTGCCTGGACCGGAGCCGGCGCAGCAATCGGGTCTGGGCAAAGGACCAGCAGAGGATCCACCTCTCCAGCTTCAGCAAAAACAGACGACAGAATCTCTTGCTCCTCATCTTGGGCACACACCAGAGGCTCCGTCGTCATAGGGGTAATCCGTGCACAAGACACAGGCCGAATATCATGCCCTTCAGAAGCCATCAGCAAGTCGCGAGCCTGTTCTCCCAACGAAGGAGGTGGAGACAAAAGACGCGGGCTGGAAGAGCGGCCTGACGTCTCGACCGCACCAATACGGATGGGCAAGGGACGACGGGAAAGCGCCGGACCAAGCGCAATAAACTGCCCCCTCTGCAAATCGCGGAACATCTCGGCCTGGCGCCGCTCCATCCCCAGCAAATCTGCGGCACGCGCCATATCGATATCCAGGAAGGTCCGCCCCATCAAAAAATTGGAAGCCTCGGCGGCAACATTCTTGGCCAGCTTGGCAAGGCGCTGGGTTGCAATAATCCCGGCAAGGCCACGTTTCCGACCTCTACACATCAGATTGGTCATCGCCCCCAAGGACACCTTGCGGGCCTCATCCGATATCTCCCCCGCTGCGGACGGCGCAAACAGCTGCGCTTCATCAACAACAACCAAAGCAGGATGCCAGAACGTTCTATCTGAATCAAACAACCCCCCAAGGAAGGCTGCAGCCGACCGCAGCTGCCGTTCTGTTTCCTGGTGCTCTAGGGTCAGGACAACAGAAACGCGATGTTCGCGGACCCGCCCGGCCACTTTCTGCAGGCCATTCTCGGAATGCTCGGCCGCATCCACCACAACATGCCCAAAACGTTCGGAAAGGGTTACAAAATCACCCTCAGGGTCAATAACAACCTGCTGGACATGACTGGCCGCCTGCTCCACCAAACGGCGCAACAGGTGTGATTTCCCTGATCCCGAGTTTCCCTGTACCAACAAACGTGTTGCAAGCAGCTCTTCCAGATCAAGAAAAGCAGGGGTTCCCGTCTGCGTCCGGCCCATATCGATGCTGACGGTCATGGTCTCTCCGGTAATGGTCAACACAGCAAAGGGGCGAATCTGTCTATTGGGGCGTATATGTCAACCCTTGAGCCAACAACAAAGTTGTCTGTACAGCCCTTTGCCTCCCCCTGTGCAAGGCACCAATTATCCAGCTTTTCCGCCATTCGGGCCATGAAAAGGGCTTTTTACACCGTGGCAAGCCCAAAGGTACCGGGGCTTTGGATTGCAGAAGCCCCGTGTCTCGGGCACGATACCGGACAACCCTTTGGAAACTGTTCCAATCATTGACAAGAAACAAGACGAAGAGCTACATCACCGACGCACCGTAAACCAGAAATTTTCCGCACCATGCGCATCCAGGGTATTGCGCTCCGGCAGGGAAACCCCGCAAGAGGCTTGGGCCATGAAAGCTGATACCAGACCAGTATCCCCGCATCTCCAGATTTATGCCTTCAGGCTGCACATGGCGATGTCCATCAGCCATCGCATTACCGGCGTTGCCCTGATCGCAGGAACCGCCCTGCTGATGTACTGGCTGTGGGCTGCGGCATCGGGCCCTGATGCCTATGCCCACGCCACATCGCTGATTGGTTCTCCGCTGGGCAAGCTCCTGCTTGCAGGATGGAGCTTTGCGCTGTTTTACCACGTATGTAACGGCATCCGGCACCTGTTCTGGGATGCCGGCAAGCTTTTCGAAATTCATGAAATACGGGGTTCCGGCATTGTTGTTCTCATTGCCTCTATTGCCCTGACCGCCCTGGCCTGGGGCGTAGGCATGATGCACTGAGCCGGACAGGGAGTTGAAAATACCATGACCTTGCGCACTCCACTTTCTCGGGCCCGCGGGCTTGGATCTGCCCACGAGGGTGCACACCACTGGTGGCAGCAACGTGTCACGGCGGTTGCCATGATCCCCCTCGTTTTCTGGTTTGTTGCCTCGCTGGCATCACACGTAGGGGCCGACCATGCAGCGATGCGGAGCTGGCTGTCTTCGCCGCTCAACGCGACGCTGCTGATTGCGCTTCTGGTTGCCGTTTTTCACCACGCCCAACTGGGCCTTCAGGTGGTATTTGAAGACTACGTCCACTGTAATGCGGCAAAGGTTGCCGGAATTATTGTTACCAAACTGCTTGCAGTCCTGTTCGGCATCTTTTCTGTTGTTTCGGTGCTGATGATTGCAATGGGAGGCCGGGGCTGATGGCTGCATATACCTTTATTGACCACACATATGATGTTGTTGTTGTCGGCGCGGGCGGGGCTGGTTTGCGTGCCACATTCGGCATGGTGGCTGCCGGGCTGAAGACCGCCTGCATCACCAAGGTTTTCCCTACACGGTCCCACACCGTTGCCGCACAGGGCGGCATCGGTGCTGCCTTGGGCAACATGGCCGAGGACAAGTGGGAATGGCATATGTACGACACAGTCAAGGGATCGGACTGGCTTGGCGACCAGGATGCCATTGAATACATGTGCCGCGAGGCCATACCCGCTGTCCACGAGCTGGAGCACTTCGGGGTTCCCTTTTCACGTACTCCCGAAGGCAAGATCTACCAACGTCCCTTCGGCGGCCATATGCGTGACTTTGGCAAGGCCCCGGTGCAACGGGCCTGCGCTGCTGCGGACAGGACCGGCCACGCCATTCTGCATACGCTGTACCAACAAAGCCTGAAGCACAAGGCGGAGTTCTTTGTTGAATATTTTGCCCTTGACCTGATCATGGATCCATCCAGTGGAGAATGTCTGGGCGTCGTCGCACTCGATATGGCAACTGGTGCCATCCACCGCTTCCGGGCACATCAGACGGTCTTGGCAACCGGGGGATACGGCCGTGCCTATTTCTCCTGTACATCTGCCCATACCTGTACCGGGGATGGAAATGGCATGGTTGCCCGCGCCGGGCTGCCTCTTCAGGACCATGAATTTGTCCAGTTCCATCCCACCGGCATTTATGGATCAGGCTGCCTGATTACAGAAGGTGCCCGTGGAGAGGGCGGCTATCTGACGAACTCCGGCGGCGACCGCTTTATGGAGCGTTATGCACCAACGGCAAAGGATCTCGCATCACGCGACGTCGTATCCCGCGCCATGACCATGGAAATCCGCGAAAGACGGGGTGTCGGAAAAGAGCAGGACCATATTTTCCTGCATCTGGAACATCTGGGCGCTGACGTTCTGCATGCACGCCTGCCCGGCATTACAGAAACCGCCAAAATTTTCGCCGGAGTTGATGCCACGCGTGAGCCGATCCCGGTTCTTCCAACCGTACACTACAATATGGGCGGCATCCCGACGATCTACACCGGCGAGGTTGTACGCCCCAAAGCGGGAAGCCCGGATAACCTGTGCGGAGGCTTGATGGCTGTCGGAGAGGCGGCCTGCGTTTCCGTTCACGGCGCCAACCGGCTTGGTACAAACTCCTTGCTGGATCTTGTTGTTTTCGGGCGCGCCGCAGCACACAGGGCAGCAGAGCTGATAAAGCCGGGATCCAAGCACAAGCCACTGCCCGCCGATGCCGGACAGAATGCGCTGAGCCGTCTGGATCGTGTTCGTCACGCCAAGGGGCCGCGTCGCGTCTCTGATATTCGCCTCGACATGCAAAAAGCCATGCAAATGGATGCAGCTGTGTACCGCACCTCCAAATCCCTGCAAGAAGGTGTGGGCAACCTGAAGAAAATCGCAGGCACCATGCCGGATATGGGCATTACAGACCGCTCACTGATTTTCAATACCGACCTGATCGAGGCGCTAGAGCTTGAAAATCTTATGGCCTGCGCCAATGCCACAATGGTTTCTGCCGAGGCCCGGAAAGAATCACGCGGGGCGCATGCCCACGAAGATTACCCGGAACGCGATGACCAGACGTGGATGAAGCACACGCTGGCTTATGTTGACGAGAAATATTCCGTCCGCTTGGACTATCGGCCAGTGCATACCTACACGCTGTCGAACGAGGTTGAGTATATCAAGCCGCAAAAGCGCGTTTACTGAGCGCGCTGGCTGAAAGGGAAAACACCATGGTTGAATTCAACCTGCCTGCCAACAGCCGGGTTACTGAAGGAAAAACCGTCAAGGCCCCGGCTGGTGCCAAGAACGTCAAGACCTTCCGGATTTATCGCTATGATCCGGACAGCGGGCAGAACCCGAGGCTGGACACCTTCGAGATTGACCTTGATGCGTGCGGCCCAATGGTTCTGGATGCACTGTTGAAAATCAAGAATGAGATTGACTCAACACTAACGCTCCGTCGTTCCTGCCGGGAAGGTATCTGTGGCTCATGTTCCATGAACATCGATGGCACAAATACACTAGCATGCCTGAAACCTATTGCTGATATTACAGGTGACGTAAAGATCTACCCGTTGCCGCACATGCCTGTGGTCAAGGATCTCGTACCAGACCTGACCCATGTCTATGCCCAGTATGCCTCCATAGAGCCTTGGATGCAGGCTGATACTCCTTTTCCCCCGAACGGGGAACGCCTCCAGTCTCCGGAGGACCGGGAGAAGCTTGATGGACTGTGGGAATGCATCCTGTGTTTCTGCTGCTCGACGTCCTGCCCCAGCTACTGGTGGAATGGTGATCGCTACTTGGGGCCTGCTGTGTTGCTACAGGCTGCACGCTGGATTAATGATTCCCGTGACGAGGCAACAGGAAAGCGCTTGGACGCACTGGAAGATCCGTTCAAGCTGTATCGCTGTCACACGATCATGAACTGTACCAATACGTGCCCGAAAGGCTTAAACCCAGCCAAAGCCATTGCAGACATCAAGAAGAAGATCATCGAGCGCTCACTCTGATCGAACGCACGAACACAATCCAGAAGGGGAAGCATGATCGCGCTTCCCCTTTCTCTTTTCTCAGGCTGGTGCCGCATCCTCGACAACCAGCTGGCACTCATTCCGCCCCTGCCACGTATCCAGACGCAGGGACCCGGCCAGATGGTACGCTGTCCCTTGGGCATTGAGCAGAGCAACACCAAGATCGGTATCAACGCTACGGAAAGCAATGGCCTTCAGACGCCCGCCGCATGCACCAGTCAGGGTCATCCGCACATGACCTTGCCCGACAACATCTGCACGAACAATACGGGCAGAGGGCACAACAAATTTAGGTGGTTCATTACCCGCCCCGAACGGACCAGCTTTCTCGACAGTCTGCAAAAGATCAGGCGTGGCCGCACGAATATCCACAGCACCATCAACCTCAAGAACGGATGACAAGCTCCCCTCTTTCAGCTGGCTTGCCAACCTGTCAGCCAGAAACTGACGGAATTGGTCCAAACGCTCTGCCTTCAGGGAAAAACCCGCTGCCATAGCATGGCCACCACCGGCTTCCAAAAGGCCAGCTTCACGGGCAGCAAGAACCGCTCGTCCCAAGTCCAGACCAACAACGGAGCGCCCGGATCCCTTGGCCATCCCCCCATCAAGCGCAACCACGCAAACAGGCAGATTATAGCGCTCCTTCAAACGCCCCGCGACAATACCAATAACGCCGGGATGCCAGTTCTCTCCGGCCACCATAACCAGCGGATCATCCGTGTTTGTACGACTCTCTGCCTGTTCAATGGCCTCGAACAGGACGGCAGCCTCTATATCCTGACGCTCTGCATTATACTCGTGCAGACGCAAGGCCAGAACGCCAGCCTCGGCGGGATCGTCACATGCCAGAAGCCTAGCCCCAAGATCCGCTTGCCCTACACGCCCGCCTGCATTGACACGTGGCCCCAAAAGATACCCCAGATGAAACGCTGTCGGAGCTTCGGTGATCTTGGCCACATCAGCCAAAGCTGCCAAACCCGCATTACCGCGACGCGCCATCACCTCCAGCCCACGCGTGACCAAGGCCCGGTTAACCCCGACAAGGGGGACCACGTCACAAACCGTACCAAGCGCAACGATATCAAGCCATGCCATCAAATCAGGCTCGGGCCGGGATGAACTGCTGTACCACCCCTGCTGACGCAGCGCACGGTTGACGGCAACAATCAACAGAAAAGCCACACCAACAGCAGCAAGATGCTTGTGCTCGCTAGGGTCATCCAGACGCTTGGGGTTAATAATCGCTACCGCTTCAGGCAAGATCGGCTCTGCCTCGTGATGGTCAACCACAATAACATCAAGACCTGCTGTCGCTGCAGCCTGCAGCGGCTCAAACGCTGTTGTTCCGCAATCAACCGTTATCACCAGATCGACACCGCGCTCCTTGAGCGCAAGCATGGCAGGGGTGTTGGGTCCATATCCCTCGGTAATACGATCGGGAATATAAAGAACGGGCTGTAGGCCAAGTGTCCGCAAGAAACGCAGCAGCAAAGCAGATGAGGTAGCCCCGTCCACGTCATAGTCACCAAATATGGCAACCGTTTCACCTTCCCTGATAGCATGACACAAACGCTCCACTGCCTGTGTCATGCCCTTCAGATGGAGAGGATCCGGCAAAAGAGCCTTCAAGGTTGGATTGAGGAACAAAGGCGCTGCATCCACATCAACACCGCGCGCAACCAGCATACGACCAACAATACTGGGAAGCCCGAAACGCTGGCTGATGGTTTCAGCATGGCGCTCATCACCGGCACGCAGACGCCACCGACGGCCAGCTAATGACCGCTCCACATCCAAAAATGCAACCATGGTTCTTTCTCGCGCGTCCTATATATCGACAGGCAGGAAGCCTACCTTGCGATCAAAATTATGCAAGGCCTCAACCCAACGGACCGTTCCGGAACGCGAACGCATGACCAATGAATGTGTCCGCGCCCCGTTATGCCACCGCTGCACACCGCGCAACATGGCACCATCCGTCACCCCTGTTGCGGCAAACATAACGTCGCCCTTGGCCATATCGGCAAGGCCATACTTACGATCGAGATCCGTGATACCCCAACGGGCGGCACGCGCACGCTCATCATCGTTCCGGAACAAAAGTCGCCCCTGCATCTGGCCGCCAATACAGCGCAAGGCCGCAGCAGCCAAGACACCCTCCGGAGCACCACCGCTACCAATATACATATCAACGCCAGACCCCGGCGTTGCTGTTGCAATGACACCCGAAACATCTCCGTCCGGGATCAGGGTAATGCGTGCACCGACTTCCCGCACAGCCCTGATCAAGTCCTTGTGGCGCGGCCGATCAAGAATACACACAACCAAGTCCGAGACTGCAGCCTTCTTGGCAGATGCCAAGGCCACCAAATTATCTTGTGGCGTTGCATCAAGATCAACGAGATCGTCCGGGAGACCTGCCCCAACCGCTATCTTGTCCATGTAAACATCAGGTGCATTGAGAAAACCACCATGTTCAGCACAGGCAACGACAGCCAGCGCGTTGGCTCCTCCGGTTGCAACAATTGTGGTCCCTTCAAGAGGGTCCAGTGCAATATCAACTTTCGGTCCCTGCCCCTGCCCGACTTTCTCCCCGATATAGAGCATTGGCGCTTCGTCGCGCTCTCCCTCTCCAATCACAACGGTTCCGTCAAACAGAATGGAATTGAGGGAACAACGCATGGCGTCAACAGCAGCTTGGTCTGCGGCCTTTTCGTTGCCACGCCCCATCCAACGCGATGCTGAAAGAGCAGCTGCTTCGGTAACCCGGCACATTTCCAGTGCCAGATTCCGTTCCAACCCGGGAACCGGTGTACGTGATGTATCAGCCATAACACCGGCTCCGCTCACTCGAGATTAACAAAACAGAACTATGCCGCAAGAATTCCGGCAAAAGAATGTCAGAAGGATTCAATGCGGATAACCTGCGGAGGCTCAACAACAGCTGCAATGATACGGATCCGGCGCAACGCGTCATTCAAGGCGGCTTCTACCGTCTCGTGAAGGATCATGACCACCGGCACCGCCTCACCCGGCGCACGACCTCTCTGGACAACCGCTTCCATCGAAACCTTGGCATCACGCAAGGCAGCAGCAATCTCGGCAAAAACACCCGGCAGATCTTCGACCATCAGACGCACATAATAGGCACCCTTGCGGGCTTCCATGCTCCATTTCGGCAAAGGCACAAGATCAGCCACCGGAACACCAAAGACAGGACCAACACGCCACGCCGCAATATCCATCAAATCCGCCACCACAGCAGAAGCGGTCGGACCACCACCGGCACCCCGCCCCTCCAAGACCGAACGCCCGACAAACTGGCCCTCGGCGACAACAGCATTAAAAACGCCTTCTACAGCAGCAATGGGGGCATCCTTGCGAACCAAGCACGGATGTACCCTCTGCTCGATACCACGATCTGTAGCCCGGGCAATTCCCAACAGCTTGATCCGGTATCCCAGCTCGTCAGCAAAGGCGATATCCATAGCCGTCAACGAACGAATACCCTCGACATGAATGGCGCCAAAGTCAGTACGCGTACCAAATGCAAGGCTGGTGAGAATGGCAAGCTTATGAGCTGTATCAACACCATCGACATCAAAAGACGGATCTGCTTCTGCGTATCCCAGCTTCTGGGCGTCAAGAAGAACATCCGCAAAATTCCGTCCGGTCTCGCGCATGTTTGTAAGGATATAATTGCAGGTACCGTTCAAAATGCCATAAACGCAGCTTATCTGGTTAGCAGACAGCCCCTCCCGCAAGACCTTGACGACAGGAATACCACCAGCAACAGCAGCCTCCCAGCCCAAGGCAACACCATTCTTTTCCGCAAGGGCAGCCAGTTCAGCGCCATGGTGGGCCAACAAAGCTTTGTTGGCCGTAACTACGTGATACCCGCGCCCCAATGCCGCCCTGACAACCTGTCCAGCTACACCATCTTCGCCGCCAACCAGCTCACAGACGACATCAACATGGTGTCCGGAAACCAACGCCACAGGGTCGTCGTACCACGTAATCCCTTCCATGGAAAAACCACGTTCCCGGCCAGGGGTTCTGGCAGAGACCGCAACAACCTCTATCGGGCGCCCACAACGGGCCGCGATAACCGGGGCATTTCTCTGCAAGACCCTGATCGTTTCCGCACCAACTGTACCAAGACCTACAACAGCAACCTTCAGGGAATTGGGCACGAGAAAACAAGCTCCTTGGGAATTAAGAGGGGTTTATATAACCGGACGATCCATAACGCGCCCGATCTCGGATTCCAGCGATACACCCGCCCCTTGGCGTTGCAGGAACCCCTTGATATTGCGGACAGCCTGACGGATCCGGTGTTTGTTCTCAACCAAGCCAATACGGACATGACCATCGCCATGTTCCCCGAAACCAAGGCCAGGAGCAACCGCAACCCTCGCCTCTTGCATCAGCAGCTTGGCAAACTCAACAGACCCGAGGTGACTGAAAGCGGGTGGAATGGGCGCCCAAGCAAACATGGAAGCCGGCGGGCTGGGAACCATCCAACCTGCGTGGTGCAGACCCTCGATCAGAACGTCACGGCGCTGGCGGTACATAGTGCGGATCTGTTCCACGCAATCTTGAGGACCGTTCAGGGCTGCTGTAGCGGCCACCTGAATGGGTGTAAAAGCACCATAGTCCAAGTAACTTTTGACACGGGCCAATGCCTTGATCAACCTTGGATTCCCCGCAGCAAACCCAATACGCCATCCTGCCATGTTGTAAGACTTGGACATGGAGGAAAACTCCACTGCCACATCCTTTGCACCCGGAACCTGAAGGATGGATGGCGGGGGATTCCCGTCAAAATAAATTTCGCAGTAAGCAATATCGGACAGCACAAAGATGTCATGCTTACGACAGAACGCGATGATATCCTTATAAAAATCAAGCGTTGCAACCATTGCCGTCGGATTAGAGGGGAAGTTGACAATGACAGCAACCGGCTTGGGAACACTGTGGCGTACCCCACGTTCCAAGGCGCGCAAAAACTCTTCATCCGGACAAGCGGGTATTGACCGCACAGCTGCACCGGCAATGATGAAGCCAAAGGCATGAATGGGATAACTAGGGTCCGGGGACAGGATCACATCACCCGGGCTGGTTATAGCTTGGGCAAGATTAGCAAGGCCCTCCTTGGAGCCGATAGTGACAATCACCTCGTCTTCGGGATCAAGGCTGACATCGAACCGACGACGGTAATACCCCGCCAAGGCCTTGCGCAGACCGGGTATACCCCGCGACTGCGAATAGCAGTGCGCCCTTGGATTAGTGGCAGCTTCGATCAGTTTTTCAACGATATGGGGTGGCGTCGGTTGGTCGGGATTCCCCATGCCAAGGTCAATAATATCTTCCCCGGCGGCACGAGCCTTTGCCTTCATCGCATTGACTTCGGCAAAAACATAGGGCGGAAGGCGTTTTATACGATGAAATTCCTGGTCCATATCCCGTTCCGGAAAAAACACTGCGCACTTGATACTGCACTGTTTACCGCGTCACACAAACGGAAGCGATAGTTGTTTTTCAGAAAATAGCTTTCCAGTGATCAAAATAGGATCAAAGCAATTTTCGGGAACATTCATAACAAAAAAAGGAAAAACATAGAATATCAATAACCAAACCAGATCTGGGTATAGCGCCCCCCTTCATCCGAAGAAGTCTGTGATTCATGACCCTCCCTGTCCACTGTGACAATAGCCGATGCATGGAGAGCCGTAGCAGGAATTCCTTGGGCCTGCAGAACATCGACAACGCTGCGGGCCCGTTGCAGGGCTGTACTATAAGATGCAGCGTGACCAACCACGTGGATGGTCTCATCTACCCCGCGCTGATGCCTGAGACGTGCAACCTGGCGCAGAATATCATGGTCTGTACGGTCGAGAGAAAAAGATGCGGGCTGGTATTCAATGGTTGCCACTAACGTAGCTTTCCCGGACTCTTGGGCCATGCTCCTAGGAATACTTACCCTGTCGGGTGGAACAACAGATACGCCTTGCGAATCAACAAGCACCGTAACTGGGAACTCTGGCTGAGTATCAACGACAGGCTTTGCCACAAAGGCTTTGCCCCCATTACTTGGCGTTGCTGATAGAGCAACGCCATCAACAACAGAATCAGCTTTTACAGCAGCAACGGGCTTTGATACAGCAGGGGTGGGTGCGGTATCGACAGAAATATCAGACGTGACAGTTGAGCGACCAAGATCCTTTTGGTCGGAAGGCTGCTCTCTCTTCCTGCCCGGTACATACTCTGGACGAGATGGAGCAGCGACCAACCCTTCAGCCCTATGAGCCTGATCACGCACAAGGTCCGGATTCGTCCCGTCAGCCTTGGCAGGCATAACCATTTCCAAGCAGCAGATCAGCACAGCAAGAAACCGAGACATGACAGAAATATGCACATAGAAGGCCTTGAACATGTCTTAAATTCCCCTCTTGCCAGAAACCCGTTCCATACCCCACTTGGGTTTATTATAACTCCCAAGCAAAACAATCTACTGAAAGGTAGTGAAATTCACAGAAACTATCTTCATGATAGTATCTACTTGTTCCTTCCCCAGATCCTGATTTCTGGGCCCTCTTCTCTCGTCTGCCTGATTTGCAACCCCATCACCAAGACCTGAACGATCTAGGACCCAGGAAAGAAAACGCCCATGCCGGACAAGAGCCCTGATCATCCAGCGCGCCCGGACGCACAGATTCCAGACCCCACAGACATATCCCGGGCCTTGTCCAGTATTGCAGAACGCAGTCAGCGCCTGATTCAGGAGTTTATCCGGCGTCACCCCGAAAATGCAGAACCAGATACGCTCGACCCTCTCAATATCGCCGGCGCGTTTCTGGAAATGACAACCCGCCTGATGGCCGACCCCGCCAGGCTTGTCGAAGCTCAGGTGTCTCTTTGGCAGGACTACGTCAATCTTTGGCAGAATACGGCCTTGCGCATGATGGGTGAAAAAGCCGCCCCCGTGGTAGAGCCTGACAAGAACGACAAGCGCTTCCGTGACGAGGCATGGCAAGATAACGAGCTCTTCGACTTCATAAAACAGTCGTATCTTCTGACAGCGCGCTGGATCCGCAGCACCGTCAAGGATGTTGAAGGACTTGATGAGCAGTCAGCCCGCAAGGTTGACTTCTACACACGCCAATTTGTCGACGCGATGGCTCCCTCCAACTTCGTTCTGACCAACCCGGAAGTTCTTCGCATTACAGCCGAGACTGGCGGCGAAAACCTGATCAAGGGCCTTGAGCACCTGCTGTCCGACCTTGAACGCGGGCGCGGGCGGCTCCGGATTTCAATGACCGACGAGAATGCTTTCGATATCGGCCGAAATGTTGCATCCACACCGGGGCAGGTCATTTTCCAGAATGACCTTATCCAGCTTATTCAGTACGCGCCATCAACAGAAACTGTAAAAAACGTTCCCCTTCTTGTTATCCCCCCTTGGATAAACAAGTACTACATCCTTGATCTGAGAGAGAACAACAGCCTCGTCAAATGGTGCGTTGACCAGGGTTTCAGTGTTTTTATCATCTCGTGGGTCAACCCGGATGAACGTCTAGCGGCAAAGTCTTTTGAAGATTACATGACCGAAGGCCCACTGGCTGCAATAGAGGCAATCAAGGCCCAGACACACACGGCATCCATCCATGCACTGGGCTATTGCCTTGGCGGCACACTGCTTGCCTGCACATTGGCATGGCTCAAGGCCAACGGGCAGAACAAGTGTATAACCTCTGCCACCCTTATGGCAGCCCTGACCGATTTTTCCGATCCCGGTGAGATCAGCGTATTTATTGATGACGAGCAGCTGGAAGTTCTGGACAGCAAGATGTCAAGGACAGGGTACCTTGATGGCGCAGACATGGCGCACAGCTTTAACATGCTGCGCTCCAACGAGCTGATCTGGTCTTTTGTCGTCAACAACTACCTGCTTGGCAAGGAACCGTTCCCTTTTGATCTTCTGTACTGGAACAGCGATTCCACACGGATGCCGGCATCCATGCACAGCTTCTACCTGCACAATATGTATAGGGAAAACAACCTCGTCAAACCTAGTGGTATTACCCTGAAGGGAACACCGATAAACCTCCACTGCGTAGATACCCCGGTCTATATGCTGTCCTGCCGCGAAGATCATATCGCCCCATGGAAAGCAACCTATGCCGCAACACATATCTTCACGGGCAAGGTACGCTTTGTACTGGGAGCATCAGGCCACATTGCCGGCGTTATAAACCCTCCGGCAGCCGGTAAATATGCATACTGGACCAACGGCCAGAAGGCTAGGACACCGGATGACTGGCTGCAGAAAGCCAAGGAACACAAAGGAAGCTGGTGGACGGACTGGATGGCATGGCTCAAGCCACAAAGTGGTGAAGACGTACCGGCCAGAGACCCTGAGCATGGCCCCCTGACACCCATTGAACCCGCACCGGGCCAGTATGTCAGAATCCGCACTGGCTGAAAGCCTCTCAAAGTGAGGCGATCATCTCCTTGTACTCTTTTCCCAGTGCAGAGTAATGCGCGCACTGGCTGACAATGAAGTCTGTCTCATCCGGCGTCAGATCCCTCATTTTACGGGCCGGACTCCCTCCCCATAACTCTCCAGACGGTATTCTGCGCCCTTGGGGTACCAAGGCACCGGCAGCAACCATAGCCCCGCTTTCCACCACGGCAAAATCCATAACAACAGCCCCCATGCCAATGAAGGAGCGACTTTGCAGGGTACAGGCATGGATAATACAGTTATGACCGACCAGAACATCATCCCCTATCGCGGTACCAGACTTCCCGCGTGAGACGTGGACAACCGTCCCATCCTGAATATTGGAGCGGCACCCAATCCGGATCTGGTGAACATCCCCCCGCACCACAGCCCCGAACCAAACCGAGGATCCCGCACCAATCACCACGTCACCAATCACACTGGCGCCCGGGGCGACAAAAACCGTGGGGTCAAGAGCGGGTATCACACCACGCCACGGCAGGATGATAGGGTTTGTCTGCATGCGAAAGCTCCTTTTGCCTGCGCAGACTTAATACAAGTGCTGCCCACCGGTCACAAAAATTTCGCTGCCATTTATATAACCGAACTCTGACGAACAAAGCCGAAACACGCAAGAGGCGACATCTTCGGGTGTTCCCATACGATCAAGCGGAATACGTGGAATCAGAGCCTCATACTCGCTCGATACCATTTCTGTTTTTATCTCTCCGGGGGCAACAGCATTAACCCGAATACCTAACTGGGCCATTTCAGCCGCCATCTCCCGGGTTAAGCCCGACAGGGCACTTTTGCTTGTGGAGTAGGCAGAACCGGCAAAGGGATGCACGGCATGCCCTGCAATCGAGGTAATATTGACAATTGCCCCCTGCCCCCGGTGCAGATCAGCAGCAAACCCCCGTGCCAAACGCAAGGGGGTGAAGAAGTTAAGCTCGAAGACAGAGCGCCATCCATCGAGATCACCATTCAGAACCCCCAGACGCTCACGGAAAGGCGTTTTAGGGGAAATTCCTGCGTTATTGACTAATGCATGCAAGGGACCACCACCCAAGGCCGCATGCACCTGCTGCACCAAACTTTCGGCGGAATCAGGGCAGGATAAATCGGCACAGAAATGCTCGCTCCACTCCCCGGGACGCGACACAGAAACAGCACCCCTAGCACAGGTGATAACCCGCCATCCCTCGGCACAGAAACGTAAGGCGGTTGCCAAGCCAATGCCACGGCTGGCACCGCTGATAAAGACAGTCTGCACAATAGCCACAATCGACGCCCTTTACTCTTCCCCAGTCAGAAGACCATCACTATGGCACAAAGCATGACAGATATCGGTCTACATATTGGCTGGAACAGAAAAATATCCCGATTGAAAGGACAACATTTCACTTCTATACATCCGCGCCCGAGCCTGCTTCCGTAAATGAGAGAAGAATACCATCATGGGCCTTGCTACGCCCACACTGCCTGCAACCAAACTGCGCGATCCTAGGGTTGATTTCTTCCGGGGCCTAGCGCTGGTATTTATGTTCTGGGACCATCTTCCGGATAATCCTCTAGGCCTGATCACAATCCGGAACTTCGGATTGAGCGATGCCGCTGAAATCTTTGTCTTTCTCGCCGGATACTCTGCGGCTACGGCATGGGGGAACCTTCTGCGACAGAAAGGGTACTGGATTGCGGCAAAGCGCATCCTGAAACGGGCCATAACGCTCTATGGAGCCTATCTCCTGCTGACAGGATTGCTCGTTGCCAATGCATGTGCTCTACAGCTCCTGCCACAATTATCAGCATATCAAGAGGAATGGAGCCAGTTGCCGATCTGGCTGAATGACACACAAGCGTGGTGGGGCATTATAACCCTGCAATACTGCCTGCCACTGCTCGATCCACTGCCACTCTATGTCATTCTTCTGCTTTGCATGGTTATTACAATACCCCTTCTCGTCTACCGTCCGCTTGTTCTCGGGGCCTTGTCGGCGTGCCTGTATGCATCAACCCTGTTATTTGACCTTTCTGTTCCGGGAACAGCCGCAAATCCCCTTTTCTTCAACCCCCTTGGGTGGCAGTTTCTTTTTTGTCTGGGTAGTCTGTGCGCGTTATACGGTGATTGCTTCCTTCCATCCTCATACTCCTCACGTACCCGTACCATGGCCCTGCTGATTCTCGGCACCGGCTTCCTGCTTGCTTGGAGCTGGAAATTTCCGGAACTGCACGATGCCTTCGTGCCCCAAACGTTAGCGGCATGGCTTTATCCCATTGACAAAAGCCTGCCAGATCCCTTGCGCATCTTTCATTTTCTTGCGCTTGCCTGGCTTAGCAGGGCGATGATCCACTCGGGACCATGGCTGGATCACACGTATTCTGTTTGCCTAAGAAAAATGGGCCGTCACTCCCTGTTTGTTTTTGGCACCGGCGTTATCATCACGCCCCTCCTGACTATTACAGCCCGGACGGTGGGAAACAGCCCTGTCGC
This sequence comes from Haematospirillum jordaniae, assembly GCF_001611975.1. Classification (GTDB taxonomy): domain Bacteria; phylum Pseudomonadota; class Alphaproteobacteria; order Rhodospirillales; family Rhodospirillaceae; genus Haematospirillum; species Haematospirillum jordaniae. The sequence continues at coordinate 2,030,466 of NZ_CP014525.1, forward strand.
TCATATTGTGACCGGCCTTGCCGGAACCATGCTGCTGGCCCTGCTTACAAGCGCCACAGACAGGAGAGCGGGTATTATTCCAGTGAATGCATCCAGAACAGGCACAAAAACAGCCTGAAAAGTTTTCTGCAAAGACACAATATCAAAGACCCACATACAGACAGAGGGTTTCTGGCGAATCGATACTGCCAGTAAAAAATGTTAAGCATTCCCCCTGCTTCAGGAAGGATCATCCAGAAAAAATCATCGTTAAATTATGGGGTTGCGTGTTTTTACAGGGGCATGCCATTCAATGAGGGTGTAGTATGCATTCGTGCTCTCCTGTTCGAGGGCACATGCCCCTGCACCGGGTGTGAGCGCCCCTCTCTCGCCTCGCATGGAGCTTCGGCTCTGAAGGACGCTCTCGGCAACTCGATATTCCGAAACACTCGGTGCGGGGGCTCCTCGTCTGCCACTCAGGGCACGAGCACGGGCCCCCTGTCCGATCAAGGATCAATCAGATCAGCCATCATTGCCTTCACAACCAGATGGGTCCGGCTTGTGGCATCCATCTTCTTCTTCGCATTTTCTATGTGATAGAGGACCGTTCTCTCGGCCAACCTGAGAATCTGACCAATCTCCCAAGTACTCTTTCCTCGCGCAACCCAAGTGAGCACCTCAGCTTCACGATCTGTCAACACAGACAAGCCCCCCAGAAACTTACACCAAACCAGCTTGAGCAACCCCTGTGACAAAAGCCGGACGACACACATAAGGTACAGAAGTACCCGTGCACTTCCTTCTGCCAAGCAAGCACACAAAACAAGACGGCGAAAGGAATCCTGACACAAATCCCGAAGGGCACCCTGCAGGAATCTGCATTGAACGTACCCAGAGACTCAACCAATAAGGCAAATTCGCCCCGAAAACCAACTATAAGAAATGGGGATACCGGATCAAAGCCCCAAAGACAAAACAAAATCAAAAAAACAAGCAGCAGGCGCGGAAGAGTCTCTCTCAACCGCGCCTGCCTCAATCATTCCCGATTAGCTCTTGCCAAGGTATCAACCAAGGCCCGAATTTTCTCTCTCTGGTTGGCCGGCATATGCCAATAAGACCGAACAAGCTCAAGACTCTCCGTCTTGTTCATAAGGTCACCAACCGGTCGCCGGCCCCGCCCGCCAAGGGCAGCAGGATCAATAACATCAGCGTTGCGCTTGCGGGAACGCAACAATTCTTCGGTAATATCCTCGAAGAAGTAGAGCATCGAAACACCAAGCGCCTGACACACATCAAAAAGACGACTGGCGCTCAATCGATTCAGACCTCGTTCATATTTCTGAACCTGTTGAAATGACACACCAATGGATTTGGCCAACTGTTCCTGCGTCATGCCCATCAAGGTACGGCGCAGCTGCATCCGCGAACCGACATGGATGTCGATCGGATCAGGATCTTTTTCACTATTCACGTTAGACACCTCTCAACAACTCGATAGCACTTATAAAGCACAACCTTGCAGAGAAGGTCAATTACCCGCGCCACACACCATACAAGAGGACTATGAAATAGCCATCCCAAGTAGCTTTTCCATCGCATAGGTATATATGTATACATGCGTTATAACGCCAAGGTACTCTGAGAGATATCAATTATTGATTGTAATTTTCCGCTAGAACTTAATGCCTTGGATGGGGCGAGACAACCCATCAGCATACCGAAACAATGAGATAATCCGGCACAGTATGCAGCACGGCTCTTGCAACGCCACGAATACGGGAACAGAATACCCAACCAGCCTTAATGAAGGGCGCCATCTCAAGGGGGGGAGGGACAGCAAGGATGCCGACAGAGGTTCGCAGGCTGCTTTTCACACAAGATGAAGTATGCAAGGCCATGTCAATAGATATGGACGATCGGCGAGAGGAAGGTGAAAGCGGTACTGTTATTGGCATAGAAATCATCAACAGCGACCCGGTCAATGTGCGCGGCGTCGTTCAAATGCAAAGCGGGCGGCAGGTATCCAAAAGCTACGATGCAGTTCTGCTGTGTTCTGCCCTGATCGCTTGGTGTATGGACCAGAAAATCCCGATTGCCCGCAAGGCTCACAAAGCAGCCCGTATAACCCGGGACAAAACCATCGCCTTGGACCTGACAGTCTCCGCACCCCCCAAGTAACCCCTCATTCTTCCTCTTCTTCAATATCCGTAACGATGACCGAACCGCTCCAGACCGGAGCGAGTGCCTCGTCAGCAACAACGACACTGGTTGATCCCCTTAGACGTCCGACAATAAACAGCATATCGGGGTCCCTCAGGTAAAGGTTGGCAACTTCCGGGGCCGAAGAAATAATAATCTTTCCTCCAGCCGGCAGCCGGATGATTTCCAGAGAATCCCTCACCACCTTCACGTCATGAATTTTGTCCGGGTTGATAACGGGTGCTTTTGCCTTTTCATCTTCCCAAGGCATCCTGAAGGCTTGGGCCATTGCTGGACCAGAGAAAAACCACAAAAAGATAGATATGAAGATAACAATAAACCTTAAGATACACACCGCAACGCTCCCCTGCTACAACCCTTTTCTACACTGCCAAAAGGGCTATCCACTTGGCAACTCTGCCGACAGGGGAACGCCCAGGTAGTCATGATCACAGGAATTTCTTGACAGGAATACGCCCCGACCGGATTTTCCGGATGCTTCTTCCGTCTCCTTCATACAGGACCAAGCTCCCCTATACACTAATCCTATCAGGAGAAAAGCCTTGATTCCCCGTTACTCCCGCCCCGAAATGGTTTCTGTTTGGGAACCTGCCAACAGGTTTCGCATCTGGTTCGAGATCGAGTCTCACGCCTGCGATGCCCAAGCAAAACTGGGAATCATTCCGCAGAAAGCCGCTGATTCTGTACGCACATACGGCAACAAGCCTTACACGCCTGAACGGATCGCACGGATCGATGCCATAGAGCAAACAACAAAGCACGACGTCATTGCCTTCACCACAGAACTGGCCGAACATATTGGCGAAGATGCCCGCTTTGTTCACCAAGGCATGACATCTTCAGACGTTCTGGATACCTGCTTGGCTGTACAGCTGACACAGGCATCAGACATTCTTCTGAAAGATATCGATGCCCTTCTGGATGCCCTCAAGGCCCGTGCCATGGAACACCGGTTAACGGTTTGCATGGGGCGAAGCCATGGTATTCATGCAGAACCCGTGACAATGGGGCTGAAGTTTGCAGGCTTCCACGCCGAGTTCCAGAGAGCACGCGCCAGATTGCTCCAAGCACGGGAGAATATAGCAACATGCGCTATTTCCGGGGCTGTCGGGACCTTTGCCAACATCGATCCTTTTGTTGAGGAATACGTCGCAGAGAAACTGGGGCTGAAGCCTGAGCCTCTGTCCACCCAAGTTATCCCCCGTGACCGGCATGCCGAATACTTTGCAACCTTGGGGGTTATCGCTTCTTCCATCGAACGGATCGCAACTGAAATACGTCACCTCCAGAGGACAGAGCTGCGTGAGGCTGAAGAATTCTTCTCCGAAGGACAAAAGGGCAGCTCTGCCATGCCCCATAAACGCAACCCGATCCTGACAGAAAACCTGACAGGACTGGCGCGTCTGGTACGTGGCTATGCCATCCCCGCGATGGAGAACGTAGCCCTGTGGCATGAACGCGATATCAGCCACTCATCCGTCGAAAGAATGATTGCCCCGGACGCCACCATAACCCTTGATTTTGCCCTGGCCCGGCTGACAAGCGTTGTTAGGAACCTAGTCATTTACCCCGAAGCCATCGAACGCAATCTCAATCAGATGGGGGGCCTTATCTTCAGCCAGAGGATACTTCTGGCACTTACGCAAGCAGGCGTCAGCCGGGAAGATGCCTATACACTGGTGCAGCGCAATGCCATGAAGGTCTGGCAAGGAAAAAGTGATCTTTTGTCCATTCTCAAGCAGGACAAGGACATCACCACCCATATACCGGAAACAGACCTGACAAAACTGTTCGACCTTGGCTACCACACACGCCATGTGGACACCATATTTCGCAGAGTTTTCGGGGAGAAAATTGTCTGACATCAAAAGCAGATCAAAAAGCCCGGCGTTATGCCGGGCTTTTTGCCAAGCAACAAGCAGACAAGACGTTACCCATCACGCAAGATGCTATCCCTTGCCTCCACCATTATTTTCTCAATCTTTACTTTCAGACGTGCCTCCGTCATATCCACGTCGCGCTCCTGAAAGTCAGTGAGTATCTTCCTAATCACACCCTCCTCACCGGCTTTCTCCAGAGCGACCGCAACAAGGCTGCGCGCGTACTCTTCGGCCCCACCACCAGCTATTCCCAAGGCTTCGGCTACCCATAGACCCAGCACTTTATTACCCCGGGCCCGAATCCGGAACGCCAGATCCTGATCATGCCCGAATTGGGCCTCAAATGCTTTCTCACGATCGCGAAAAACCTCAGCCATGCTGCACATACCCCCCATTGCGGCCAGAGATCACGGACCAAAATCCCGTAAAAGGAGAATCTATCCAATAAAGAAAATCCAAGGATTTGTATCCATCCTCAATTCATTACCCACCGAAGATTCCAAAGCTGTGCAGGGTCTATTGTAACAGACCTCGGCGCACAAGGACAAGCTCATGGAACAAGATAATTATATGATATAAAAAGGAATTATAACGTAGTACATCGTGCTCATACCCACACGGGCACACTAACCTTCCCCACGCACCCCCTCCTGATAAAGACCCGGAAGACTGTCAGTTCACCATTGTCGGTAACGATGGCGCCTGCTATACCGCTTCCGAACCGGAAGAACCCCGGCCTGCCCTGCTTTTTGGCAGACGGCTTCATCCTTGTACCTATTCCGCCCTCCTGCCGTGCGGCAGGGTGGAGCCACGAACGGACAATCGCTCACGATGGGACGTCGCAGACAGATTTATGAAGGAAAAGCCAAAATCTTGTTCGAGGGTCCCGAGCCCGGAACCTTGGTTCAGTACTTCAAAGATGATGCAACCGCTTTCAATAATCAGAAAAAGGGTACCATTACCGGCAAGGGTGTTCTGAACAACCGGATTTCTGAATACCTGTTCCAGAAACTGGGTGACATTGGGGTCCCGACACACTTTATTCGGCGTCTGAATATGCGGGAGCAACTGGTCAGGGCCGCAGAAATCATACCGATCGAAGTTGTTATTCGTAACAGCGCAGCCGGCTCCCTTTCCAAGCGACTGAGCATTCCCGAAGGTACGCTGCTCCCCCGCACAATCATCGAATATTATTACAAAAATGATGAGCTGGGAGATCCCATGGTTTCCGAAGAGCACATCACCGCTTTTGGCTGGGCCACGATTCAGGACATTGACGAAATTCTTTCCGTCAGCCTGCGCATTAATGACTTTCTCTCCGGTCTTTTTCTTGGGGTCGGGCTGCGCTTGGTTGACTTCAAGCTTGAATTTGGCCGGATTTATCACGAGAACGGCGAGCCGCAGATTATATTGGCCGATGAAATCAGCCCCGATAATTGCCGCCTGTGGGATGTAAAGACCAACGAAAAGCTGGACAAAGACCGCTTCCGCCGCGACATGGGTTCTGTGGAAGAGGCCTACCAAGAAGTAGCACGCCGCCTCGGGATCCTGCCCGAAGGTGGTCCACGTGACATGCCCGGCCCTGCAACCATGCAATAAGGCAGGACTGAACTCTCCCCGATATTTCTGCGGAAGGACTAAAATCCGTGAAGGCAAAAGTATACGTCACTCTGAAAAACGGGGTTCTGGACCCACAGGGTAAAGCTATTGAGGGGGCACTGAAAAACTTGGGGCTTGTCGGCATCGACAATGTTCGCCAAGGCAAGTACATCGAGCTGGAACTCGGCGCAACAGATCCAGTAGAAGCCCGCGCACTGATTGAAAAGGCCTGCCGGGATTTGCTGGCCAATACCGTTATGGAAAATTACACCATCACCATAGAGCCATAAGCCGGAATCAGGCACACCCCTGACCGGGTGGACCTGAACTACCACCCCGTCTCCTGACATATAGCAGGATATCCGATGAAAGCCGCCGTTATTGTATTTCCCGGCTCCAACTGCGACCGAGACCTTGCTGTCGCCTTGGAGAAAAGTTCGGGCAAGGCTCCGGCCATGATCTGGCACCGTGAAAGCCAGCTTCCTGATGATCTTGACCTTGTTGCCATCCCTGGCGGCTTTTCGTACGGGGATTATCTGCGCTGTGGTGCCATGGCTGCACAAAGCCCTGTCATGCGTGAAGTCAAACGCTTGGCCGCACGGGGGACCCGCGTTCTGGGCATCTGTAATGGATTCCAGATCCTGACCGAGGCTGGCCTGCTCCCCGGTGCCTTGATGCGCAACCGTAATCTGGCCTTTATCTGCCGTGATGTCTTCCTGAGAACAGAAAATAATCAAAGCTCCTTTACGGGTCAGTACGCGCCGGCGCAAGTCATTCGCATCCCGGTTGCTCACCATGATGGCAACTTCTTTACAGATGATGAAACCCTTGCCCGTATTGAAAATGGCGGGCAAGTCGCCTTCCGTTACTGCACAGCCGACGGCACCGTGGATGAGCGCGCAAACATCAACGGCAGCCGTAACAACATTGCCGGCATCCTTAATGAAAGCAAAACGGTCCTTGGCATGATGCCCCATCCTGAACGACTGGCTGACGAGAAACTCGGTGGCACGGATGGCAAGCCATTGTTTGATTCCCTGGTGGAGACCCTGTCACAATGACCGCATTGACCCCGGATGTTATTGCCAGCCATGGCCTGAACCAGGACGAGTATGCGCTGATTCTGGAGATTATGGGACGGGAACCCAACCTGACCGAGCTGGGTATTTTTTCGGTCATGTGGTCGGAACACTGCTCCTACAAATCATCCAAGAAATGGCTAAAAACACTGCCAACCAAGGCACCGTGGGTGATCTGCGGCCCAGGCGAGAATGCCGGCGTCATTGATATCGGTGAAGGGCTAGCGGCTATTTTCAAGATGGAAAGCCACAATCACCCGTCCTTTATCGAACCCTGCCAAGGGGCGGCAACGGGCGTTGGCGGCATTTTGCGGGATGTGTTCACAATGGGTGCCCGCCCTGTTGCCAACCTCAATGCCCTTCGTTTCGGTGCTCCGGAATATCCCCTGACACGCCATCTGATATCAGGCGTTGTGGCGGGTATTGGTGGGTATGGAAACTGCGTTGGCGTGCCTACGGTCGGCGGCGAGGTTAACTTCCACCCATCTTACAATGGTAACATTCTGGTCAATGCCATGACGGTCGGCGTTGCCCGTCAGGACCGGATTTTCTACTCTGCCGCGGCAGGGGTGGGAAATCCGGTTGTCTATGTCGGCTCCAAAACCGGGCGCGATGGTATCCACGGCGCCACCATGGCCTCGGCTGAATTTGGTGAAGGGGCTGAGGAAAAGCGACCGACCGTGCAGGTTGGTGACCCGTTCACGGAAAAACTCTTGATCGAAGCCTGCATGGAACTGATGGCCACCGATGCGATCGTGGCTATTCAGGACATGGGGGCTGCCGGCCTCACATCGTCTTCCTTTGAAATGGCCTCCAAGGGTGGCATGGGTGTGGAGCTGGAACTGGACAAGGTTCCCATGCGTGAACCCGGCATGACTCCCTACGAACTGATGCTGTCTGAATCCCAAGAACGCATGCTGATGGTACTGGTTCCGGGCAAGGAAGACATGGCCCGCCATATCTTCGAAAAATGGGAACTGGATTTTGCCATCATTGGCACCCTAACCGACAGCGGACGCATGGTGCTGAAGTGGCACGGCGAGGTAGTTGGTGACCTGCCGATTGACCCCCTAGCCCAAGCCAGCCCAGAATACGATCGTCCGTGGATCCCTACCCCACCACAGCCAGAGCTGGCACCCAATGACGTGCCGGAGCATGCGTGGACAGAGGTTCTGCCAAAGCTTCTCTCCTGCCCCGACATGGCCAGTCGCCGGTGGATATGGGAACAGTACGATCACATGGTGATGGGCGACACCGTGGTTCGCCCGGGTAGCGATGCGGCTGTTGTCAGATTGCACAGCACAAACCGTGCCTTAGCCATGACAACCGACTGTACGCCACGTTATGTCAAGGCTGACCCAGTTGAAGGCGGCAAACAGGCTGTGGCCGAAAGCTGGCGGAACTTGACGGCATCCGGCGCGCGCCCTCTGGCTATTACCGATAACATGAACTTCGGCAACCCGGAAAAGCCCGCCATCATGGGGCAGTTCGTCGGGGCCTGCCAAGGTATTGCCCAAGCCTGCACCACGCTGGAGTACCCGGTGGTTTCGGGTAACGTGTCCCTGTATAATGAAACCAGTGGTCAAGCGATCTTGCCAACACCAGCCATCGGCGGCGTCGGGCTAATTGAGGATCTGGACCGAACAGCAACCATTTCATTCCAGGCGCCGGGGCAAACGATTATTTTGGTCGGTCAGGGGGAACGGCGGGGATGGCTGGGGCAATCCCTTTACCTACGCGAAATCCTTGGTCGGGAAGACGGTGCACCGCCGCCGGTTGACCTGCACCATGAACGCAAGACCGGGGACTTTGTGCGCTCGGTGATTCAGTGTGGCCATACCCGCACGGTACACGATGTCTCGGATGGTGGCCTGCTGGCAGCGGTTGCCGAAATGGCGATGGCGTCAAGCATCGGGGCAGATCTGACGGTTGACTTTGGCGGCCCACTGCATGCGACCCTGTTCGGCGAAGATCAGGGGCGCTATGTTGTAGTGACAGAAGATGGAGAACCCGCACGCGCCATTCTGGCGATGGCGGCGGGGGCCGGGATTTCAGCCCGGGTGATCGGGTGCACCGGCGGTGATCGCATCATCATCAACGGTCAACCTGGCCCCACTGTGAAAGATCTCCAGCATACCCACGAAGCTTGGCTGCCCGATTACATGGCCGGCTGAAACCAGCGCAATACAGCGAAAGGACAAGATAGACCATGGCCATGCACGCCGCTGATATCGAAGCCCTGATCCGCGAGGCGTTTCCCGACGCCGACGTGGTGATCGAGGATCTGGCCGGAGACGGTGATCATTATGCGGCCCGGGTTATCTCCCGCGCGTTTGCCGGCAAAAGCAGGGTGCAGCAGCACCAGATGGTGTATGCCGCGCTGAAGGGCAAAATGGGCGGAGAGTTACACGCCCTAGCACTGCAAACCGCCGTGCCGGAATAAACGCCATGACACCGGTCGATCACCCCCACTGGCATGCGTGGACCCCGCAGGAACGGGCTACGGTGATCGATCGGGATGCCCTGCGCCGTTTGGTTCTGGCTTTCTACGACCGCGTACAGACACACCCTGATCTGGGGCCAGTGTTCGAGAAAACGATCCAGGGCAACTGGCAACCACATCTGGACAAGATGGTGGAGTTCTGGTGTTCCATGATGCTGGGCACCCGCACTTACGACGGGCGCCCCCTGCCCGCGCATCTGGCTTTGCCTGATTTGCATGATCATCACTTTACCCAGTGGCTGGCCCTGTTCCGCGCCACCGCAACTGATGTGTTCTGCCCTGAACCGGCGGAACAACTGTGCATACGCGCAGAACGCATGGCGGCATCGTTCCGGATGGCGCTGGCCATCCAGCGTGGCGAGCGTTTGTTCTAACGCATCCTGTTTTTATTCCGTCGCAACACGGCCTGTGTTCTGAGAAGCACAGGCCACGTTTTTTCATACTTTTTATACAAAAAAGTTACGAAATCCATTTCATTTTATATGGGAGATTTCGTATAAACCATCGCATTAATAGAAATAGTTCGTTTTGGTGCGCGGTTCGTGTGCCGTTGTTGTCTGGCGTTCATGCACAAGGATTATTCCCCCGTTATGTCTGAAATTCGCACAAACCTTCTGGCCACCACCGCTTTGGCCGCCGCCCTTTCCCTGCCCGGCGTCGCGTATGCAACAACCCCCGGAACCACCCCCCTGAACGAAGTCTTGTCACAGTCCTTCGTTGACACGTTCATCAAGGCAAGGAACGATGCAGAAAGTAAGCTTAATTTCTATAGAAAAATTGATAACTATAGAGACAATTACAGCTTTATTGCTGCAATAGACCCCGCAAAAGATCCACAGAAAATAAGTACTTTCCGTTCAGAAACCGAAAAAGACGCATATAAAAAATCATTAGAAGCATTGGAATGGGAAGATAACGAAATAGGAAAAGTTGCTGACACCACAGGAACGCACCCAGTCGCCTTTAGCCGCGGAACCCTGAAAACAGAGGAGGCCCTACAGACAGAACGGCAAGAGGCAGCGAAGAAGGCTCTGAAAGCCAAGCTTGGCGGCATGGTTATAACGGTTACTAGCAATAGCAACTCTGATCTCGCTGCAGCGGTTCGCGGGTTGGCAGGCATTGGGGACAGTGATTCCATCACAGAAGCTCATATAGCCACGGCACTGGATAAAGCCCTGGAAAAGCCTGTCCCCAATGGCAAAAGGTGGGAGCAGGCAAAGACAGATGCCACAACAGCTCTGAGCACTGCTGAAAGTGATGTTGCGGTACAGGAAAAAGATAACGCCGTCAGCAATGCCCTTGGTGCCCTTACGGCCCCTTCTGGTCTGAAGATGAACCGCCAGACGATCAAGCTGGAAGACACTACAGTCGCAAGCGATATCCAACAAGTTATTACGAATTTTAGAACCGCCGGGGGAACTGTCGCAGATACGGTTGACGGCAAGATCGAACACGGCAGTTGGAAAACGTGGAGAGAGAACGCCGGCCTGACAGCCTTAGAGTGGGGTGGTGAGCTTAACAAGTATGAGGATCTGAGGACATTCCTTGGTAAGATCAAGAGTGAAAGAAGTACGCTGGAAAACCAAAAAAGTGGCTTTCAGGCGGACAAAGAAAAAATAAACAAGTTCAAAGCCCTACGAGAATACGTCGGCAATACTGCTAACGGCATAACCGACGCAGACGGAAATCCACTGACCCTGGCCACCACAGGCGCTTTGAAGGATGCTATTGGGAACAACGTCCTTGATCCTGTCATCGACGCTTTGGCAACGAAAATGGGCAACGGCATCACCAAAGAGACGGACACCGCATCAACCACAAAGCCAAACGAGGTTAATCAGAATCTGTGGGATCAGTTCGTTGCCGCCAAGGAACTGAAGGCTGCGCAAAGCACCTCAGGCATAGCGATTGATACGAGAGAAGATAATCTTAATACACAGATTAGCAGCCTAGATTCGCTTGCAAAGATTGAGGATACCTTCATTGATGCCGTGGTGGGTCTGCAGGGCCATATTGCAACAGAAAACAAAAAGACGCCCGGCGATGACATCGCGATTAATGACAGCACCACGCTGGGTGAGCTGAAAGCTCTGAAGAGCAAAATACATAGCACTGACACAGGTGCAACGGCTTTTATCACCGCAATAGACAATGTCTTAAAGAAATACGAAGAGAAAAAAGGCGCGACCCCACAGGATACTGAAACCATAGGAACGATCAAAAGTTCCTTGGGCAACCGCGATCTTGACACTCTCAAGACCACCCGGGACACAGCGCGGGCTGAATACCACGCCTTCTTGGCGCGTCACGGGCTTCTGGGATCACCAGATGATCTTAACAAGCTGAACACGTGGAAAAATTACGTTGATAGCAATGCTCAGACCTTTGAAGCGGTTAAAAGTCACTTGGACAGCATAACAGGTGCAGATCAGGAAGGCCTGATCACCAGCCTGACGGATGCTATTAGCAACTACGCCACAATAGAAGGCGACGTAAACGCATACAACACGCTAAAACAACAATATAATACGTTACGCACATCGCTGGTTAACCTCGGCCTTGTTGGAAATGATGAATATAAAGACGTTACCGCAGCCAATGTTACGGCTTTGGTTGACTTGGCAAAGAAGGCAAAAACACTAGCCAAGGGAGCAGAACTGGAACAAGCCGCAGCCGATACACAAACGGCACTGGAAAAAGCCATCATCCTTGAAGGCCGTGGAACCAGGGATGCTCCAGACGATAAACCCGTCAACATCGGGCAGGACGGGACCATCGAAGTTGACGGCACAAAGCGCCATCGCATCGTGAATGGGGGCCTGCACAGCACAGAGAAGGTACGCCTGGGCGCAACCGGAGACGGCGCCAAGGTTGTTGTCAACGGCGAGGTATCCTCTAAGAAGAGTATCCTGCTGTGGGGTGACAAACCGGTCGAAGTTCAGGACACCCATGGCAATATTGAAGCTGAGGGTGACGGCGCGGGCTATCTGATTTCTACACATGCCAAGACAAACATAGCGCCACAGAATATCGGCACAAAAAACAAACAGCTTGGCAAATTTGAGCAGCGCACCGAAGCGGGGAACACCAAGACCTATGAACAGTTCCACGTCACAGAGGCTCTGCTGATAGTGAATAATGGTGACACTGCCACAACCATTATCACGGAAGACGCCAGCGGTGATATATGGACCGTTGGCGAGGGAATGACAGTTGAAATGCGCGGCGATGCAACCGGCCTGAAAAAGGTGGTGGGTGAGAACGACGGGGACGGAACCATCCTGTTCTCTGCTAACGCTGACGAAACGAAGATCCTCAAGACCCAGCTGGGTGCAGCCGGGAAAAGACTGGGGCGGGTCGAATACCGCGGCGGTATCCACAAAAGGGAAGTCGGGGCACCGTCTTACGACTACGTGAAAAATGTTTTCATCCGCAATAACACGGTGTTTGAAGACAACATCGCCGTAACGTATTCCAATAACGTTACCAACCAAGGCACCCACAAGACCAATGCCGCAACAACAGTCAAAGGAAGCTACACCAACAACGACACCCACGACATCAACGCCGCAATGAACGTTGAGGGTGATTATACCAATACTGCCGGAAGTACACTGAACCTGAACAACAGGCTGGACGTTGTCGGAAAATTCACGTCCGGAAACGGCTCCCAGGTCAATATGTCGGCAGAAAACCCGAATGCCGGGATCAAGGCCAATAGCTTCGACTTTGACAAAACAACCCTTAATGTTTCTGGCGTGGTCAACAAAGCCATTCGTGTGTTTGAAGGCACTGTCACCGAAGACGAACTGAAGGAAATCATCCTGAAGATCGAAAACAATGCCTATAACAACATTCTTGATTACAGGATGGTCAACAAAGGCAACGGGTCTTACCTGATTGGCTTTTCCAACAGTGCAAAAACGGCAGATCTGGTATCCAGCAGCGGGGCCAGTGCAACCGTGGCCAAAGCCTTTGCCTCCGGTCTGGCTGTAGCTGAAAAGACTAGGGACAGTGATCTGAGAAAGGCTTATGAAACAGTTCTACTGTCTGGAAATGTCGCCGATATCAAGCTGGCCGCCGAGCAAAGCACCACCAGCAGCAATGTTGCCGCAACCCAGGCCATTACGGGCGCTTCGCGCGCAGCAGCCGGGGCTGTCTCAACACGCCTGGCGGCAACCCGCGGGGAAGCACAGACCGCCGGCCTTCAGCAAAGCGGCGTCGCTGCCGGTGATGATACCCGGCGCAACGGGGCATGGATGAAAGCGACTGGCGGGATTGCCACCCAGAAGGCCCGCAATGGCGTAGCCGGAGGCCGTACCAACACCTATGGGGCCACCATCGGGTTGGACAACAAGGTAACGGAAACGCTGCGTCTGGGCGGGGCGCTCAGCTATGCTCAGTCCGATGTCAAAGGAAAGGACAGCGGCCAATCCAAGACCGACATCAACTCCTATCAGGTTGCCTTTTATGGGGCTTACGAGCCGGGCCGGTATTTTGTCGAAGGTCAGCTGGCGTGGGCCTACAATACTATCAAGACATCGCGCCGGATTACCTTTGGCGGCCTGAACCGCACCGCAAGCGGTGAATACGATGCGCACCAGTACTCAGCCAGCACCGCTGTTGGCATGCCTCTGCACAAGGGAGCGGTAACCCTGACCCCGAAAGCCGGGATATTCTACAGCTACAACAGCCCGTCCAGCTATACGGAAACCGGGGCTGAAGGATCAAACCTGACGATCAACCCACCCTCGACCCAAATTCTGGAAGGAAGCCTAGGGGGTGTTGTCGCCTATCATCATACAATGCGATCCGGAGCAGAGCTGCGGCCGGAACTGCGGGCTGCGGCCCTGTATGAATTCCTAGGTGATGATGCCACGGCCACAGCCAAGTATGCGGGTGCTGGCGCAACCATTCAGACACCGGGCCTCAAGCCGTCGAAAATGGGCGGTACTGTCGGAGCCGGCATGGGCTACACGACCTCTGACGGCATGTGGGAAGTGCGTGCTGATTACGATGCAGAAATGCGCGCCGGCTATATGTCTCATAACGGCATGTTGACCGGACGTATCAACTTCTAACCTTGAAAAACACTGGCAGGGGCACTCGTCTTGGGGCCTCTGCCAGAAACGTGCGAGAACTCATAAAGAACAAAAAGCTCCCCAGCAATTATCTGGGGAGCTTTTTGTGCAGAAATACAGGCAAAGACTACGAGATGCCACCCGTGGGATGAGGCAGCTTTTCGACCTTTGCCAAAAGGTATTCAAGATCGGATTTCTCAAGATCAACGCCCAGATCACCATACTGGGTCAGAATTCTTTCCAGAACCCGGCGCTGGTGACGCTCAATATCCCCATCCTCGCCATCAAAGTCTGTTTCAGCAATAACATCAATGGCAGCGCGAACGGCAGGATACATGGTCTCCGGCATCCGGCACTTCTGGAAAATACCTTTCAGGCCCAAGGCACCGCTGTCATGGATCAAGCGACGTACGTTGACAACAGGAAGGCGGGAACGGGCTGCCATCGCATATTCAAAGAAAACCAAATCACCCATGCAGATGGCACGCACAATAATCGACGGTGTCAAACGCTTGTGATCCGACATCTGCCGTACCAAGCGCTCTACATCGTCTTCCGATGATTCGGACGACAGTGAAATAACCGCACGCTCCCGCGTTTGCATTACCAAATCAGCAGCCAAGTCCGGGGGCAATTCATGGCGGTGAAGAATATGCTCCTTCAGTGCTTCTGACACACGGTTCACCAAGCGCTCCGTAACTGTTACCGGCAAATAGGCACGGGTTGCCAACGGTCCATGCACAACTTCATGGTCTCCAAACCGCTCCACAATTTTCAGCATGGACTTCTCGGTCAGCTCGGCACCGGCATTCCCCGCCAACGCGGCTGCCACGTCTGCATCACCCCGGCTCACCAGTTCATCAGCAACATTTGCCTCAACAACCCGGCGCTTGGCTACAGCCTTCAGAACGTCCTGACTTTGCTGACTACGAACAATTTCAACCAAATCCTCAGCGGTCAGTACCTCGGAAAACTGCAACAGAGGCAAGGACACGCTGTCTACATCCCGGGCCAAAGACAGGGCAACATCCCGCGGCACCATTGAATTATCCTTGAGATTCAGCGCGAGGGCTTCACGCACACGCACCTCGGCATCCTGCACCATGATACGAAAGATCTCCTCGGCAATTTCACGTTCGGATTCCGAGAGATCAACTGCATCAAACTGACGGGCAACCTTGGAAGCCAAATCCACCCGGATCTCAGGGGACGGTTCCCTCAGCAGGTTTTGTACATCTTCGGCTGTCAGCTGAATATCTGCCATTACATCCTGCCCATCTGCCTTGTTACGGAGCTGGCCGCACCATGTACTGCTTCGCACTTGCACAAAAAGTACAGAGAAATAAAGGACCTGTCCCTGCTTTTCTTCTTCCTGTATACCACGGGTCAGGGTGGCACTTCTACGTTTCCGGATCAAGACTGATCCATTAAAAAATGCCTTATTTTGTTGACGTTAAACGTAACCCTTTCTATTACCTTGGCAATCGGCTACCATTGGGTTCCTCTTCGGAACGGCTTAAAGTGCCTCTCCACGAAGAGGTGGGGTGCCCTTGGAATGCTTTAGCCCCAAATACCCAAGGAAGAAATATGCCCATCGATATCCGGAGCCATATACGATCAATCCCGGACTTTCCCAAGCCGGGCATAAACTTCTACGATATATCGACTTTGCTGCGTGATCCCGATGCTTGGCAGGTCACCATGGGGCGACTGGCCAAAGCTGTCGGGGCTTGGAGGCCGGATGTATTGGCTGGCATTGAATCGCGTGGCTTCCTGACTGCAGCCCCTCTAGCACTGAAACTGGGATGCGGGTTTGTCATGGTGCGCAAGCGCAATAAGCTACCGGGGCCAACAATCAGTTATTCCTATGACTTGGAGTATGGTACCGACACAATCGAAATACAGGCCGATGCCATACAGCCCGGTCAGCGCGTCGTTGTTCTCGATGATCTCTTGGCGACGGGTGGAACGGCCAACGCAGCCGTGAACCTTCTAAGAAAAGTCGGCGCCGAAGTTGTGGGACTGGCCGCTATCATTGAACTGAATTTTCTCAAGGGACGAGACAGGCTGGATGTTCCGGTCGCAACGCTAGTCGACTACGACACATAGCCTGTCCATCGAAGAATAAATTCGTTAATTACTTGACAGGCTCTGCACCAAGACATGGAAGATTCCCTGCCCCTTTGACAACAGCGTAAGCGCCACGCTGGTTGGGAACCGGCTTGAACTTGTCCGTGATGCCCAAGACAGTCTCGGCGCCACCCAAGTAAAGAACGCCGTCGTCAGACATCAACTTGGCAATGCCTTCAAGGACGCGGCCCTTTGTCGCCTGATCAAAATATATCAAGACGTTACGACAGAAAACGACATCAAAGCCTCCCAGCGAGCTGAGATCACTCAGAAGGTTGAACTCCCGGAAGTTAACCATTGCCCGTATACCCGCATCAATCTCCCACTGGTCGTCCCGCTTGTGGAAGTATTTGACGAGTAAAGTGATGGGCAAGCCACGTTGGACCTCAAACTGGCTGTAAAGGCCTGTCTTTGCCTTTTCCAAGATTTCTTTGGACAAATCTGTACCGATAATTTCTGTCTTCCATCCTGCCAGCTTTGCTGCCTCTTCCTTCAGAATCATGGCAAGTGAATATGGTTCCTGCCCCGAAGATGCCGCAGCACACCAGATACGGAAGGACTTCTTGGTTGCGCGTGTACGCAGCAGGTTGGGGAGCACGATGTCTTTGAACTGGTCAAATGGCTTCTGGTCCCTGAAAAAGAAGGACTCATTTGTCGTCATGGCTTCAGTCACATCAGAAGCCAAGCCTTCATCATTAGCACGCAGCTTTTCTGTCAGTTCCTCAATTCCCTTGAATCCGCGCTTGCGGGCAATGGGCATCAGCCGACTTTCCAGCAGATACGACTTATCTGCATTCAGGACAAGCCCGGAGCGGTCCTTGAGGAGTTTGGCGAGATATTCGAAGTCTTCTGGTTTCATGCTCATGCTCGCCTTGTGGCGAATTTCTGGATATAGGAACCGATCTCATCAATCGGAAGGACAGCAGAACACACACCCGTCTGTGCCGTTGCGCCCGGCATACCCCAGACAACACTGGAAGCCTCGTCCTGCGCAATGACGGTACCTCCGGCCTCGGCAACCACCTTCCCGCCCTTGGCACCGTCAGCCCCCATACCGGTGAGCACACAGGCCAGAACCTTCTTGCCATACGCCTTGACAATAGAGCGGAACATGGGATCGACGGCAGGCCGGCAAAAGTTTTCCGGCTCGCCTTGTTCAAGGTGGACGTAGCGCTCTCCACCCTTGCTGTCGATCAACATATGCCAGTCACCAGGGGCAATATAGATCATGCCACCATTTATCTTTTCACCCTGCGTCGCTTCTTTGGCAGAAAGACCGGCAATACGGGTGATATGCTCGGCCAGAATGGCTGTAAATGTTGGTGGCATGTGCTGGGTAATCAGAATGGGTTGTTCCACCCCCCCGGCTGCCTTCAACGCTGTCAGCACCGTAAACAGGGCCTGCGGCCCCCCAGTCGAGCTACCAATGGCGATAACATCAGGGCGTTCGGTCGATGCCTGGCGCAACTGAATCGGCGCCGTAGGAGATAACAGGCTGACACGCGGTGCTGCAGCAGGGGCTGCAGCCGCTGGCTTGGCCACGGCGGGCGCTGCCGATGCAGGAGACGCAGCCGCAGCGGGTGCCGTACCAGTACCAGCACCGAATGTACGCCGAACACCTGTACCCCGACGCGCCGACGCACCCAGAACCTTGACCTTGCTGACCAGAAGCTCCTGAAAGTCACCGGCCCCCGTCAATTCCTTGGAAGAGCTGGGCTTCGGAATATAATCCGTTGCACCAAGCTCCATGGCTTTCATGCTGATTTCTGCGTTCTTGTGCGTCAATGTCGATGACATCAGAACACGAATACCAGGCTTCTTTTCAATAATTTTCGGGAGTGCTGTAAGGCCATCCATAACCGGCATTTCGATGTCCAGAACAACAACCTCGACATCGATACGATCCAAGGCCTGCAACGCAGCCTGACCATTACCAACCGACGCAACAACCTTGATTTCCGGATCAGCCTCAAGCATGCGGGTCTCAAGACCACGCACGACCGCAGAGTCGTCAACAACCATCACGAGGTATGGCCCATCCCCGCCTGAAGAACCTGCCCCTCCTGTGTCTTGAGCAAAGGCCAAACCCCATCTCCTTCAAAAGTCCCAAGAACACCACGCGTCAGTCAAGAAGACCAACCTGGGAAAATTTGGCCTGCAAAATTTCACTGTCAAATGGCTTCATGATGTACTCGTTGGCACCGGCCTCTATGGCTTCCTGAATGTGGGCAATGTCATTTTCTGTTGTACAAAAAACAACAACAGGCTTCTGCCCCCCCGGAAGCCGCCGAAGCTCCCGCAGGAAGTCGATACCGCTCATAACCGGCATGTTCCAGTCCAAAAGAATGGCATCAGGAAGTTCCTTGCGACATATGTCCAAGGCACCTTGGCCGTCCTCGGCCTCCAGGGTCGTAAACGACATTTCCTGAAGAATCTTCTTGGCTACCATGCGGATAACCTTGGAGTCATCGACGATCAGACACGATTTCATGCTTCTCCGTGCCCCTCCTTGCAGGGTTCCCTGTCAGCCGGCACCCGCGCCGGGCCTTGTACACTCTGACAAACCACCATTCCACGGCAGGGAACAACCCTCTGCCCGAATACAACTTGCCTGTCTTATGCCGCAGCTGCACCAAGAATCTGTCCCAGAGTATTAATCAGGGCATCCCGGTCAAACTTGGCAACATAATCATCAAATCCTACCTCGCGCCCACGCTCAAGGTCACGCTCTGTTGCCCGCGAACTCAGGGCAATCAGTGGAATCGTCGCGAACCGCTCATCCTTGCGCAAGGCCTCCGCAAACTCAAAGCCATTCATGCCTGGCATTTCGATATCCGAAACAACAGCATCAAAGCGTGCACCCGAATTCAGGATAGCCATCGCTTTTTCGGCGCTGTCGACTGTTGTGACATCGTAACCCGACACCGACAGAAGTGGCGTCAAAAGATTACGGAAGAACGGGCTGTCATCAACCAGCAACACAGAAGGCCCACCTGCAGCGGCACGATCTTGGCTGGATGGAAGCTGCGGCTTGCCGAACCAGTCACCGAAGGCCCGTGTCAGATAGTAACCGGTATCGATCACATCTGTTGCACGATCACCGATAATGGCGGTCCCAATGATGCCTTGAGTTTCGGCTTTCAGCTCGACCTTCAGGCGATCCTCGACGATGTCGACGATCTCGTCCACCATCAAGCCCATAGAACGATCGCGATCCGAGAAGACAAGGATAGGCTGGCGCCCTTCTTTCCGGAACTCGATGCCATCGGTAACCGTGACCAATGGCATCAGTTGCCCACGATACTGCACAACGGGCTTGCCAAAGGAGTATTCGACCTTTTCAAGCTCAATCTCTTCCAACCTGGCAACCAGCGCCAAGGGAACAGCCTTCAATTCGGCTGTGGCTGCGCGGAAGATAAGCAAGCTGGTCATATCATCCACACGGGTACCCTCGTAGGCAGATGCCCCCTCACCACCAGCGGAATTCATCGTTACTTCGCCGGTTGCGGTGGCAATACCGTTCGGATCTAGGATCATGATAACAGACCCGTCCCCAAGGATCGTATTCCCGGAGAACATGGAAATATGACGGAGAATGGGAGCAACCGGCTTGACGACGATTTCTTCGGTATCAAACACGCGGTCGACAATAATCCCGAAGGTATAGGTCCCGACTTGGGTAACAACAATGAACGTTTCGTTCAGATCGTTATCCACATCTGCCAAACGCGCGGCAAGGTCATGGATATCGTCCTGACGCAGCTTGAGCAGATTACCCAAAGAGACCAAAGGCAGCAAACGATCACGCAACCGCAGCACAGGTGCACGGTTGATCTTTTCGATCTTGGTTTCGGAATTCGCTGTCACCCGGACCAGTTCCAGCACACTGATCTGGGGAATGGCAAAACGCTCTGCCGCACATTCCACAATCAGGGCCGAGACAATCGCAAGGGTCAGCGGGATCTTGATGGTAAACGTCGTACCCTTTCCATAGATGGTCTTGAGCTCGATGGTCCCACCGATCTTTTCGATATTGGTGCGAACCACGTCCATACCAACACCACGGCCCGACACGCTGGTAATCTTCTCGGCCGTGGAGAACCCGGCCTTAAAGATAAACTGGGCAATCTGTTGCTCATTCATCGAGTCGAGATCAGCCTCGGAAGCCAAGCCATTTGCGATGGCCTTTTCACGGATACGGTTGATATTCAGCCCGCGACCGTCATCAGAAATCTCGATGATGATGTGCCCACCTTCGTGGAACGCATTCAGCTTGATAATCCCGACTTCGCTCTTCCCGGCGTTACGGCGGCCTTCGGTATCTTCCAGCCCGTGGTCTGCCGAGTTGCGAACCATGTGGGTCAAAGGATCCTTGATCAGTTCCAGAACCTGGCGGTCGAGTTCGGTTTCAGCACCATACATCTGAAGATCGATCTTCTTGCCGGTTTCAATCCCCAGATCGCGAACAATACGAGGCAATTTTGACCAAGCATTACCGATAGGCTGCATCCTAGTCTTCATCACGCCTTCCTGTAAATCAGACGTAATGTGCGACAGCCGCTGCAGCGGCGCCGCAAACTCGCTGTCATCGCGGCCACGAATCATCTGCAAAAGTTGGTTGCGCGTAAGAACCAGCTCGGAAACCAAGGTCATGAGATTCTCAAGCAGGTCCACGTTGACGCGGATAGACTGCGCCGCGATAGAATTTTCACCACCACCGCCACCACCACCTGCGGGTGCCGCAGGGGCTGCAGCCTTGGCCGCCTCTTTAGGTGGCTCCTTTGCTGCAGCAGGAGGCTTGGCCGCCGCAGGCTTCTCAGCCTCAGGTGGGGCAGCAGCAGGCTCTTCGGCAGCCGGAGCGGGCTTGGCAGACGCAGCCTCCTTGGCACGCTCAGCAGCCATCTGGGCATCAAGCTCTGCCTGACTGGTTGCTTTCTTGCCTTGGGATACCGCCTGCTGAACTTCAGCCAACAATTCTGCAGCAACCGGAAACGCTTCTGCTGCGGCAGGGGGTGCTTCAGGCGCAGGAGTAGGAGGCGGTGGGGGAGCCGCAGCAGCCGGAGCACCACCACCCGAGGTATTCCCCTCAGCCATGGCGTTCAGCTGGTCGATCAGGTCACGGTCATTCCCTTCCGGTTCTGTCTCATTGGCTTCCAGATGTCCCAGAAGTTCCTTGATTCGGTCGATAGAGGCCAGAATAAGGGTGACAGCTTCGGCCGTGACGGTCAGCTCACCATCACGGAACTTGCCCAGAACGTTCTCCCCCGAATGGGCCAACGACTCAAGGCGTGGCAACCCAAGGAACCCGCACGTGCCTTTTATGGTGTGAACCAACCGGAAGATATTGGACAAAATGCCCGTGTCGTTGGGATTCTGCTCCAGATTCACCAACTCAATATCAAGCGTGGCAAGGCTTTCCGCTGTTTCGGTCAGGAATTCACTGAGCAGGTCGTCCATTGGTATCTCCCCAATGCTCTTCCACGAGAGCGCCGAGAACGAAGCCGTCAAAAACCACCATATCCGGCGGTGCGGCGCACAACGCCCCTCCCTGACCGGATAATCCGGCACCCAGAACGCTTTTGTAACACGGAAAAAACTGGACCAGAAGGGTTCTTGCTGTCCATTGCCACAGCGCCATCAAATAGAAAACTGGAAGATTATAAGAAACGCCGCTACAAACGCATTGGTGTTGCGCGAAGGGTTATTTCCCGCTTTGAAAAGACATGGGACAAGCGCCACCCAGCCCGCATGGCAAGCTGATGCAGCAGGATAACCGGGGCATTGCGTGGTCCGGGAACAACGGGCTGCCCAGACAAAAGATCGTCAAGATCCGGGATAGGGGTAACCTGTGTCCCTGCAGCCGCAACCACAACACCACTGCCGGGACACTCTCCCCCGGAACAGACAGAAATAGACCCACCACGAACAAGATGATCAGCTGCCAGCATGATCATGCAGAGAATCATGCGCCCCACATGACCCGGGGTAGATGGCCTGTCAAAGTCATCACCCCAGAGCAGGGTGATGCCGCTTTTTGTTGCCCGGATCCACTCGTCACAGAGTGTGGCCAAATCGGCAAGATCGCGCTCCCCTGCCAGCGACATGCCAAAAACCGTGCGCAGGAATCGCAGCCGGCTTGAAACCGCATCAGCCGACCCTTTCAGAAGAGCAACTGTTTCACGGGCCAACTCGGGATCATCTTCATCCGCCATCAGCTCCATACCGGCAACAACGGCCCCGACAGGCCCGGCCAGATCATGGCACAGACGCGTACACAACAAGTCCGCAAGATCAGCATCCTGCATCACAATGGCTGACCCCTTGTTCTGGCATTGACCCTTAGATTACCCCAAGGAACGATGGACCATATCACCCTAAAACAACAAGATGAAATACAACAGAAATGGCCCTTCATTCATGCCTTTTTCCGCTTCGTGCAGGCATATAATGTCCAAAGGCCGGGCAATTCACCCTTGCCGCTAGGAAGGAAAGATGGCAATCAGCGGCTCATGAAGACCCCTGTACCCGATACTGTTTTTGCACACCTTCCTGTCAGCGCTGTTATTCCGGATTTGCGGGTAGCACTGGAGAAAACAGGACGTGCGGTCCTGCAGGCACCACCCGGGGCCGGAAAAACGACATCCGTACCCTTGGCCCTGCTGAATGAGCCTTGGCTTGCCGAAAAAAAGATCATCATGCTTGAACCCCGTCGCTTGGCCGCACGGGCGAGTGCAGCCCGCATGGCGTCCATGCTGGGTGAGAAAGTGGGAGAAACCATCGGCTTCCGTATTCGCCAGGACCGCTGCTTATCAAGCCGTACACGCATCGAAGTTGTGACCGAGGGCATTCTAACCCGCATGATCTTGGAAGATCCGGGGTTAACCGGTGTCGGGTTGATCATCTTTGACGAATTTCATGAACGCTCCCTGCAAGCTGACCTTGGCCTTGCCCTGTGTCTGGACATCTCGGAAGCACTGCGTGAAGACCTGCGTCTTCTTGTCATGTCAGCTACCCTTGACAGTGGGCCGTTGTCTTCCCTTCTTGGCAATGCCCCCATCATCGTATCAGAAGGCCGCACCTTTCCAGTATCCACCCGTTTCCTGCCACCACGGCGCGGAACAAACATCGAACAGGCCTGCGCTGAAGCCATTGAAGCCCTTGTGGCAGAAGAACAGGGATCTATCTTGGCCTTTCTTCCCGGTGAGAAGGAAATACGCCGTACCGCACAGTTCCTGTCATCAGCAGGCCTTCCCGGCCACATTGATGTACACCCGCTTTATGGAGCCATGCCACCTCACGAGCAAGACCGTGCCCTTGCACCGGCAGGCACAGGACGTCGCAAAATCGTGCTTGCAACGTCGGTTGCAGAAACATCCCTGACCATCGATGGCATACACATTGTGGTGGACTCAGGTCTTTCACGCCGATCCCGCTTCGATGTCGGCAGCGGAATGGGACATCTGGTCACCACACGGGTTAGTGCTGCTGAAGCTGCCCAGCGCCAAGGGCGTGCCGGACGGCTGGGACCGGGACTAGGGTGCCGCCTGTGGAGCGAAGCGGAAGATCGTGCCTTGGCACCCTTCCCGCCGCCAGAAATCACCGAGGCAGACCTGACACCGCTGCGCCTAGACCTTGCCGTCTGGGGAGCACGGGCAGAGCAGCTTCGGTGGCTGGATGCTCCCCCCGCTCCAGCCTTGGCCCGGGCCGAAGATCTTCTGCAGGCCATGGGGGCCCTTGATCAGGATGGACGGATAACACAACACGGAAAGGCAATGGCAGCCTTACCGCTGCACCCACGCTTGTCCCATATGGTCCTGTCGGCTCAGTCTCTGGGTTTGGGTGGACTGGCCTGCTTGATAGCGGCCGTGCTTGCCGAACGGGATCCCGCCCGCGCCTGTCGCAATGCCGATCTACGACATCGCCTGGAGCTGGTTCAGGGCAAAGTCAAGGACGCATCGGTCGACCACCGCGCACTGTCGCGTATTCGCGATCTGTCATCCGGGTGGCAAAAAAAACTGGGCCTGAAAGAAGAATCCGGAACAACCAAGGCTGGCCTAGTAGCCGCACTGGCCTTCCCGGACCGGATTGGAAAGCAGAGGGTACAAGGCACCTATACACTATCTGGTGGGCGCAGCGCTGCCCTGCCCCCGGATGACCCGCTTGCGGTGCATGATTTTCTGGTGGTGATGGACCTTGATGGCCGGGGGGCCAACGGACGTATTTTCCTGGCCGCACCCCTGGAACGGCAGGATCTGGAATCCCTGTTTGCTGATTCCATCGAAGAACAGACCGTAACCTGCTGGGACTCACGAACCGGCAGCGTTCTGTCCCGAGTACAGCAGCGATTGGGTGCTTTAGTCCTTGCTGAAAAAGTAAACACTGCCCTTGATTCACACACAGCAACACAAGTCATGGCGGAAGGAATCCGTCAGACAGGCCTGCATTGCCTGCCATGGGACAAGCAGAGCCAGCAATTCCGTGCCCGTGTCACCTTTCTGGCCCAACAGAACAAGGACAACTGGCCCGATATGACAGATGCAGGACTTCTGGACAGCCTGTCGGACTGGTTCATCCCGTTTGCAAACGGGCTTACCCGACTGGAGCATCTGAAGCGTCTTGATCTCCTGTCTGCCCTGACTGCCATGCTGTCCTGGACACAACGCCAGCAGCTGGAGCGCGCCGCACCCTCCCATTTCACGGTTCCGACAGGGGAGCGAATCCCCTTGGACTATACAAGCGGTGAAATACCAGTCTTGTCGGTGCGGATCCAGCAGCTGTTTGGATGCCGCACACACCCCTCGATAGGAGAAGACACAATACCCCTGACGGTTCATCTGCTGTCTCCAGCTGGACGGCCATTGCAGATAACCCGTGACCTGCCGGGATTCTGGACCGGGAGCTACCCGGCCATACGGGCAGAAATGCGTGGACGGTATCCCCGCCACCCTTGGCCCGACGATCCCCTGACAGCTACGCCAACCAACCGGGCGAAACCACGTGGAAATACCTGATAGCCATGATTGATCCTGCTTGGCATACCCGTATCGCGCATGCACTGGAAACCCTGAAAGAACAAGGGCGATACCGTTCCGTGTGCACCACAGAGACAGAAAATAGCATGTCCGTGAGACGCCACGGACGCAGCCTTATCAATATGTCATCGAATGACTATCTGGGTCTGTCGCACCATCCTGCCCTGATAGAGGCTGTCTCCCACGCAGTGCAGGAAAGCGGGTGTGGCGCCGGGGCATCACGCCTGATCTGCGGCACCCTACCCTTGCATGACATGCTGGAAGACCAACTGGCCGCGCTGAAGGGAACGGGCTCTGCCCTAGTGACAGGATCAGGGTTCCAGACCAATGCCTCTGTTCTTGCTGCCCTGCTGGATCAGGGCACGACAAAGACCGCTCCGCTTGTTCTGGTGGATCGCTTGGCCCATGCCTCGATCCACGATGGTCTCAAGCTGGCCGGAGTACGTCAGCTGAGGTTTCGTCACAATGACCTGTCTCATCTCTCTGATCTGCTGAAGCAACACAGCCATCAAAGCGAGACACGGATCATCATTACGGAAAGCGTGTTCAGTATGGATGGCGACCGTGCAAACCTGCAAGAACTGGTAAGGCTGGCCACGGAACATGGTGCTCTTCTATACGTTGACGAAGCACATGCCACAGGCGTTCTGGGGCCGGACGGAGCCGGGCTGTGTGCCGATCCCGTCGTCAAGGGCAAGGTTGACATTGTGATGGGTACCTTTGGCAAGGCTTTGGGCGGCTATGGGGCATTTGTCGCGACCTCTGCCCTTCTGCGCGCGTGGCTCATCAACCACTGCAGAGGGTTTATCTATGCGACCGCACTGCCGCCACCAGTTCTGGCCGCAGCCCTTGCCGCGCTGGAAATCCTGCCTTCCCTTGAGAACCAGCGCCGCTATCTGCTGGAGATCGGCAACACACTGCGATCAGGGTTGAGACAGATCGGGATTGATACACTGGCCTCCGATACCCAGATTATTCCCGCCGTCATCGGCAATGACCACGACACACTGGCTGCAGCAAGTATGCTGGAAGGCAGGGGCTTTCTGGTGGTTCCCATCCGTCCACCAACCGTTCCCCCCGGCACGGGACGCCTGCGGATTGCCCTGTCGGCGCTACACACCCGTGACCATATTGATAGACTGCTGGATGCTTTCCAGGCCTTTGCACGGTGCGGCGCATGACACGCATTCTTCTGCTTCATGGCTGGGCCGGCTCTGCTCAAGACTGGAAGGAAGTCCAAGCCAATCTACCGGACGACCTGGATACAGAATGCCCCGACGCAGGGTATTTCGGCCAACAGAATCCATGGTCCGGACACAGGCCTGACCTTATTGTAGGGTATTCCCTTGGATGCTTGGACGCACTGGATCACCCCGATCTGGGCGGCATTCCATGGATGGCTGTCAATGGATTCACCCGGTTCTGTGCAGGGACAGAGTTCCCGGAAGGAATACCTGCACGCATTCTCCAGCGCATGCAGAAACGGCTTGATGAAGATGCGGAAACCACGGTCACAACCTTTTTATCCAGCATTGAGGCTTTCCGTTTCCCGGATGACAGCGTGACCTATAACCACGAAGCCTTGTCTGCCGGGTTGACCCGCCTTCTTGAAGCAGACAGACGCCCGGTACAGCCTGTCCTTGCGCTGGCTGGAGACAGGGATCCTCTTGTATCTGTTGCACACAGCCGGGCCTGCTTTGGTGATTCCACCGTGATCATCCAGGAGGGCGGACACAGGTTGCTACACAGCCACCCACATATTGTTGCCAACGCTATTATCAGGATCATCCGGTCATGAACACGATCGCCTGGAAACAGAAGGTTGCCCGGCGTTTCAATGATGCGGCAACAACCTATGATACCGCCGCCGCCATCCAGCGCAACATTGCAACAACCCTTGCTGAAAACCTGAAGGCTACTAACCTGCCCTCCCACCCTGTTGTTCTGGAAGTCGGGTGTGGAACCGGTTTCCTGACCGAACAGCTTGCACCGATCCTTCGCCCTGCCCTGTGGCAAGCTACAGATGTTGCGCCATCTATGGTTCAGGCCTGTCTGCGCCGCATGCAGCCCCATGCCATAAATGTGAATGGCCGGTGCATGGATGGAGAATGGCCGGACCTTCCCCCGCAATCGGTCGATCTTGTGGTGTCGAACATGACAGCACAGTGGTTCTCTGATTGTCCCGTGGCTTTACAGCGGCTTTACAGTTTATTGCGTCCCGGAGGAGTTCTGGCAATAACCCTGCCCGGATCGCAGACATTCGCCGAGTGGAGATCCCTGTGCAGTCAGGCCGGCGTACAAGCGCCCGCACCCCTAGGGCCAAATCAGGATACATTGGCCATGAACCTGCCCCATGCGCATATCTCCGCACATAGTGTGCCGATGTCCTGTGCAAACCTGTTCGAGTTTCTTAACCATCTGCGCCATACCGGGGCCCGTACAGCCCCACAACAAGCAGTACCCATGACCGTATCCCAGATGCGTCGCCTGATGCGCATAACGCAGGGGCACCCCCTGACCATGACCTATGAAATCCTGACTGTTATATGGAGCCGACCATGAAGACAGAATTCCGCGGCTTTTTTGTCACTGGCACCGATACAGATGTCGGGAAAACCGTTGCCTGTGCTTGCCTAGTCAAGGCAACAGGTGCACTGTACTGGAAGCCGGTGCAGTCCGGCACCGATGATCTGCCGGGCGGAGATACAGCAACAGTAGCCAACCTGACAGGCCATCACCCGGATGATTTCCCTGCGCCTGTTTTCTCTTTCAAGGCTGCACTATCACCAGATCAAGCAGCTCGGCTTGAAGGGAAAACCATTGAACCAGCGCAATTGGAGAACAGGCTTCCCTCCAAACGCCCCCTGATCGTTGAGGGCGCCGGTGGCCTGATGGTGCCCCTGACCGATCAGGTCATGATGATCGATATCATAAAAAGATTGGGGTTACCCGTTATCATCATCGCCCGTACAGGACTGGGAACAATCAACCATACCCTGCTCAGCCTGGAAGCACTCAAGGTACGCCATATCCCTGTTGCAGGGGTTCTGTTCTGCGGGCCGGACAACCCGGACAATATCAATACAATCAAGCGACTTGGACAGGTTCCCGTAATTGGCCATATTCCCGTACTCTCCCCTCTGGGCCGGACATCCATCCGGCACGCAGCAGAAACCCTTGACCTTTCGGCCTGGATGTAAAGCGGAGCAATGATGATGGATATGGAAACCAGCAGCCTGATTGCCCTAGACCGAGCCCACCTGTGGCATCCCTTCACCCAGGCCATGACAGCTCCGGATGCCATACCCATACGGTCTGCATCAGGGGCCGTTCTGACAACGACGGATGGGCGCCATATCTTGGACCTGATTTCATCGTGGTGGGTCAATCTGCATGGGCATGCGCATCCCGCCATAGCCCGTGCCGTAGCAGAACAGGCTGCAACGCTGGAACACGTGATCTTTGCGGGATTTACGCACGAGCCAGCCATACGCTTGGCCAGTCGCCTTGCTGCACTGCTACCAGACCCATTATCCCGCGTTTTCTTCTCTGACAATGGCTCAACAGCCGTAGAAGTTGCGATGAAAATGGCTTTCCAGCATGCAACTAACAAAGGAGAAAAGCAGCGGACCCGGTTCTTGGCCTTCGAGGGCGGATATCATGGTGACACCATTGGGGCCATGTCAGCCGGGGCCTCGTCAAACTTCTTCCGGGCCTGGAAGCAACTTCTGTTTCCAGTAGATATCATGCCGATTGCTTGCCATGATTCCTCCATCGGGCATGATCTGATCGATATCAGCGAACAGCGCGCCCTGAAAGCGCTGGAAGCCCATCTTGACCAATATGGACAGACAACGGTCGCAGCCCTGATCGAACCTTTGGTTCAAGGGGCCTGCGGCATGCGCATGCACCGCCCGGCATTTCTGCATGCTGTCACAGAGCGCCTGCGCCATCACGGTATCATGGTTATCTTTGATGAGGTCATGACAGGTTTCGGACGAACCGGAGATCTGTTTGCATGCGTTAAGGCAGGAGTTGCACCTGATTTCATATGCCTGTCCAAGGGCCTGACCGGTGGCTTTATGCCCCTGTCCGCTACGGTAACCAGTGATGCTGTTTACCAAGCTTTTATGGGCGATTCGGTAGACCGTGCCTTCCTGCACGGGCACTCTTTTACGGCAAACCCGCTGGGGTGTGCTGCCGCCTTGGCATCACTGGATCTTCTGATAACAGATGCCTGCAAGGATGCACGCCACCAGATTGAAAGATTCCACCGTAGTACATTGGCAGACATTGTGGCTGGAAGCACGTTGACGCGGCGCTTCCGGGTTACCGGGACCATTGCAGCCTTTGATCTGGAATGCGCCGATCCTGGCTATGCATCATCCTTGGCACCACGGTTGAGAGACCTGTTCCTGCAAGCCGGTATGCTCATCCGCCCCTTGGGCAACACGGTCTACCTGCTTCCACCGTACTGCATCACCAATGATCAGATGGAGAAGGTAGCCACGTCAGTCAGGGCTGTGCTGCAAACACTGGAAGAAGAGGCACCAAGACCAAGAACGGCACCTGTGCCTGTTCCTGCTTTTGACATGTTCTGAAGGAAATCAGCGCTCGTCCATATTCATCAGGTCCTTGATAATTCCCTCCAGCTTGCCGCTGCGCTGATCCAGCTCCCTGGCCGCTGCCAGTGTAGAGCTGGAGGCTTTGCTGGTGGTATCGATCGCGGTACATACATGCGCAACGTTACCGCTGATTTCTGATGTAGCTGCACTCTGCTCCTCGACAGAGGCAGCAATGGCTGCAGAGATCTCCGACAGGTTCTCAACCTGCTCCATCAGATGATGGGCAATGTCTTGGGATGCTTTTGTTGTATCCTTCAGGAGACCAATGCGATCACCAACAGAGACCGCAGATTCCGCTGCCTGGTGCGCTAGGGAATGAACTTCTTCGGCAACAACGGCAAACTTCTTGCCCTCGAAACCAGCACGCGACGCCTCTATGGCAGCATTCAATGCCAAGACTTTTGTTTGAGCGGCAATCGCAGCAATCATAGAAATAACCGCATCAATCTGCGTCGATGCCTCATCCATGGCATACACTTGATCTAACATCTGCCGCATCTCTTCCCTGGTTTCATGGCTGATGCGGGCCGCATCACACAAACGGGCACTGATTTCATTGATGGATACGCTGAGCTGCTCCACGGCTGCCATCACAGACGCCGCCTGGTTGGATGTTTCCTCCGCAGCAGCAGCACCTTCTGTCGCCTGAATCTTCAGGTCTGTCGATATGGTATTAACCTTGGAGGCCAGCTCCGTGACCATGTTGGTAAGACGCTCTTGCTCGGTGACGAGCGACCACGTCACCATGGTACCGATCACAGCCCCTGCATGATCCTTGACCGGGTTGACGCGAAGGTCCATTGCCTCGTCCCCGACGTGTACAACTGCACGGTGCTGCCGGTCACCAAGCTTTTCTATAATCTGCCTTTGATATTCTGGGCGGCGGTGAAAGATGTCATAGCTCTTCCCAATCACCTCCTCGGCCTTACAGGGCAGGAGATGTTCTATCTTCTTCAGGGTCTCGCGACTCCTCTTGTTTGTGTACGTTATAATGCCATTCTTGTTACAGAGAATAATGTTTACGGGCATGAGGTCCAGCATCTGCAAACGTGCGTTATTTTCTGCTTCCACACGCAGGTGCTCTGTCGCCAACGACCATGTAAGACAGATTGCAACATAGCGCCCCTTGCCATCGTAAATGGCTGAAAGCTTCAGTTCCAGCTTGTGCGCCCCCAAAGACACGATAGCCCGGTGTGGCAGATTACTCGGATCTGCAAGCAAGGCACGCTGATGAGCAGGATTTTTATGAAACGCATCAATACTAGTGCCGATCAGACTGCTGAGAGGAACCGGCAGCCACCTCTCCAGAGGAGCAAGAATCTCCATACTGCGCTTGTTGGCAAACTGAATGGTCAGGGTTTCACTGTCAGCAATCATGACTGCATCGGGCAGTGCATCCAGTGTTGCACGCGACAGCATCTGGATAAAATCGTTGTCATATCTGGAAAAAAACATGACGCCCTCGCCCGATACCCTGTATGAGACGGGGTCCATACTCTCATTGACAGTCAAAAATACATTCCACCGCCAAAGGAACTGTATCCAGACAGACAGATATAGATACACTCATACACAAAAGATAATGCGCGCGAACACCCTGACCCTTCTCTGAACCATGAAAGCAAGCTAGGGTCCGGCAAACGGGAAACAGCAGAACAACGGACAACTACGCCTATGTCGACTATTGCCTCCTTGATTGCACAGGATCTCGGCTGTCGGGAATCTCAGGTTAATGCTACAATTGATCTTCTTGCTACAGGAGCAACCGTTCCTTTTATTGCCCGCTACCGCAAGGAAGCAACAGGCGGGCTGGACGATGCACAGCTCCGCTTTCTGGAAGAGCGACTGGGATACTTGCGTGACCTAGAGGACAGGCGAAACACCATCCTCAAGAGTATCGACAGCCAAGGCAAACTAACCGCTGACCTGCACGCCAAAATTGACAGTGCCGATACAAAGGCCAAGCTGGAGGATATCTACCTCCCCTATCGCCCCAAGCGCCGTACCAAAGCCACCACAGCCCGCGAAGCCGGGCTTGAGCCATTGGCCAATGCTCTTCTTGAAAACCCGGGACACGATCCTGAAATCAAGGCCCGCAGCTTTGTTGATGCTGACAAGGGAATTGCAAACCCTGCAGAGGCGCTGGAAGGGGCACGCCACATCCTGATTGAACGGTTCGCAGAACACGCAGAACTCGTCGGAACCCTGCGGGAGATGATGTGGTCTGAAGGGATTTTATTCTCCAATGTTATCAAAGGGAAAACCGATCAGGGAAACAAGTTTACCGATTACTTTGATCATCGCGAGCCCGTACGCCACATAGCAGGCCACCGCGCGCTGGCCATGTTCAGGGGCGCCGCAGAAGGTATTCTCCGTCTGTCATTACGGCATCCGGACAGTGACGAGAAAACAGGAGACAGCGAAACCTGCCTGCGTTGTATTGCCAGCCGCTTCGGCATTGGCAACAAGGGACGCCCCGGTGATCCGTGGCTTGTCGAGACCGTGCGGGCCGCATGGAAAAACAAGCTGTCCGGACATATTGAAACAGACATAACCACACGCCTGCGTGAAAAAGCAGAAAAAGAAGCGATACAAGTCTTTGCTGCCAATCTGAAAGATGTGTTGATGGCAGCCCCGGCAGGTATGCGGACAACACTGGCCCTGGACCCGGGGTACCGTACAGGGGTAAAGGTCGCAGTTATCGACCAGACCGGGAAGGTACTTGAAACAACAACAATCTACCCGCATGAGCCCCGTAAACAATGGAATGAATCGTTGGAAGCGCTGGGCCGCTTGGTCATCAAACATCAGGTACAGCTGATCGCGGTCGGCAACGGCACCGCAAGCCGTGAAACTGATACATTGGCTAACGAACTGATCCGACAGCTGCCGGAACAGCGGACCACCAAGGTTACGGTGAGCGAGGCTGGTGCCAGCGTATACTCTGCTTCAGCTTGGGCATCACAGGAACTGCCGGATCTTGATGTCTCGCTTCGCGGTGCGGTCTCCATAGGACGACGCCTGCAGGATCCCCTTGCAGAACTGGTCAAGATCGACCCCAAAAGTATCGGCGTTGGCCAGTACCAGCACGATTTGTCTCAGCCGGAACTGGCCCGGGCACTGGATGTGGTTGTTGAAGATGCCGTTAACGCTGTTGGCGTGGACCTGAATACAGCCTCGGTCCCCCTCCTCAGTCGTGTGGCCGGCCTCTCGGAACGACTGGCCGAGAATATTGTCGCCTTCCGCGACAGCAACGGTGCATTCAGGAACCGTCAGACCTTGCTGAAAGTAACAGGGCTGGGGCCAAAGACTTTTGAACAGTGCGCCGGCTTCCTGCGCATTTTCAATGGCGATGAGCCCCTAGATGCATCGGCGGTTCATCCGGAAGCCTATTCCGTTGTGCAAAGCATACTGACCGTTGCCAAGACCACCATCACGCATGTGATTGGCAATCTTCCCCTGCTCCATACGTTGCGGCCGGAATCCTTTGCCAACGATCGCTTTGGTACCCCGACCGTCATCGACATTCTGAAGGAACTGGAAAAACCCGGACGCGATCCGCGACCAGAATTCAGAACAGCGCAGTTCCGCGACGGCGTGGAGAAAGTGGCCGATCTTGAACCCGGCATGATTCTCGAAGGAACCATTACCAACGTTGCCAACTTCGGGGCCTTTGTGGACATCGGTGTACACCAAGACGGGCTGATCCACATTTCCGCCTTGTCCGACCGCTTCGTCAAAGATCCAAGAAGTGTTGTAAAGGTCGGCGATGTGGTGAAAGTGAAAGTCTTGGATGTGGACCTGCAACGTAAGCGTATCGCGTTGACACGGCGGATGGATGAAGAACCCGGCAAGACCCGTAACCAGCCCCGAACACCAGGACTGGATGAAACCCGGAAAACACCACGGGCACATCAGAAGGGCAAGGATAACACAACGAGTCAGAACACTGATAATGCGCTCGCCCATGCCCTAGCCAAAGCAGGGTGGAAGACAAAGCAGAACAAGAAGGAACCCCGGTCATGATCCGGTCTGCCAACACACCCGCCCCAGACGGGAAAACGGAACGGAACCTGATCACCCCGCATGGTCTGAAGGCGTTGAAAGAAGAATACCGCCACCTGTGGACCATTGAGAGGCCGAAGACCGTAGAGGCCGTGTGGCGGGCTGCGCAAAATGGCGACCGATCAGAAAACGGTGACTATTTGTATAACAAAAAGCGCCTGCGTGAGATTGACCGGCGGGTCCGCTTCTTGTTGAAACGGATAGACTGCGCAGAGGTAATCGATCCATCACGGCAAACAAACCGGTCACAGGTTTTCTTTGGTGCCACAGTGACCTTTGTCAATGAACGCGATGAAGAAAAAACCGTCACCATTCTAGGCAAGGACGAGGCAAACATGGCCACAGGCTCAATCAGCTGGCAGTCCCCTGTTGCCCGGGCGTTGATGAAAGCTGGTATCGGAGACACCGTAACCGTTCGTACCCCAGCCGGCATCAGTACACTGGAAGTCCTGTCGATCGGTTATCCACGCCCGGACGGATCCTCTGAAGAGGTATGACTGGGTGACAGACAGTGACTGTGATCCGAAAGAACCTCGATCACACGGCAAGCACGGACTGTATGGCCATTCGGGTGCTCGGACATATGCTCCAGCTCTTGCTCCAGACGCCGCAACCTAGCAATGCGGTCGCGTACACGGTGCAGGTGGCGCATGGCGATATGATCCACTTCATGGCAAGGTTTTTCCGGATGATCAGACAAACGCAAAAGCTCGCGAATGTCATCGAGGGTAAAACCAAGCTCACGGCTGTGCCTGATAAAGCTGAGACGGTCCAGATGCGCCGGCCCGTAAACACGCTGATTACCGGCCGTACGATTCGGAACAGGCATCAGACCGATCTGCTCATAATACCGAATTGTTGGCACCTTGCAGCCACTCTGCTTGGCCAGGTGCCCAATGCTGAACAGATCTTGACGTGCTCTCACACTCCGTCCTTTCCACATACAGGACAAGGCGATCAAGGTGGCCGATCAGGTCCAATCGCACAAGAGCAAAGATAAACGGCGATACCCCACTGTTGCAGCCCGAAACCGAGTATGAAATAACGGGTACTCTTGCCGCGACAGCCGCCCAACATTGTACGGAACACCTGCACGGATGATTGTTGTTCGCAACCTTTGTCATACCTATCCAGGATCACGACGCCAGCCGCAGCGGATGGCTCTGAACAACTTGGACCTGACCGTTGAAACGGGTACGCTATGTATCATGTCCGGCCCGAACGGCAGTGGCAAATCAAGTCTTTTTCGCATGCTGTGCGGGCTGTCGCAGCCTTCTTCGGGGTCAATCCATATTGATGGATCCGACGTACTGGTCAATCCCGAGGCTGCCAGGCGTATAACGGGGGTGGTTTTCCAGAGCCCCGCACTGGATAAACAATTGTCCGTTGCCGAGAATCTTCGCCTGCATGCGCGTCTGCATGGCTTGGGGGCAAAGGAGTATAGGACACGCTGTACTCAGGCCTTGGCATGGACAGACCTCGGCGATCGACTGGATGAGCGGGTGGAGACTCTTTCCGGTGGACTGGCCCGACAGGTCGAACTTGCAAAGTGCTTGTTGACACGCCCTCGCATTCTTTTGCTAGATGAACCAACAACAGGGCTTGATCCAGCCAGCCGGCGCTCTTTCCTAAACACACTCAAACGCGTGCAGCAGGATGAAAACATAACGATCCTGATGACCAGCCACGTCTTCTCCGATGCCGATTATGCTGATACGGTGGCCATCATGCACAATGGCAGGCTTCTGGCCCATGACAGCCCGGATATGCTGAAATCCCGGGTCGGGGCAACCATGGTGGTGATGACCCCACGTGATCCACAAGCCTTTGCGACCATCCTGTCCTCGGAATTTGGGCAGACATCATGGCGCTATGGCGACGAGCTGCGCATCGACAATACAAATGCCGACAAAGCAGCATCCTTGATCAGTGGTCTTCTGGAACATCACAGCGCCGAGATTCTGTCGATCGGGGTTCGTCAGCCGGATCTTGAGGACGTTTTCGTACACGTGACCGGCAAGAAAGTGGTTGAGCACACCAGCTCCCCCGCCCTGGAGAAAGTTCCATGAACGCACTGGTGCTTCCCGCTTTTTATCTGGCACAGCGTGAATTCATCCGCTTTATACGCCAACCGCACCGCGTTGTCGGAAGCTTGGGGCAGCCGCTCCTGTTCTGGCTGTTCCTTGGAACCGGGTTCTCTCCCTCCTTCCGCCCTCCCGGTATGGAGGGAATCAGCTATGTGGAATACTTCTATCCCGGCGTACTGATGATGCTGATCCTGTTTGCCTCGATCTTCTCGATCATTACAGTCATCGAGGATCGGGAGCATGGCTTTCTTCAAGGTGTGTTGACCGCGCCGGTGCCACGGATGGCAATTGTGCTGGGTAAGGTTGGTGGCGGAACCAGCATTGCCCTTTTCCAAAGCCTTATTTTGCTTTTAGCGGTTCCGTTTCTGGATATCCCCATCACCGCTAGCGGACTGCTTCTGGTCTTTCTGGCCATGGTGTTATCTGCGCTGGGCTATGCCGCTCTCAGCTTTGCCATTGCATGGACCATGAAATCAACATCAGGTTTCCACGCCATCATGATGATCTTTCTGATGCCACTGTGGCTTCTGTCAGGAGCCCTCTTTCCGGTTACAGGTGCCCCACTGTGGCTGCAAGTCGTCATGATGGCCAATCCGGTTGCCCATGCCCTGACCGTTATGCGCATTCCGTTCTATCAAACGGCTGCTGAATGCCTGTCGAACCCGGACTACCTGACATCACTGTCTGTTGTGACAAGCTGGGTTGCTATCTGCTTGTGGCTGGGGGCCAAGCGCGTTGCCCACCGCGACAAGGGCCTAGGCAGCGTGGCGGCTGCATCTTGAAGAGAACACGTCAATATTGGATCCGACACCGTGCATTACCCTGCCAAAATTGAAGTTGCTCATCGCCCACTGATTGACAGCCTTGTGGATCAGTCACGCCCGGCTTGGAATGCTTATACCCAGCATGCTTTTGTTCAGGCTCTAGGCGATGGAACTCTGTCCCGCAAGGCTTTCCTGCACTATCTCAGGCAAGATTACATCTTTCTGGTTCACTTCTCGCGGGCGTGGTCCTTAGCTGCATTCAAGGCTGAAACCGTCGAGGATATACGCCAGTGCGCCTCAACCGTTCATGCCCTGACCACGCACGAAATGCCGTTGCATGTGCAGACGTGCGAGGCAGAGGGCATAACCCTGTCCGACTTGGAAAAGACGGATGAAGAGGTTGCCAATATCGCTTATACCCGCTTTGTCATGGATTGCGGCCTACGCGGTGATCTTCTGGATCTTCTGGTGGCATTGGCCCCATGCGTCTTCGGGTATGGTGCCATCGGAAACGAACTAGCCGCACAGAATAAAGACATGCTGTCACAACATCCCTACGCAGACTGGATAAGGACCTACGCCAGTCCTGAATATCAGGATGTATGCCACGCGGTCAGCACGCTTCTGGACCGGATTTCCTGTCGCGCATTGGGTGATCGGCCTGACACATCACCACGCTGGACAAGCTTGGTCAGAACGTTCAATACTGCTTGCGTGCTGGAAAGCAACTTCTGGCAAATGGGCCTGAACCCGCCCTGATATCAGGCAACGGGAACCGAAGACCGCGCTGGCACACCACAGAAACGGATGGGGCTCCCGGTAGGAATGCCACTGACCATCGTATCGCGCATGGCAAAAGCACCGCGTACAACCGTATGAACAGGGCGCCCCGTGGCGTGAAATCCGTCAAAGGGCGTCCACCCACAGCGACTGGCAATCCAAGAATCGCTGATCGTCCAGCGCTGCTTCAAGTCCACAATCGTCAGATCTGCATCATAGCCAAGTGCAATTCGCCCCTTCCCGGCTATTCCAAAGACTCGCGCCGGTCCGGCACTGGTCAGATCCACAAATCGCGCAAGGGACAAACGGCCACTGGCAACATGGGTCAGCATAACCGGAACCAGTGTCTGGACGCCGGTCATACCAGATGGACTGTCGGGATACGGACGTGCCTTTTCCTCTAGGGTATGGGGCGCATGATCAGACCCGATGACATCAACAACACCATCCGATACGGCCTGCCACAGGGCCTCGCGATGTGCCGCATCACGGATCGGAGGGTTCATCTGGAGACGTGTGGCAAGTCTCTCGTAATCCCCGGGGCCGGCAAATGTCAGATGCTGAGGTGTCACTTCGACGGTAGCAAAATCCCTGCACGTTGCCAGAAGCTGCATTTCTGCCGCCGTTGTCACATGCAACACATGAACAAGTCGGCGTGCCTTTCTGGCAAGTTTCAACAGACGGGTTGTTGCCAGAAGGGCGGTTTCTTCGTCACGCCACGCAGGATGCATGGCAACATCAGCACCACCATTGACGATACCCCTGCGTTCTTTCAAACGCTCCTCATCCTCGCAATGAACAGCAATCCGGCGGCAACCTTGCGACAAGACATCGGCTAGGGTGTCATCATCAGCTACCAGCAGGGAGCCTGTTGACGAGCCCATAAAAACTTTGACTCCCGCACAGCCGGGGATACGCTCCAGCTCTGCCAAGTCCTGTAAGTTGCCCGCTGTTGCACCAATATAGAAGGCATAATCACACCATGTGCGCCCCACAGCCCGGAACAGCTTGTCAGCCAAGTCTTCGGCACTGACGGTACCCGGCTGCGTATTGGGCATTTCGAAGACAGCTGTTACACCGCCAAGGACAGCGGCACGGGTGCCTGTCTCCAGATCCTCTTTATGCTCCAGTCCGGGTTCACGGAAATGAACCTGACTATCAATAACACCAGGCAAGACGGTCAGGCCACCCAAGTCAACAACACGCTCCCCCCGGGTCCCCAAGGAACCAAAAGCCGCAATCCGCCCGCCCTGGATACCGATATCAGTCAGGACAGCACCACCCGGCATCCAGACGGTCCCACCAGACAGGACAAGGTCAAAGAATTCGCTGTTATGGATCATCACAACACCCGGAGGATTGATTATTGCCCGTAAGTAGCCACAGGTATCATATACACTTAAGGTTGTCTACAAGCTACATAACCTTCCTTTACACGCCTCTAGGGGGGAGATGATAAAACATGAAAAACATCACCATCCATCGCCTGCCCCATAATATGGCGGCGATACCACAAATCCAGAAATAACAACGACCAGGCGGCAAAACGCTCCCGCCGACCCGATGCCATAAACAAGGAGCGAACAACAGCAGGATCAGTCACACGACGGGCCATCTCTCCCTTGGCAACCAAGGCCCCAAGTTCCTGCCCACGGGCCGCTATCCACTCCCCGACAGGCACCGTAAATCCCTTTTTGGGTGCAAACGGCTTGGCCTGAGGCAAGGCATTCTCCAACCAACGGCGCAAAATATACTTCCCCTGCCCTCCACGTATCTTCAAGGACCGTGGAAGGCGGGCCGCAAGCTCGGCCACGACCGGATCCAGAAAGGGCACGCGTCCTTCCATGCCATGAGCCATCAAACAACGATCAAGCTTGGTCAAGAGATCGTTGGGCAACCAATCCGCACAATCAATATACTGCGCACGCAACAGTCGGTCATGAACCGTACGGCCTGCATCTTCCTCGGATGCCTTATAGCCGG
Source organism: Haematospirillum jordaniae (assembly GCF_001611975.1). Taxonomy (GTDB): domain Bacteria; phylum Pseudomonadota; class Alphaproteobacteria; order Rhodospirillales; family Rhodospirillaceae; genus Haematospirillum; species Haematospirillum jordaniae. The sequence continues at coordinate 2,070,273 of NZ_CP014525.1, forward strand.
TGCGCCATGAAGGGAAACGACCGAGATTTCCGCCCAATCCCTCAAACAGTCCACGACGACGCATCGTCCGGGTGAAAGGCCATGGCCGTGAAGCCGCACGGTAACGGCCATAACCGGCGAACAACTCATCCCCTCCCTCACCGGACAGAACAACCGTTACATAGGGACGTGCTGCCCGCGCCAGGAGCCAGACAGGGATAATGGCATAGTCGGTTGCCGGATCGTCCATACAAGCGACAATCCGGGGCAAACAGTCCCAGAAATCCCGATCGGTTACCGCCAGCTCGATATGCTCTGCCCCGACAGTTTGGGCAAGAGAACGCGCATGATCCCGTTCATCGTGCACACCCGTTTCCGGAAAACCCGCCGTGAAGGCCAGAACCGGGCGCTCGTTCAGACGGGCCATCAGGGCTAGGAGAACCGCGCTGTCAACGCCCCCGGACAGGAACATGCCATAAGGCACATCAGACCGTTGGTGTACGGTAACACTGTCTATCAAAGACTGATCCAAAGCCCGAAGAGCTTCTTCTTCCGTTTCAAGGGGGGGCTGGCTGCTGCGTAATGGCAAGGGCTGACGGCAGCTGTCAACAATACGCCCCTTGCGGATCATAATCATCTCGCCGGGAAGCAAACGACGAATACCGTCCAACACCGTCCGACGTCCCGTTGTGAACTGTAGATTTAGTAACTCACCCGCAGCATCTGCACAAAGAGAAGGAGCCACAAACCCACCCGCAACCAGCGCCTGGGCCTCGGACGCAAAGGCGACACCATCAGCATGCTCAACCACATATAACGGCTTGATCCCGAATGGATCCCGCCCAAGCAGCAGCATATCTTCCGCAGAATCATACAAGGCAAAAGCAATCATGCCCCGCAAAGAGGCCGGAAATGAAAGGCCTTGGCGATCATACAAAGCGAGAAGACTCTCGCAGTCCGAACCCGTACGGAAAGGAGCGGCGGGCATATCCTTGCGGACAGATGGATCATTGTAAATCTCGCCATTGGCGACCAGAACGCGGCCTCTAGGCCAGAAAAGTGGCTGATCACCACCAGCAGGATCAATAATAGCCAAGCGAGTGTGTACCAACCCGACAGGGCCATCAACATGTACATGAACACCATCGGGGCCACGGTGAGCCAAGGCATCGGCCATAGCCATCAACCCAGCCTCCGGCACCGCCCCATGAGCGGCAAAAAAACCCGCTATGCCACACATCAGGCCGACACCCGGGCAAAAAAGCTCCTGTACTTGCCGACAACAATGCTTTCAGTGAATTCTTCCGTAAAGCTTTTGCGCCCCTCTTCAGCAAGGCGCGCCAGAAGATCACGATCCCGCAAAGCCTGACGAATGGCGTCCGCCATCGCATCAATATCATCAACCGGGGTTAAAAGCCCATTCACGCCATGCTTGATCAGTGCTGCCGGTCCCTGACTTGCAGCAGCAAGAACAGGCCGCCCTTGCGCCCAGGCCTCCAGCACAACATTCCCCAAGGGCTCGTGGCGCGAAGGGCATACAAACAGGTCGCACGAAGCATGAAAAGCCGGGGCATCATCGCGCCACCCCAAGAAACGAACACGCGGGCGTACACCGACCTCATAGGCCAGTGCTTCCAAACGTTCCCGCTCCGGCCCATCACCGGCAATCCACAGGTACACGTCTGACAAACGCGCAAACGCACGGATCAGGGTATCAAACCCCTTGTTTTCGTGCAGCCGCCCCAGTGCAAACACAATAGGCACACGGTCAGGGGTATAAAAAGCAGCGCGATTGACCGGCGGCACCGTACGTTCATCAACGAAATTAGGCAGATAGTGGGCTCGCTCTACCGGCCAACCATGACTTGTCACATAGTCAACAAGATCACGGGTATTGCATACCAGATGGTCACACGACTGATAATACTTCAGATCGTAGTAGCCACCCAAGCGGCCAACATGCACGAACGGAACAGAGATCTGCGTTCGGGACGGACAAAAAGACGTCGCCCGGTTCATCCAGGTCAGAACAACAGCAGGCTGGAATCTCTCAATTTCCCGACGGAAAGCGCGGCGTGTAGAAAAATCAAACCGCCCGCCGAAACCAAGAGCCACCGGATCAAGTCCCCCCTCACGCAGGCGGGCCATTCTGTTACTGTCCGGACGCAAGAGTATGTGCTGCTGGACACCGGCACGATGAAGAGCCAGAACAAGCCGCTCGAAAAACAGCTCCGCTCCACCATTCGGGGCACCAGCCATAGCCTGCAGGATCCGAAGATTTACCATCTGTGGCACGCAACTCCTGTCATCATACGGACGGCTCCGCCTCCTACAAGAGACGTTTAAACCTCTTCCGTTTCCTCCATGGCCTTTATGTACGAAAGCAGCGGATACAGCGCCGTACACAAGGCCACAACCAACCCCATACGCCCCTCACGATACCCCTTGCGGAACAGATAAACCCGTAAAAAACGCGATAGTGCCGAGCGAATAGCCCCGGCCAGAGACCCTGCTTGGCCGGACTCCCGCAAGTCAGCAGCACGCGCTGAAGTATACCGGTCAAGACGGTGCAGCATATCGGAAATATTGCGATCGACATAGTGCACAAGCGGAATGGTCAGGGCTGGACCGCGTGCACCAGACCACTGAAGAGCCGGGTGAACCCTCTGCCGACCCCATATTTTCACGCCACGCCGGAAGAGTGCCGGACACCCTGCCTTCCCAAAACTGGATCCCCATCCATGACGAACCAAGCGTGTACCAATGTAATTGTCGACGGGAATAACGTGCCAGTCGAAAAGGGAGGATGCAATAACGGCACGAACCTCCGCAGCCAAGGCAGGCGATACGTGCTCGTCTGCATCCACTTCCAGAATCCAGTCTCCACGGCATGCTTCTATGCCCGCATTCCGACGATCACCCTCAACCGGCCAGGCGCCTTCTATCATCCTAGCCCCGGCAGAACGGGCAATGTCAGGCGAACGATCGGTACACCGATCAAGAACAACCACAATCTCGTCAGCAAACGTCAGACGCTCCAGACACGCCGGCAAACGCGCTTCCTCATTATGGACAACAACCAAGACTGAAAGCCGGGGCAATTCCTTCATGACCGGGTACGCCTCCACAGACGACAAGCGGCATCAAAAACACTCTCGACAGTAAGGCCATCCATCAAAGTCCCCGCCTTGCGATGGTCAAACCCGGGAGGATAGATGGTCTGAAGGGTTTCTGGCGTACGAACAAACGCCGCCTTGGGCCCCCATGGACCATACAGGCACTCATCACTCGGGCCAAAGAGACCAAGTGTCGGGATGCCGACAGCAGCAGCCATGTGCATCAGCGCACTGTCATTGCCAACATAGAAAGAACAGCGCCGGAGGCAGGCCGCCGCAACAGGAAGAGACAAACGGCCAACAAGATCAAGACAACGATCCGATGGAAGGGTACGGACAACCTGCTCTGCCTGGTGACGTTCATCCGGTGCACCAAAAAGAGCAACACGCCCCCCAGGTAGGATACCATCCGGTGCGGTCAGGCGCGCAACAAGGTCCGCGAAACGCTCGGCACGCCAGATCTTGGCAGGCCAGTTTGCAGCCGGCCCGATGGCCAGAACCGGTGAACCATCAGGAATGAACTGACATGCTTCCTGCTCATCATCACCTGTAGTCCACAAAACAGGCGCAGGAGGATCATCCACCAAACCAACCAAGGCACCGGCAGCCCGAACCCGATGGAGCGCTGCGGTATCACGACCGGGAACCAGTCGCCGCCCAGCAACGGGAAGGCACCATGCCAAGGCTGAACGACGCAGATCAACCACGACATCCCAGCGGGTTGTGGCAACCTGTCGCCATAAATCCAGCCAATGCCCACCCCAACGGCGTTTATCCATGATGATCAGGTGTTCCAGCTCAGGCAATCCCGAGAACAGAGGGGCCGCCAAAGGACCACAGGCAACAGTGACACGAACCCCCGGCATAACCCCAACCAAATGAGCGAGAAGACCAGAAGACAGAACCGCATCCCCGATCCGGGTCGAGGTGACAAACAACAGACGGCTCATACACAAACCTCGGCGGCAAGAGTCTCAAGAAAAACAGCCGCATCATTCCATGATCGATGGCGGAACGACGCCCCTGCTGCGGCAGACAAACCAGAAAACACACCATCATCCTGCAAAATCTGCACAGCCACACCAGCCAGTGCCGCATCATCGGGGACACAATACCCGGATACACCATTCTCTATACAGTCAACAGCTCCCCCAGCCGGTCCAACAACAGCTGGAACGCCACAGGCTTGACTTTCGGCCAGCGTCCAGCAGCACATATCATCATCACACGTAGGGTAAAGATGTAGCCGAGCACGGGACCAGAGAGTGGCCAGATCAAGGTCGCCGGGCGGAAGACAGACTTCAACACCCTTGATGGCCAAAGCCTCAACGCGCTCAAACAGGGGCCTCAGAACCACAGGCACATAATCCGGACCAGATCCAAGGAGACGCGACACGACCAACAACCTTGCCTCGGGAACATGGGGCCTGATCTGGTCACACCAAATATCCAAAAGGCGGTCCAGCCCACGCTGCGGATGCGTGGTAACAACCGCGACAGGATCAACAGAAGTAGACGCTCTCACGCTCCGCCCCAGAAAGGGGGAACGAACCCCAACCGGCATAATCCAAGCAGGACCGTCTCCACTCCAGCGGCGATGCTGCGCAGCACCACAAAACAGAACGCCCGCCCTTGTAGCTAGGATACGCGCCTGTACAACCGGATGCGCCATATATTCGGGTGATGCCGTAACCCAGAGCAACTGCCGTCGCGCCGATACCTGACCCAGCAAAGCTGGATCCCGAAAGGCAACAGAAACATCTGCTACAAGGTCTGTCGCCTCGCCTACAGGAACGTAGGCTATCCCGTTGCATTCAACGCGCTGGGATACACGACAAGCAACAGAAACCCCGTGCCCACGGGCAGACAAGGCATCAGCCAGCCCGTGCAAAGCCTTCTCCGCACCACCCAAAGCATGATGATCGGGGGAGAAAACACTGTAATCAGCAGTGCCATCAAGAAAGCAAAAGCGCATGTCCAAGAAAACAGCCGGGCGACCAACGAATGCTTTCGCTTATAAGAGGTTGCGCACCAGATTACCAGCCCCGGTCAACTGACCGACCGAAAAACGCGGCTGACAGGACTTTTCTCTTGCTTGACTCCATAAGCCCGCCCACATAATCGGGACGTAATCACAAAACTGACAGACCTGAGTCCACGAATGTCACCAGAAACTGCTCTGTTTCACGAGCTTGCTCACCGAGGCGCCCTGATCTTGTCCGGCGATGACCATCGCACCTTCCTGCAAGGGCTGGTTTCTGCCGACGTTCGTACGATTACAGAAAACCATAGCGCGTGGACAGCCTTGCTGACCCCACAGGGAAAATTCCTGCACGAATTCTTCATTTACCAGCATGGCAACACCCTGCTGCTGGAGGGAGAACGGGAGCGACTGGAGGACCTACGGACACGCCTCCTGCGCTATCGGCTTCGCGCCAAGGTCACCCTGGAATCTGTACCGGAGCTGGCCGTTTTTGGTACCCTGCCACCATTTCAGGGACCACTGAGGAACCTGAGCCATGCAGGCGATACCATTGCATTCGGGGATGGCATTGCCTGCATGGACCCGCGCTTGCCGGCTGGCGGTATACGCATCGTTGCATCGCGCCAGGCCATTCCAGAGACAGGGCTGACCACAGCTGACATGGCCGAAGCTGCATGGGAACAAAACCGCATACGCAACGGCCTGCCTGATGGTAGCCGGGACATAGAACCCGAGAAAGGCTTCCTGCTGGAATACGGCTTCGATGAACTGGGCGGTGTTGATTTTCGCAAGGGCTGTTACGTTGGCCAGGAAACAACTGCCCGCATGAAGTGGAAGCACCTGACCAAAAAACGCCTTGTTCCGCTGCGCGGGGAAGACACAACCATGCCACAAAGCAACAGCCCAATCACCCTGTCTGACGGTCAACCTGCTGGCATTATACGCAGCAGCACGCTTGATGAAACCGGAACAGGCTTTCTTGCCATGGGCGTTGTACGCCTAGATGCCATCCTAGAGACTGATTTACGCTGCGACAGCACACGCCTGAAACCCTGCCCTCCCGCTTGGCTGCGCCTTCCGGACAACCGCTGAGACAAGGTTAATAGAGGCTGGTTAATCCAGTTTGCGTGACAAGGCATTGAGAAGGGAAATGACGGCCCGACTTGCTTCATGCAGTTCATCAAGGTGCACAAGTGCGTTGTCCCGCTCCCCGGAATACCACGCCTGAAGCGCTTTCCGGGCTTCAGCGTGAACAGTGGCGTGGGGACCCTCCAGGGCAGCATACTCCGGCAACGCCTTGATTCTTTGATCATCCAAGGCATCATACCAACGCCCCAGACGACAGCTATGGTGATCCGGAACGTCTGTGGGCTGCCATTCCCCGTTGCCCATCAAAACATCAACGACCCGCTTCTTGAACAGAATATGATCAACGCGGGCCATTTCGCACAACCCTTGTGCAGATCCTTCGACAAACCACTCCTTTGCACTTTTGCTGACGGCATCATTACTGGAGTGTATACTGTCTGCAACCTTTGTCACCAAGCTCACATTGTCACGCGACATTTCCGCAACAGCCGTAATACTGCGGGCAATTTCACCGGTTGCCTCTTTCTGCTGCCCCAGTATTGTATTAATCTCCTGCATTTGCCGTGCTGCCTCTGTCACCTGTGACGATACGGCGTGCATTTTCTCTTGGATGGACTCAATCGCGGAGCGCCCCATGTCAACAGCACGAGTCGAACGCGCCATCGTTTCACGAATGGTTGTCATGCCAACACGCAAGGCATCAATACGACGGGTAATATCTTCTGTGGCCCGCGCTGTCTGATTGGCAAGCGTCTTCACTTCGTTTGCCACGACAGCAAAACCCTTGCCCATCTCACCGGCACGGGCTGCCTCGATTGTTGCATTCAAGGCTAGTAGATTCGTCTGACTTGCAATGGCCTCAATCACAACCAAAATTTCACCGATCTGCTCGGAAGCCGTCGACAGGTCGCTCACACTCAAGGCTGTTTGCTCAACGGCCCCTGCAATATCCCTGATCGCATTCCGCGCTCTTTCGACATCACTGACCCCTTCCCTGACCAAGGCGTCCGCAGCAGATGCCTCACCCGAAGCGGTACCGCTGTTGCGGGCAATTTCCTCAACACTGGCCAGAAGTTCGGTCGCGGCAGAGGAAATAGCTTCACCAGAACTGCTGGTAATATGCGAATTGCGAGCCAGTGATGCCAGAACAACGGCAGCATCATTAACATCGGCAGCTGTGTCAGCCATCTGCCGCAAAATAAGAATGGAATGTGCATCTTTGGCCGCAGAGGGTATAGCCTGAACGCTGTCGCTGCCTGAGGACCCCATAAGATCAGGTATAATACGTCCGTGCAGACTGTTAATCGCGGCATCACAGCGAGACGGACGAAAGCGGAACTGACGGGCAAGGGCAGAGGCGGCCATGGACAAAAACATGGATGTTGCCAAACGATAAACCGGATCGCGCGGAAGATGCGGTTCGGGATAATCGGTCACTCCAACTGACAACAACCCATCCCAACGGGCGCGAAAGGACGACACCCCCGAAGATCCACCCACCGCATCAGAGGAAATGTGTGCTAGAACGGCATCAGAAACCGCAGGTACAACACGCACAGCATCCTGCAATCCACGTTCAGTAACCCATGCCTCTGTACCCAATGTGTCTTTATGGCTGGAAAGGCTTGTCATATCAGGTGTCCGCTTTACTGCCACACGCCAAAGGCAGGTGCAACACCCGCCCACAGAAATCACTGTGACACAGCGGAAACCAAGCAACAAACGGGATGCATACCAGCTTGACTATTCCGCCAAGACAACACAACACGGCCTCTGGTCATGAGGACCTCATCACGCCGTACTGTCTGCAAGCTCCTTATGTCCGTTCCCTATACGACGGCAGGCTGAACGTGCTGCAGCCAAACGTGCAATGGGAACGCGATACGGAGAGCACGACACATAGTCAAGACCAATGCCCTCGAAAAAGTCTATCGAGTCCGGATCGCCGCCGTGTTCCCCACACACACCGACCTTCAACCCGGGATGAGCCGCACGCCCACGAACCGTTGCAATCTTGACAAGCTCCCCCACTCCTTCGCAGTCTATCGACACGAATGGATCCTTGGCATAAACACCATGCCGGTGATAGGCATCCATGAAGTGAGCCGCATCATCACGCGAAATTCCTAGGGCGGTCTGGGTAAGATCATTTGTTCCAAAACTGAAGAATTCAGCATCATCAGCAAGATCACCCGCACACAGCGCCGCGCGTGGCAGCTCTATCATAGTACCAACCTTGTAAGGAATAGTCTTTCCGCACCGGGCAAAGACATCCTTGGCTGCTTGATCAACGATTGCTTTTGTCAGCTCCAGTTCGCGGCGGGTTGCAACAAGAGGAATCATCACTTCCACCATAGACGGTGCATCCTTGGGAGGAACCTCAATCGCAGCCTCAAAAATAGCCTGACACTGCATTGCATAAATTTCAGGGAAAGTAATCCCCAGACGACAGCCGCGATGCCCCAACATAGGATTGGACTCAGCCATCTGGGCAATGGCCTGGCGTACAGTACGCACGTCAACGCCCGCAGAGTCAGCTACCTCCTGAATATCGGCATCTGTATGGGGCAAAAACTCGTGCAGAGGTGGATCCAGCAAGCGTATCGTGACCGGAAGCCCGTGCATAATACGGAAGATCTCGATAAAATCAGCCCTCTGGTACGGACGCAGAAGATCCAGCGCCTGGCGTCGGCCATCCTCATCCCGGGCTAGGATCATCTGACGTACATGCACAATGCGTCCAGGCTCAAAGAACATATGTTCTGTACGGCAAAGACCAATCCCTTCAGCCCCGAAACTACGAGCCACGCGCGCGTCAGCAGGCGTTTCCGCATTGGCACGGACGCCCATACGGCGGATGCTGTCCGCCCACTCCATCAAAAGGGAAAAGTCTTTTCCCAGATCAGGACGAACCATGGGAACGGCCCCGTAAATAACCTGGCCGGTCGAGCCATCCAGCGTCAGAAGATCTCCCTCCCGGATTTCACGTCCCAACACGGTCATCACACGATCCGTGACATTGATCCGCACAGCTCCGGCCCCGGCAACGCAGGGACGCCCCATGCCACGGGCAACAACAGCCGCATGACTGGTCATACCCCCACGGGATGTCAGAACACCTTCGGCCACATGCATGCCGCCAATATCTTCCGGGCTGGTTTCAACACGCGCTAGAATAACTTTCTCCCCCCGGCGAACCCATGCTTCTGCATCGGCTGCGGTAAAAACCAGCTTACCCGAAGCAGCCCCAGGACTGGCCGGCAAGCCTGTTGTCAGAACATCACGGATAGCCCGTGGATCAAGCATCGGATGCAGAAGTTGGTCAATCTGCCCCGGATCAACCCGCATCACAGCCTCTTCACGCGTGATCAGCCCCTCACGTGCAAGATCAACCGCAATCTTCAAGGCGGCAGCAGGTGTACGTTTTCCTGTGCGGGTTTGCAGCATCCACAGCGCCCCACGCTGGACTGTAAACTCGATATCCTGCATGTCACGGTAATGCTTTTCCAGAATACGGCGTATAGCGTCCAGCTGACGAAAGACATCTGGCATAAGCTCTTCCAAGGCTGGAAGATCAGATTGATTGGCCTGTTTTCCCAGAATTGTCAGATGCTGTGGCGTCCGGATACCCGCCACGACATCCTCTCCTTGGGCGTTGACCAGATATTCTCCGAAAAACGTATCTTCACCGGTCGACGGATCACGCGTAAAGGCAACACCGGTCGCACAGTCACTCCCCATGTTGCCAAACACCATAGCCTGCACATTGACAGCCGTTCCCCACGCTTCCGGAATATCATGCAAACGGCGGTATGTTATGGCACGCTGGTTCATCCAGCTGGAGAAGACGGCACCAATTGCGCCGCGTAGCTGATCATACGGGTCATCCGGAAAAGGCGCACCAGAGCGCTTCATAACCAAGGCCTTATAGGAGCCCAAGAGTTCCTTCCAGTCTCCTGCCTGAAGATCGGTATCAAGGATATACCCGCGATCAGCCTTGAGATCTTCCAGCAACTCCTCGAAATAATGGTGTCCAATCCCCAGAACGACATCGGAATACATCTGCACAAAACGGCGATAGCTGTCCCATGCGAAACGCGCATCGCCAGATGTTTCAATCAGACCAAGAACCGTATCGTCATTCAGGCCAAGATTGAGAATGGTATCCATCATGCCGGGCATGGAAGCGCGGGCCCCCGACCGAACCGACAGCAGAAGCGGCTGTTTCCGGTCTCCAAAAGACGCCCCCATAACCGAGGCGATATGGGCAACCCCTGCCTCGATCGCATCCTCTAGGCCAGCGGGATAGGTACGGCCATTGGCATAGTAAAACGTACATACGTCAGTCGTAATGGTAAAACCGGGAGGAACTGGAAGCCCGATCGCAGCCATCTCGGCCAGATTGGCACCCTTGCCGCCCAGCAGATCCTTCATGCCGGCACGTCCCTCGGTCCGTCCACCACCAAACATATAGACCCACTTGGACATCCTTGCGCCCCTTGTCCTGTCTGACTTCTTGCCTACCCGGTATGACACCCAGGCTTCACCTTGAACAAATGGCCGGGACAAGCCCGGCCACTTCTCTACACCACGGCTTCAGCAACCGGACCGCTTCCCTCGACTAATGCCAAGTCTGCGAGACCAACTGTTACAGCACCGACCGCTGACAAAAGTCGCAACCGATTGCGGCGCAAATCAGGATCGGAATCATTCACCGTCACATTTTCAAAGAAAGCATCAACCGGCCCACGCAATCCTGCAACCAAGGCGGCTACCTGCTGGTAATCCTCAGCATCAAGCGCCTGATGAATTCCAGGTTCTGTCGCCGACAACGCAGCGGCAAGAGCTTTTTCCTCATCCATAACCAGAGACTGAACATCAACAGGCCCGGTGTGCGGCCCGTCTTTCCGATCTTCTATACGGACAATGTTCATCGCACGCCGCCACGCAGCAAGCAGGTTGGCACCATCATCCGAACGCAACAAACCGGAAAGAGCTTCAACCCGCTTCACAAGCCTGACCAGATCATCCTCGTGACCAAGGGAAAGAACCGCTGACACCAAGTCATGCCGCAAGCCTTTCTCTCTGAGAAAAACCTTCAATCGTTCCGCAAAGAACGCCATCAGATCCGTGGCCAAGACATCCGACGACGCAGCACGCGGCACACTGTAAGCATCCAGCGCCTTGAGGAATACAGCACGCAACGGCAGGCGCAAGCCATTTTCCAGAACCAGCCGAATAACACCGAGAGCGGCCCTGCGCAGAGCAAACGGGTCTTTTGATCCGGTTGGTTTCTCGTCAATACTCCAGAAGCCTGCTAAGGTATCAATCTTGTCCGACAAGGCAATGCACACCGAAACTGGAGCTGACGGGCAACGATCCGACGGACCCTGCGGACTGTAATGCTCTGCAACAGCGTCAGCCACAGCATCAGGCTCCCCGTCAGCCCGGGCATAATAACGCCCCATGACACCCTGTAGCTCGGGAAACTCACCAACCATACCAGTAGACAGGTCAGCTTTGGCCAGAAGAGCAGCACGATCCACAAGAGCGCTGTCTGCCCCCATGTACCCGGCAATCATTGCAGCCAAGGTACGGATACGCGCTACTTTCTCCCACTCTGTACCAAGGCGGGCATGAAAAATCCGTTCCCGTAGGGTATCAACACGGGCCTCTAACCGGACCTTGCGATCTTGGTCCCAGAAAAAACGCGCATCGGACAAACGCGCGCGGAGAACACGCTCATTCCCAGAGACAATCTGCTGCCCTCCATCCTCTGTTTCCATATTGGAGACAACAACAAACCGCGGAGCAAGCGAACCATTATCCTGAACAGTGGAGAAGTATTTCTGGTGTGCCCGCATAGACGTCGTCAAAACCTCGGCTGGCAGATCCATAAAGACATCTTCGATGGCCCCACTCAGCACAACGGGCCATTCAACCAGTCCCGTAACTTCTCGCAAAAGGGCTGCATCCTCTTTCAGGCGAACCCCGTGACGATTGGCAAGAGCTGTGGCCGCAGCCTCGATCAAAGCAGAGCGGCGCACGGGATCCAGAACAACCTTGGCTGCGGCAAGCTTCTCCAAATAATCCGCAGGACCTGTAACCGAGAAAACGGCAGGTGCATGGAAGCGATGCCCACGCGTTACATTACCGGCAACAAGACCAGCAAAAGAGACCGGAACCACCTCGGACCCGAAAAGACACAGAATAGAATGCAGCGGACGAACCCAGCGCTGCGGCCCTGTCCCCCAGCGCATCGACTTTGGCCACGGAAAAGAAGCCAAAGCTCCTTCAATGGCCTCTTTGAGGACCGATGACATAGGCCGCCCGCGGCTGCAAACGACAGAGAACAAAAACGTTCCCTTGGGCGTTTCACGCTTCTCGCATTGATCCAAGGTTACACCGTTGGCCGCAAGAAAACCCTGTATCGCCTTTTCCGGTGCATCAACACGCGGCCCGCGCCGCTCCTCCGAGACATCCGGCGTGGCCTCGGGCAGGCCATCAATAACCAGCGTCAACCGGCGTGGTGTCACGTATGTCCGGGTCTCCGGAGCAGAGAAGCCCGCTTTCTGCAGCCCGTCACAAACCAGACGCTCCAAGGCCTCAGCCGCAGCAGCCTGCATACGGGCCGGTATTTCCTCGGACAGAAGCTCAAGCAAAAGGGACTGTGCCATGATATCAGCCCTCCGCAGCAACAAGATGACCACGCGCTTTCAGCCACCCTTCGCAACACGCCTTGGCCAGAGCCCGCACGCGACCAATGTAGGCCGCCCGTTCTGTTACAGAAATGACCCCGCGCGCATCCAGAAGGTTAAAGCGGTGGGATGCCTTGATGCACTGGTCATAGGCCGGCAACGGCAACCCGGCAGCCAACAGGGACTGACACTCTTTTTCAGCGTCACGGAAGTGATTCAACAGCATGGTGGTATCGGCATACTCAAAGTTGTGGGCTGAATATTCGACCTCGGCTTGGTGAAAAATGTCACCGTAGGTTACGCCAGCCCCATTGAAATCCAAGTCATAGACGTTCTCGACCCCCTGGATGTACATCGCCAAGCGCTCCAGACCATACGTAATCTCGGCCGGAACTGGGTTGCACTCGAAGCCGCCAACCTGCTGGAAGTAGGTAAACTGGGTCACCTCCATCCCGTCACACCACACTTCCCACCCCAAGCCCCAAGCCCCGAGCGTCGGGCTTTCCCAGTCATCCTCGACAAACCGGATGTCATGTTTCATAGGATCAATGCCCAGCGCCCGGAGAGAGTCTAGGTAAAGCTCCTGAATGTTGTCCGGGGACGGCTTCATGATGACCTGAAACTGATAGTAATGCTGCAGGCGGTTGGGGTTCTCGCCATAGCGCCCATCCGTCGGACGGCGGGAAGGCTGAACATATGCGGCATTCCAAGGGTCTGGACCCAGAGCCCTCAAGGTTGTTGCGGGGTGAAAAGTCCCCGCACCCACCTCCATGTCATAGGGCTGAAGAATTGCGCAGCCGTGACCGGCCCAGAATTGCTGGAGGGTAAGAACAAGCTGCTGGAAACTGGGAGATTTGGACAAAGGGCCTAGTGCGGGCATACGACAAGGTTCCGGGGAGGTACAATACCACAGGGTTGAAAGGAACCTGAAAACTACCCGCCCCGACACATACGGTCAAACCCCTTTTGAAACGGATGCCATTCGCGCTTTCACACGTACTACGACAAGGCCATAGCCGTATCCACAGAAAGAGCGTCACGCAAAACAGCCTGCGCCGCATCCGTAAAGTCCCCGGTAGCATTGTGCAGGACAATCCCGGGCAAAAGACGCATCGGCGAACCGTACCCCTTGCGGGCACGAACCAATACCCTCTTTGCCTCCTGACCAACGCGGGGCCATAGGGGAATGATCTCCACCCCACCGGCACGCCCCTGCAAGGTTGCCAGCATTTCCCCCAGACGATCCATACGATGCACAACGACCAGCCACCCACCTAGCTTCAGGCAGCGCAGACAAAATATCATCCAGTCCCGAAGGGGCACATTCTCCATGTGGGCATGCGCGCGCCCTGGATCGGAAGGAAAAGTACCCTGCCCGTGATACGGAGGATTGGAAATCACAACATCGAACGAAGATCCCGGAACGGGCGCAGGCCTGCTACGCAAATCGGCACACAGGACATTGCAGCGGTCCTCATACCCGTTAACAAGAACCGACTGTCGCGCCAGATCGGCATGGGACGGGACAAGCTCGACACCACACAGAGAATCAACCGGCAGACGCGCCAACAAACACAAGGCCGCCGCCCCGGTTCCCATTCCTACATCCAGAACTTTCCCGCAGCCGAACCCCGGAACAGCCGCAGCCAGAAAGACAGGATCCAGCGCGACACGATAACCCTCCAACGGCTGAAGAAGGCGCACACGCCCCCCCAGCAACTTATTCTCTTCCACCATTGCCTTCATCATTCTGGTTACAGTTTTTATATCCTAGCAAAGCGACTGGAAACCATCACCAGCATCAGACCGCACAAAAGCATTTATGACCACAGGGGCATTGTTCCTTGACCGCAACAGCGCCGAAATCCTATGCTCCGGCGCACACTGTAACTCCTCCAGACTATTCAGGATTGGCCGTGACCAACCCACCAAACGCCGAAACAATAGCCTGTCCGCAGACGGCAGATACCAACGCCTTGGATGTGCTGGGCGATCTTGTTGCCGATGACATGAAACGCGTCAACGAGACAATTGTCCAGCGCATGCAAAGCCCGGTTGCCCTCATACCCCAGTTAGCGGGTCATCTTGTTGCGGCCGGAGGCAAGCGTCTGCGCCCTATGCTGACCTTGGCAAGCGCGCGCCTGTGCGGCTATGAGGATGGAGAAGACCACATTCGCCTGGCAACTTGTGTAGAGTTCATCCACACAGCCACGCTGCTGCATGATGACGTGGTGGATGAGAGCGTCCTCCGTCGTGGCCAAGCCAGCGCCAACGCCCTTTTTGGTAACAAGCCCAGCGTTCTGGTCGGGGACTTTCTGTTCTCAAGGGCCTTCGAGCTGATGGTCGAAGTTGGCAACCTGCCCGTCTTGGGCATCCTGTCCCGCGCCTCTGCCGTCATTGCCGAAGGCGAAGTGCAGCAGTTGATCACCACCAATGACATTGATACAAGAGAGGAGTCTTATCTGGAGGTCATCAGCGGCAAGACCGCAGAATTGTTTGCAGCCGCATGCAAGGTTGGCGCCGAGGTTGCCGGACGCACACATGCCGAGGCCAATGCTCTCTACGCATACGGTATGGCCTTAGGGCTGGCCTTCCAGATCGTGGACGATTGCCTTGATTATTCCGCCAACCAGGAACGCCTAGGGAAAACTATTGGCGACGACTTCCGTGAAGGAAAGATTACCCTGCCAGTTATCCTAGCCCTACAACAGGCCAACCGTGACGAACGTGCATTCTGGAGCCGAACACTCGGGGAACTACAGCAGAATGAAGGGGACTTGGAGCAGGCCATGGCATTGATGAAACGCCACGGCGCCTTGGAAGCAACCGCGCAACGGGCACGTGAATACGGCGAGCAGGCAAAGGAAGCCCTGAAGATTTTCCCGCCCTCCCCCATGCATCAGGCTCTCCGCGATATTGTTGGCTTTTGCATCAGCCGGGCCTGGTAAAGGGAAATCTGCAACATGCGAACAATGAGACCTTGCTGCACCATTCCAGTAAGGTTATAAGCACCTTCCTTCGCGCCCTCAGGGATGCATGGATATCGGAGTGTAGCTCAGCCTGGTAGAGCACTGTCTTCGGGAGGCAGGGGCCGGAGGTTCGAATCCTCTCACTCCGACCATTTTAGAAGCGCCGCCTTCAAGCGGTGCTTTTTTTGCAGAATAAGGGACATGCTCCCAGATAATTGTTCTTGCCAGGGAAATTCAGGAACGTTATAAGCACACGCCTTGGCGCTGCAATGTAACGGAGTGTAGCTCAGCCTGGTAGAGCACTGTCTTCGGGAGGCAGGGGCCGGAGGTTCGAATCCTCTCACTCCGACCAGATTACGGCCCCAAGCAGGGGGAAATCAGTGACTTTCCATCAAGCTTTCTAATACGAGTGACCCAAACAAGGGACGCGTATTGTTTACCCTGTTGACGGAACTGCCGTATCACCTCATATCCTTCACACCACATCTGTTTGGAAAACGGCGCAAACGCGCCAGACAAGGACGATATCATGTCAGATCATCCGATTTTCAAGGACATCCAGCGCGACATCGACGAGAACGCCGTCGTTCTGTTCATGAAAGGGTCCCCAAACTTTCCGCAGTGCGGTTTTTCCGCTGCTGTCGTTCAGGTTCTCAGTCACTTCGGCGTTGATTTCAAAGGTATCAATGTTCTGGACAGCGACGAACTTCGCCAAGGCATCAAGGAATTCAGCAACTGGCCGACCATCCCCCAGCTGTACATCAAGGGGGAATTCATCGGCGGCTGTGATATCGTGCGCGAAATGGCAACAAACGGCGAGCTTGTTAAGTTGCTCCAAGACAAGGGAATACCCGTCAGCTCCTGATGCATACCGAACCGGGCTGCCAGCAACATCAGCGGCGCCCGGCTTCTTTGTGATCTCCTGCACATAAAAAAAGCCACCCTGATGGGTGGCTTTTTCGTATCCAGCTTCTCGAACGCCTTAGCGGCTGTAGAATTCGACCACCAGATTGGGTTCCATTTGCACCGGGTAAGGAACATCAGCAAGCTTCGGCGTACGAACAAACGTACCCTTCAGCGCCTTGGCGTCCACTTCCATGTACTCAGGAACATCACGCTCGGACGAAGCGACCGCTTCCATGACCAAGGCCATTTCACGGGACTTTTCACGAACGGACACAACATCACCCTCACGGACCATATAGGACTGGATGTTGACCCGACGGCCATTCACGCGCACATGGCCGTGGTTGATAAACTGGCGTGACGCAAACACGGTCGGCACAAACTTCATACGGTACACAACGGCATCGAGACGACGCTCAAGAAGACCGATCAGGTTCTCGGAGGTATCGCCCTTGCGACGCACGGCTTCAGCGTAATACTTGCGGAACTGCTTCTCGCTGATATTACCGTAGTAGCCCTTCAGCTTCTGCTTAGCCATCAGCTGAGTGCCATAATCCGAGGGCTTCTTGCGGCGCTGACCATGCTGACCCGGACCATACTCACGCTTGTTGATCGGAGACTTGGCGCGGCCCCAGAGGTTAACGCCAAGGCGGCGGTCTATCTTGTACTTTGCGGAATGACGCTTCGACATAACAGGTCGTTGCCCTTTTAAAATCTATACGTTGTTGTCCCGATAGTCCGGCCCCGGATACACAGGAAACGGGCGGCGGGGCAAGGCATCCAAACCAAAAGCCATGCCCACATTCTCGGAAATGGAGGATGGCATTATCGCGATAGGTACCGCGATGTCAAATGATGAATCAGCCACAAGACTGGTTCCGAGCTGATCTAAACAGCTTCCAATATACGCCCCCCACAAAAACACCACCCCCAATTACGTTGGCGAGCGTCACAATACCAAGATTCTTCAGGGCGCTAACCGCATCAATATGGGGGCGGCTGTCCACAGCTAATTTTCCAATATCCATCCAGAAGGAATCAGGAGCTCCATACTCGATCATCAACCCCATGGGAATAAAGTACATATTGGCAACGCAGTGCTCTCCCCCTGCGGCAACAAAGCCGGCGATAGGCAACACAATCACTATAATCTTGTCAGCTACTGTACGACCGGCATTGGCCATCCAGACAGCCATACACACCATGATATTGCACAGAATGCCTAGAAAGAAAGCTTGGCTGGCTGGCAGAGACGCCTTCGCAGATGCAATATAAAGAGCGTTTGCGCCAACAACGCCATGCCCCTGCATGTACTGTCCACCAAGGAAGATCAGACCGGCAAAGGCCACGGCACCAACAAAGTTGGAACACCACACCACTGCCCATGAACGTACCATATGCCCAAAACTCAGACGCCCGCTGGCAACAGGCATACTTATCAAGCAATCACTGGTAAATAACTGACCACCCCCCAGCATAACCAAGGAAAGCCCGACTGTGAAACAGAAGCCTCCCAGCATTTTGGTAACCCCGTAGGGCAAGGCTGAATGCGGATCACCCGACATGACGACCGTAGCGAAAAGCGCACCAACCCCGATAAAAATACCCGCTAGGACTCCTTGAATCATTTTTCCCGACAGACTGTTCACAGCTTTCTTGTATGCAAGATCCTCGTTGTACTGGGCAAGCTGGTCCGGGGGTAAGACATCAGGCGTCGAGCGGTGCGAGGACAAAGGCACACAAGGGGTCTGCTCATTGACAGCTGTGGGACTGACAGCCTGAACGGCGTGGTTCATGGAATACTCTCCGTAGAATACTCAAAAAGAGGGGTACAGCATGGAATGCTATACCCGGATTATTTTTGGGCATATTAATCCGGGCGGCGGGAAAGGAAACCTGCAGAACAAGCAATGCCCCCATGCACCAAGCCGTGACCAGACGGACAACGGCTTGACACCCCGCTATGAGGACAAACCGGGGAAATGGTACTCTTTCACCTCTATGCAGGCAGAACCGGGCGGCAGGGTACTTCCATGACACAGACAGCAGACTGCTACGGCGTTCACTGGACCGATGGTATTGCTTGGCTGCACCAAGGCGGCGAACCGACAACCCTGGCCGACAAACCGGCACAACAAGTACAGGGCATTGCCCGCGAAGACCGCTGTAATCACGCGATTCCAATCCACGCCACATCAGCCGCACAGCCACACAGGGAAATGCTGTCCACCGTCTGGAAAGACCTGATGTTTCAGGCCATGCTCCCTGTTCCCAAAACAGGCCCCGGGATCTGGTATTTTGATGTGGAGCTTCTCTACCCGACGCTGCTGTGCAAGCTTTCAAGCCCTGTCTTTGCGCCAATACGGGCCATGGCCAACATGACGCTGGAGCAAATTATCGACGCGATGGGCCAGAGCAACGTCCAACCGCTGCTTCTGACCGGGGTACGAGATCGTCATGCACAGCTGGTTGAACGCCTTGTGGCAGCAGCCCCGGCCCTGCCCCGCACCCTGATCCTGATCGGCAAGGCCGAGATGCCGCTTTCCCACTCGTTCAGCATGCTGCCCGATCTTCCCCTGCAAAACCTGATCCTGCCACCATGGGAACAGCTTGGCGCCAATATCCTGCGCGACTACATGCTCGGCCGCCTGACCAGCGAGGGTGGCGCCGGCTATGGCGCCTCAGAAAGCAGCAGCGCCGCAACCTGACCCTATTCAGGCTCTGCGTCACCTGCCCCGGAATGAAAATCCGGTGGAGTGTTGCTTCCGTTGCTGTTGCGAGGTGGACGATCGGGACGACGCCCCCAGCGCAGCTCCCGCACGATACCGTGCAGAGTACGCACTTCCTGCGAACTCAGGCCATTGCGGGAAAAGATAGAACGAATATTCCGCACCATGCCCGGGCGCTTCTCAGGAACGCGTAAAAAGCCGCTGGCATCAAGCTCCCGCTCCAGATGCTGGTAAAGACCCGACAGTTCCTCTTGTGTTGCCAAGGGAGACTGCCGTTCAGGGGGGCGCTCGGACGGGGTTTCATCAAGGCCCGTAAACCATTCATACCCGACAAGCAAAACTGCCTGGGCCAAGTTCAGGGAACAAAACCACGGATTCAGGGGTATTTCCATGACGGCAGACGCCAGTGCAACATCATCGTTCTCCAGCCCTGTCCGTTCCCGGCCAAACAAAATACCGGCTGGCTGCAATGGCTGGGCTGCCAATGCCAGACGCATCTCAGCCCCGGCCTGACGCGGCGTTACAAGACGCTTCATCATGTCACGCCGCCGCGCTGTCGTTGCATAAACATGCACAAGATCAGCCACGGCATCTTCGGTCGAATCATAGATACGGGCCTGCTCCAGAACCGCATCGGCACCAGAAGACGCCGCCCGGGCCCGTTCCGTCAAATGATCAGGCCGAGGACGCACCAGACGCAAATCCCCTAGGCCACAATTCCCCATGGCGCGGGCACAGGTCCCAATATTTTCCCCAAGCTGGGGCTCCACCAGGATAATGGCCGGCGTCACCCCCCGAGCAGCCGTTACATCCTTTGGCAACAAGGCCCTTCCGCGTTCCCGCCATCCAGCCTCGGCCGGAATATCACTCATGGTCGATCATTCCTCGTTGCTCCAATAATTCCGGTATCAATGGCAAAACATCATGCCGGGACTGCCCGGGCACAAAAGCGGGGTCATAGACCAGCTCCGCCACTATGCGACCGGCAGGAAGAAATCCAAGCCCGTCAGGACGACTGCGGAATACATCAGATGCCGTGCGGGCATCAATCCCAAATCCCAAGGCCTTGGCCAAACCATGCCCCAGACATGTGGCACGCGCGGAACGCCCCACATCATCACGAACAAGCAGAACGACATTGCTCAAGGCAGGCCCTTCTGCACCCAACACGGTACAGCCACGGCGACGATCGGCGAGTTCAGCCGCATGGGTACGTGGGATCACATTCTGAAACGCCAGATCGGCCAAGGCTTGCTCTGGAAGAACCAGGATACGCAGGGAGGCATCGGATGGATCTTCCAGAAGGTGACGAGAATTCTCCGTGGCAGGCAAATCAACCAAGGAAAGAGACAGGCCACGAACGCTGTTCCACGCTGTAACATACTCCCGCAACGCCATAGTCCAAGGACGCTCGTCATCATCACGCTCAAGGGGCTGGCCTTTTACACCCACAGTGACCGGGGCTGTCCAGCGCCGAAGCACAGGCCCCTGCCCCGCCGGGCCCTGCTCCCCAAATCCGGAAAAGGCAACGGAATCGAAAAGCCTCACAACCTGTTCCGGCTGCGGTGCCCCCTGATGACGACCACCTAAAGCCGAGAACCAGGCAAGGGCAAACATCCCGAGGATCAACCCCGCCGTCAGGAACGCAACATTCCGGAACATGATATAGCCAGGAGAATGCATTTATAAGTACCACCTGTCTGCCGCCATGATTGCCACCGCTGCAAGGTGAAGCAAAGACACTGCCGCATTCAAGACTTCTGTGAGAAGACCAAGACAGAATTCCCCTTGCGGGGTCAATCTTTGATGGTAAAAGATTTCAATGCTCACGTATTTATTCACCAGATCACAGCAAGGCACGATCTTTTTATGACCCTCATTCCATGGCTTTTTCTGTTTGCCGGTGCGGCGTTGCTATGGCTTCCCAACCGCTTCCGCACGCTGTCATATACCGTGCTGATCGCAGGCTATGGTGCAGCAGCCCTAAACGGGCACCTTGACTTCCCGGCTCTGGTTCCTGTCCTTCTTCTGGGACTCAGTGCCGTATTGATTCAACGGGAACGCTGGATCCGGACCGCCGGCTTTGCCCTGTTTACACTCACAGCAACGGTCCTTGCCCTTCACAAGGCTCCGGGATTCGAGAACCTTGAAGTCATCACGGCTGATGTGCTGTCAGAGGGAGCCGCCCCGGCAAGCCTGTGGCTGAACCTCGACAAACCACTGGTCGGATTCTGGCTCATGCTGTTCCTTCCCTGGTGCCTTGCCGAACCCCATACAAAACATCCCGTGATACAGACAGCTTTGGTCTTGGCTGGAACGGTATCTGTATGCCTGGGCCTCGGCTTTATCACCGACAGTATAACCTGGGCACCCAAATGGCCTGAATGGGGATGGCTGTGGGCACTGAACAATCTTCTTCTGGTTTCAATGGCCGAGGAGGCTTTCTTCAGAGGCTTTGTACAGGGAGGGATGGAACGCCTCTGGGGCCACAAACGGTACGGAAAAACACTGGCTCTGGTTCTTGCCGCGCTCTTGTTCGGGCTTGCCTACCACCGCGGTGGAATGGCCTGGATCAGCTTGGCAACTGTCGCCGGCATTGGCTATGGCCTGGCATGGCGTGCGGGGGGATTACGGTCTGCTGTGGCCACTCACTTTGGCCTGAACCTCATCCACTTTAGCTTGTTTACCTATCCCATCCTAGCGAGTGCCACCTGAAACCTAGTCGAAAAGAGGGCGGGCCTGCAAGCCCGCCAGCCTGTTTCGTGCCTACCTTGATCAGGATGTCATTTGCGTTTCCATAACCTCACGCAAGGGACACCCCCGGTCCATTGCCTCAGCCACCCAGGCACCAACGCGGTGATGGGCATCACGGAAGGGAACGCCTTGTCGTACCAAGTCCTCAAGAATGCGGGTTGCATCCAGATAGCCTGACTCTGCCGCACGACACATGGCATCCGTCCTGAAGATAAGGGACTCCAGAAGGGCCGGCATGATCCCAAGACATGCAACCAAGGTATCAACGGTATCAAACAAACCTTCCTTGTCTTCCTGCATATCCTTGTTGTAACTCAACGGCAGAGCCTTCATCACCGTCAGCATACTCATAAGGTTCCCGAACACCCGCCCGCTCTTTCCACGAACAAGCTCGAAAACATCGGGGTTTTTCTTGTTGGGCATCAAGGATGATCCGGTAGAAAAAGCGTCATCCAGAACAACAAAACCGAACTCGGTGCTGGCCCATACAATCATGTCTTCGGCAAGCCGTGACAGATGCATCATCACGAGAGCAGCCACGCCATGAAACTCGATGATGTAGTCGCGGTCGCTGACGGCATCAATCGTGTTTTCAATAACGCCATCAAAGCCAAGCTCGGATGCAACAAAGGAACGGTCCAGAGGCAAGGTACTGCCCGCCAAGGCCCCTGCTCCAAGGGGGCACTGGTTCATCCGACTTTTCCAATCCTTCAACCGCCCGATATCACGCCCGAACATAGCTGCCCACGCGCCGAAGCATCGCCCCAACGGAACAGGCTGGGCCTGCTGCAGGTGCGTATACCCCGGCATGGCATCATTGATGTGACGCTCCTCAAGCTTCAACAAGGTTGCATGTACGGCCTGTAGATACCCTTGTACCTTTTGTCCGGCATCACGGGCATACAGACGCAAATCCAGCGCAACCTGATCATTCCGGCTCCGCCCGGTATGCAGCTTCTTACCGGTATCACCAATCTTTTCGATCAGGCGCTGCTCGACGAACATGTGAATGTCTTCAGCCGTGGATTCAGACGGGATTCCCCCCTGCTCCAGTTCCCCAAGGATCTCAGCCAGACCTGCATCTATGTCGTCAGCATCCTGCGGCGTAATCAGACCTTGCCGGGCCAGCATGCGCGCATGAACTCGGCTACCTTCGATATCAAACCGATACAGGCGGCAGTCAAATGGCAGGGATGCATTGAAACGGGCAACACTCGGGTCCATCGGCTTGCGGAAACGCCCACCCCAGACTGCGTTGGTCATGCCGGAACCTCCTCCTGCGTTCTAGACTGCCGGTGCACCATGCCGTACACCTTGGCCGGCAAGGAGAAAAGGTTGATGAACCCCTGCGCATCGGCTTGGTTATACAGGCTGTCTTCCTCGAACGTAGCCAAGTCCGCATTATAAAGACTGCAGGGAGATTTCAAGCCCGCATACTGAACATTCCCCTTGTACAGGCGCACAGTAACGGTCCCGGTCACGTTCTTCTGGGTTTCATTGAAAAAAGCATCCAGTGCCTCCCGACTTTGGGAGAACCATTGTCCTTCGTATACCAGATCAGCATAGGCAGGCTTCATGGACTGCTTCAACCGCAGCATGGCCCGGTCAAGACAGGCTGTTTCCAGGATATGATGAGCCTTGTACAGAACGGCAGCAGCAGGCGATTCGTAAATGCCCCTTACCTTCATGCCAACCAGGCGGCTTTCAATAATGTCGGCGACCCCGATACCATGCCGGCCCGCACGCGCGTTCAAGGCAGAAAGAAGGGATACGGGATCCATGGGAACGCTATCCAGGGCAACCGGTACCCCCTGCACAAACTCAAGAGAAAGAAACTCTGCATCAGCAGACGCTTTCTCCAGCACCTCGGTCATCAGCAACACGTCATCAGGCTGTCCTGTATCCAGCCTTTCTAGACATCCCCCTTCATGGGACACAAACCAGATGTTCCGGTCACGGGAATAGGGCGACGACGGGCTGACCGGGACCTCAACACCATGTGTCTGGGCATAGCGAATGGCATCCTGGCGTGATGTGATAGACCAGCTCCTCCAAGGGGCAATAACCTTGATGTCCGGCGCCAGCGCATTAATGGTGTACTCAAACCGAACCTGGTCATTCCCCTTCCCGGTCGCGCCATGCACAATGGCTGATGCACCGGTGGAACGGGCCACCTCGACCAACTTTTGCGCAATCAAGGGGCGGGAAATGGTCCCCAAGACATACTGCTCCTCGTACAAAGCACCCGCCTTGACAAGAGGCCATACATAATCCGTTACGAATGCCTTGCGAACATCCACCACAACAGCATGATAAGCCCCTGTCCGCAACGCCTTGTCACGGATGGCCTGCAAGTCTTCCCCCTGCCCCAGATCGACGGTAACAGCGGTAATCTCGGCATTCGGATAATGCTCCTTCAGCCACGGAATCATGACAGAGGTATCAAGGCCACCCGAATAGGCCAGAACGATTTTGTCCGGATTGTCTTTCATTCTTCCTGTTCCTGATAAAAAGACTCCAGATACCCAACGGGGTCATCCAGATCAGAGATAAGGGTATCCACGGCGATCCTGCCGTTTCTCAGAAGCACGACGCGGTCGGCAACACGGGCCAGAAAGTCTAGGTCGTGGGATGCAATAACCATGGTCACGCCCATATCCCGGACAGAGCCCAGCAGCTCCGCCACACCGGATGTCGAAGCCACATCAAGACCGGACGTCGGCTCGTCGCACAGCACAATATCCGGCTCCATCATCAAGGTACGGGCCAAGGCAACCCTTTGCTTCTGGCCACCAGATAAGTGCCGTGGATACGCGGCAATCCTGGACGTCAGCCCTAAGTGTTCCAGCAGAACGGAGGCACGCTCAGAACACGCAGCCCCCTTGCCCCGTAATCGTGGTGCATAGAGAACATTGTCCAGAACCGTCATATGCGGAAAAAGCTGGAAGTCCTGAAACATGAAGCCTGTCCGGCCATTGCAGTGAATGATACCGGAATCCGGCTTCTCCAGCTTCTGGAGAAGCCGGAGCAGGGTTGATTTCCCGCTGCCCGATGGGCCTGCCAATCCGATAATGCTACCTTTCTCAATGTCCAGATCCAGCCGATCCAGGATCACTGTACTCCCGAAGGATTTCGATACGGTCTCAAGCCTGAGCATAAAAGCCTCTCTTCTCGACCTTGCGGCCGAAATGCTCGATCAAGAGGACCAGAAGGTAGTAATAGGCACCCGCAATACACAGTGGCAGGAAGTAGGTGAAACGCTCTGCTCCCAAAATCTGGGCCATCCGCATGATATCCAAGCCACTGATCGTACCAATCAGTGCCGTTTCCTTGAGCAAGGCAATCACCTCGTTAACCATGGCCGGAAAAACATTACGCAGAACCTGAGGGAGAATAATATCCTTCCACATGTAGAAATTTGGTATTTCTAGGGTGCGAGAGGCCTCAAACTGCCCGGGAGGTAAACTCTCGATACCCGAGCGCAGAATTTCGGCAATGTAAGCGGATGCATTCAGACCAAAGGTCAGTATTCCGGCTGCCAGTACGCTGAACTTGATCCCAAGGACACCCGGAAGAGCAAAATAGACAAAGGCAAGCTGCAGGATAAGCGGTGTGCCCCGGAGAACAGAAACCCACCGGTCAATCACGGCAACCCCGAAACCCCTGTACCTCAGTATGCTGATCACAACGGCTAGGGAAAAACCCAGCAACAGCCCCCCTGCCAAAAGCTGCAGAGTCAGGGCAACACCCTTGCCGATAAAAAGGACATGGGACATCAGCTCTTCCATGCTGAATCCCCAAGCCACTTTTGTTTCAGCTGCGCAAGCTCGCCGCTTTCCTCCAGTTCGGTCAGCGCTTGGTCAACCAGCGCATGAAGTGGCGATCCCTTGGGGAAGGCAATGCCATAGCCCGTATCAGAGTAACTGATCACCGAAGAACCCAGAACCGGGTTTCTGGCAGAAAATTCAACCGCCTGGATACTGTCAATCAAAACCAGATCAACATGCCCGGCCTTCAAAGCTTCTATTGCTTGGTTATTGTTGTCCATCGCCATGATGTTCGCACTAGGCACATGCTCTCTCAGCCAGATCTCCATAGTCGAGCCCAGCTGACAAGCGATCGTCTTATTATTTAAGTCATCAATAGAAGAAACAGGATCTTGTAGCGGATAAACAACCGACAAGCTTTCCGTATAATAGCCTTTCGAGAAGTCGAAACTCTTCTTGCGCTCCTCTGTAATACTGATGGTCGAGATCGCCGCATCGACGGTCCCGCTTTGAAGTGCGGCCAGAACCGTGCTGAACTGCATATCCTCAAAGACCGCGGTCTTACCCAGCTTTGCAGCAATAGCGCGGGCCAGATCGATATCAAAACCTTTTACCTCATCACCCTCCCTGTATTCAAAAGGTGGATATTCTGCCGAGGTTGCAAAACGTATTACTTCAGTATGATTCTCTTCAGAGCAAGCTGATAGAAGAGACAAAGCGACAAAAACAGCAGACAGCACCTTGTTCACAACGAAGCCTCATTCATTTTATATTCATATTTTGACTATAAGAGCGCATCTATTGCAGCGTCAAGGGCAATCCGGCTATAGTCTCAAAAATATGAATATAAAGTCACACGAGGAGCGTGAAATGACGCATGAACCCGCCCTTGATGGGCATATTTTGAATATTATCCAGAGCCATGCCATCTATGAACAAAGTGAAATTCAGGAGATTCTGGAGAGAAGAGGCTACAAGATTCCGCAAGCCACACTGTCCAGGCGGCTTAAAAAGCTAAATATCGCGAAGGTATCGGGGCAGTACAAAAGCCTTGAGGTTTTTCAGGGAACCCTTCCCGTCATCAAGGGCATACAGGTCTCGGCCCTTGGGCTTATTATCCTGCATACACACCCAGGACAAGCCAACAGCATTGCCTATGCCCTTGATCAGAAGTACGTACAATCCTCATCACAAAAGGACAGCGATCACGCGGGAATCCTAGGGACCATTGCCGGCGATGACACCATTCTGATCATTATCGAGAGTAAATCAGCCTTGGAAGTGGCACTGGACCATCTGTGCGCTGACTTTCCTTACCTTGATCGCCCGACCATCCCCCAAACATAAGAAAGGGTCATCAGACCCTGTTCACTCTTCATCAATCCCCACCGATACGACCAATCGCACGTGCCAGCACAATATAAAGACGCCCCATATCGGAACTGGTGAAGACAGCCGTCAGCACATCACCACGATCATTGCTTCTTGCTCCCTTCAGAAGAGACTCAAACTCGGTGACATAACGGGATGCATATTGACGAAACTCGCGGTTTTCGGAGTATAGCTTTTTGATGGCCTGAACCTGTGAACGCGTAATCGTGCGGGCAGCATGGTGGAGGAAGACGTTTTGCTCGCCCTTGTAAAAGCGCTTCCACAGATCTTCCTCCACCGATGGCGTAAACAGCCGTGTAATGTCTACCGCCGTAGCCTGAAGACGCTCAATCACATACGATGTTTCGGTCAGGAAGCGCTGCACATCAACATCTTGACGCACAACCATCAACTCGCTGGCGCGCTCCTTGGCTTCCTCGGCCGCAGCAGCCAGCGCACTGGCGCGTCGCGCAAACTCATCACCGGCCCGACTTGCTTTTTCGGTCACCGTGGCGCTGATCCGGGCAACAATATCACCACTCTCCCCCAGTGAGCGGGTGACACCCTGCAACCGGTCTGCCGCTTCATCTGTTGCACGGCTCAAGGCATCAACCTGCGCCCGTAACGTACCCCCGGCTCCGTTCAGGGTCTCCATCGTCGTACGGGCAGAGACAGCAAAATCGTTTGCCCCGCTGGTCAGGCGAACACCAGCCGTTTCCACTCTTTCGACACCGCCATCTATGGTGGCCTCAAAACTGGCCAAAGCTGCAGCCAAGGCACCACGGACGGCATCAGCACGCAACAGGGCCCCATCTGCCGTCTCGCCAAACCGGCGGGTTTCAGCAGACAAGTCAGCAGCAAGCGTGCGAATGGTTACAATTGTAGCATTTGCAGCCTCGCCAATTCGGGCAGCTTCATCGCCAAATGCCTGCCCGGCAGCAGCAAGGGCACTGACCCCGCTTGCCATACCATCGGTCGCAGCCCGGACACGGCTGACAGCATGATCAGACTCAGCTGCAACGGCACGCGTCGCCTCCTGGATCTCCCGCGAGGCATCTATGGCCGCGCCACCACTTTGCTTCATGGCTTCGGTCACAGTCTCGATCTCGACAACCGAACGCGCCGTTGTCCGGGTAATATCAACAGCACTGCGACTGAGAAGATCAGCCAAGTGGCGAATCCGTTCTGTTGCCCGGTCTGTTGCCTGCGATACCACCTGCCCCTGCTCGTCACAGGCCACGCCCGTATTGCGGACCTCTTCTCCCATACGACGGGCAGCATCCTCCAACCCCTTGGCCTGATTATGCAAAAGGCGGCGCACACCTTCTGCATGAGCTGCCGTATCACGAATGGCCGCCGCAGCGGCGTGGGCCCCCTCTAGGGCATCCGTTGTCACATCGCGGAATGCATTGAAGTCGCCAATCGCCGTAGCTGCTGCCGCATCAAGTTCCTGAGCAGCGGCATGTGCACTGCGGGTAATGTCCTGCTGGCGATTGTGCAAGACATCCGCCCTGCGGTCCACGCCATCACCCAGCTCATTCATCTGCTGTATGACAACAGCGGTGGCATCAGCCAAGGAACGCGCCCGCTCCGTCATGGTCAGGATAACGTTGTCAATTGCCTCCGCCCGCTTGGTCAGGCCGTGCGTTGCCTTAGCTGCGCCAACCATCAGGGTGGTTGCCGCGTGATTGAAGGTATCTGCAGACACCTTTGCAGAAGCCAGTAACGCATCCTGACGCGTTACCAGATCATCAACAACCCGGTTGCGCTCCGCCAGATCTGTACCAAGAACTGCCAACTGCTCACACTGACGCCCCAGTGACGCTGCCAATCCCTCCGCCGAGGTGTCGGCCTGGCGGGCAGCTTCGGTCAAACTCGCGTAGTGATGTGACAGGGAGGAGTCCAGAGTGGCCGTAACGTCCCGGACTTTCTCCACAAGCTCTGAAACCTGACGGACCTGACTGGCTGCGCGCTCAAGCGCCGGGGTTGTTCGGGTATCAACGTCCTGGATCATATGCGCCAGCTCGCGCGTTTCGCGCCCCAAGATATCGCGCAGGGCAGAAGCCTGGCTTGCCGCGGCATAGGTTGCTTCCGACAACTCTATGGCCTGCGCCCGTAAAGCACCGGCCACCGTCGCAACCTGGTTCTTCGCATGGTCTGCCGGGTACGTCAGCAAAGCCAATTGGGCACGCAGAACCTGTGCCTCGCGGTGGATCTGTGCACCACGCCGGAAGAAAGCGACCATAAGCCACAAAAACATCAAAGGCAGAACATAAACAGCCGACAAGGCCGCTACCTCAATTGGCGGCAAACGTCCCAGATCCGGAACGGGACCGAAAACACCACTGCCCCACCAAGCCCCAACCGATGTCCACACCAGACTGACCAAGGTTGCAAACCGTATGGCAAACGGGGATTCCGGCTCATCGGGCACCAAAGCAGACGCGGCAGACAATTCAGAAGCAGAACCTGTATCGAGAAAGAGAGCCGGACGAACAGACGTGGGTGCATCCACACTGGCACCAACGAACTGCGCACCTGCTTTACCCGCGCCACCCATATTCTGCCCGGAAGAAGGAGCACTAGGATGCGGAGCCTGAAGCTTGAAGCGCACGATCTGCGGCTTGACCGGATCAACACAGATCTCCCCTGCCTCACGCTCGTCCGATTGCACATTATCGGTCATGACACCTCCTGCCCGCTCCGCTCCGGGTATCTGTATCTCATGCCCTGAAACAGAAACGCTACTACAGTCAGGCAAAATTGTTGCCGGATCAATATAATCTGCGCAGTATCGTGTTTCCGAGACAATTCAACAAGAGTCACGCCGTGCTGCCTACGCCGGTTTCTGCGCCCCGAACACGGATGCCTATTCTGGGGTGCCCCCTGTCACTTTTCTCTCCGCATCAGGCCTCAAGGCAGATTGTGCTCTGGGCACAAGGCAACCCGGAACGCCCTGCTCTTGTCCTGTTCAGAGATGTGCATAGCCTACTTGCGGGGCGGGATATACAGGACATACGCCAACTGGAACACTTGGCCGATCTAGTCCTGCCTGACGGCATGCCCTTAGTCTGGATCGCCCGCACACGGGGATATTCCTCAGCCCGGCGCGCCTATGGGCCGGATATCATGCACATTCTGTGCTCTCTCAGAACACAGAGCCCGCTCAGACATGCTTTTCTGGGTGGAGCACCGGGTGTTGCGGAAAAACTTGCCACATCCTTCCCGAACCTGTCTGTTGCCGGCATGCTGGCACCCAATATTACGGATGGGTCACGCTTGGATTTGGGGCTGGTCCAAAGGCTGAATGCCATGAACGCAGACCTGTTGTGGGTTGGCCTAGGAACGCCAAAACAAGATTTATGGATTGCGACCCATCACCCTTACCTAAATGCGAAGGTAATTCTGGGGGTTGGCGCCGCATTCAATTTTCTGGCTGGCACAGTACGCCAAGCACCGCGCTTTTTGCACCCACTGGGGCTAGAATGGCTGTGGCGGATGGCCATGGAACCAAGACGCCTGATACCCCGCTATGTCAAAACCATACCGCGGTTCAGCTGGCTGGTCTTTCGGGAACTCTGTTCAATACAGCGCCGATAAACCTCCAGCAACGGATCTATACTGGTGAACAAGGATCGCGCACGTCGATACCCCTCAGCCCCAACTGCCAGATAATCAATCAAGGCCCTCTGAATTGCCGTTGTCAGAGCATCTGGGTCCCCGGGCGGAACGAGGAAACCTGTAGGGCCAAGAACCTCGGGCAGCCCCCCGACAGCCGAGGCAACAACAGCTGCACCGGCCGCCATGCCTTCTAGTGCCGTACGCCCGAAAGGCTCTGGCCAGAGGGAGGGAACCACAACAACCTGTGCCTTCTCTATTGCACGATAGATGTCGGCAACCGGTACATGCCCATAGACCTTGATCCGGTCACAAGCCCGAGCCTGCGCTTCCATCGGCCCTGTCCCATAGATACTGACAGGAACAGAGGGATCAAGTGCCCGAACAGCCTGAAGAAAAACACCAACACCCTTCTCGGGTGACAAGCGCCCTGCATACACAACTCCGCTGCGCTGTGCGGGGGGACAGGGAACCAGATCCGGCACACTATTCGGTACAACAACAGCTTTGCTGCGATCAAGGACCGGGGCCAGAATATCGCACAAAAAAGCCGAGGGCGTAACAAAAGCAGAAATCTGGTCCCAAGTCTTGCGCTGCCAACGCACCATGTACGCAGACAACAAAGTCTGCATTCGGCTGTTGCGCCAGCAACCATGATAAATCCCCGGAAGAGGAGAACCACGACACGCCACACACAAGCCCTCGCCCCGCCACAATGTTGCAGATGGACACAGCAGACGGGCATTACGCAGATGCTGGACAACGGGAATTCCACGATAAAAAGCAGCATGGTGTACGGCTGTTGTCGCTGCCGGAAAGAAATTCTGGACGTGTAACAGATCAAATGAACCGTGCTCCAGCATACGGGCGACACGATGCCCCCATACGCCGGGCCACACCGTTCCGCCACGCCCTAGGGCGGGTGCAATCATCTGCGTAACCTGCACACCGGCAGAACGTAAACGTGCAGCCTCAAGCTCAACCGAAACATCTTCGCCTCCCGCAAGGCGATAGCGGGCATGAAACATCAAAACGCGCATGGCGACACCGTACCCTGGAGCTGTGCATGCAAAACCGGCAACAGAGACTTCATGACCATGCGGGGCAAGAGCTGCGACAAACAGGCATGATCACCGCGCCAACAAACTCTTGCCGGTGCACCAGGCAAACCACAGGGCTGACACTTTGGCCCAAGACGCAGGACAGGAACGCCAGGGGGATCCCAAGCCCATGCCGTCGGGCCGGCAATCCCTATAACCGGTACACCCAGCGCAGCGGCCAGATGCAGCGGGCCACTATGCACACTAACCACAGCACGGGCACCGGCTATCCCGGCCAGAAAGTCACCAAAGGAACGTCTATCCTCAACACCTCGACGGACAAGCCAAGGGAATCCCGTCGCAGCTTCCAGATACGGAGCAAGCCGATGCATGACATCCCATTCCTGCAAGGACGTTGCAGCTCGTACATGAAGCTCTCCGTAGGCAGAGGCACCTTCCACGCGCCCGGGCAAACGGACCGAATGCATAACAGGGCACACGCCCCCCATGAAACGGGCTAGGTCGTACAGCATATCGTAAACAGGACGGTGCGGATCAAATGGCAGGCGATGTGTCAGCAGGCATTCTCCCCGGCTGATGCCAGAAGAAAACCCGACACGGCATGGAGAAACGCATGCCGCAACACCATGAACTGCCGCCGTTTCATCATACGACAACAATGCTTTATCCTGACGCCCAACCTGCTTCACCAGTTCGGGAACGTAACGCAAGCCTGCTACACCAGACAGGGAAGCCCGTGGCACAGTAACAACACGCACACCATCCAATACCGGATTCAGGACAGTTGCTCCAATAGGCGATAACAAGACGGTTATATCCAGATCCGGACGATCCTTCTTCAAGGCCAGAAAAACAGGCAACAAGGCCAAGCTGTCCCCTATACCCCCAACCCGGGCAATCAGAACACGGGTCATGTGTGTAACCTGATTCTGGCCAACAAGCGGGCGGCAACGCGATCCGGTGCCCGACGACAAGCCAACCAGCGCCCGACGCGGCCCATACGGCAACAACGATCCGAATTGGCAAGAAGCTGCCGCACGGCACGGGTCATATCGGGAACGGTTTCTGCCACTATCCCTGTTACGCCATTCACAAGCCAACCACCGGCCGCAGCAGAGGGTGTAGCCACCACAGGAACAGCGCAGCACAGGGCTTCCCAACCAACCAAGCCATCGGTTTCATAATCCGAGGGAATCAACACAACCGAAGCCCGCTGGTAAAAAGGAACAACGTCCCGCTGTAATCCGTGAAAAATAACACGATGCCCAACACCGGCACGTTCCGCGAAAGCCATCCAACGCGACACAGGGCCCGCCCCGACAACATCCAGAACCACATCATCCGCCAGCGGAACGATAGCCAGAATGGCCCGGTCAAGACGCTTACGATGCCAAGCTCCACCGACAAAAAGAATGCGTGTTGATTCCTTGGGAGGAGGTATTGCGGGAACAAAGCAATACGG
This sequence comes from Haematospirillum jordaniae, assembly GCF_001611975.1. Classification (GTDB taxonomy): domain Bacteria; phylum Pseudomonadota; class Alphaproteobacteria; order Rhodospirillales; family Rhodospirillaceae; genus Haematospirillum; species Haematospirillum jordaniae. The sequence continues at coordinate 2,103,776 of NZ_CP014525.1, forward strand.
ATCCGATGCATTCGGCACAACGTGCATCCTGTCCGGAGATATGCCGTGCTTCCGGACCAGATCGCGGGCAAGGGATGTGGACACAGGAAACAGAAAGACAGCACGGGACGGGTGAAGAACAAAACGCTCCAGCATCATGGCGATCCAGTGGCGCCATCGCTCGTGATAATAGCGGGCACATCCGGCAAGCCCAACAACGGCAGCAAGACGTGGATACCAGCTTGATGACAGAAAATGGACCAGAGCGGCGTCTCCTCCCCCATACAGGGGACTGTCGAGCAGGACATAGTCCATTCCCTGCCGCAACCAGCGACGGGCCATCCACCAGACAAGCAAGAAAGTCAGAAATCGTAAGGATCCATGCCAGACCGGAAGAGTGGGTAACCGGATCAGGCGTATTCCCGGCGGCAGGGTGGCCTTGTCGGCAACAGCCGTGACAACCGTCAGGCGTACGGCTGGATGTGACGCCAAAGCCTGCACCAAGCGCCAGACAGCAACATCTTGCCCTGATCCAAAGGGGCGCAGGGATTGCGTAACCAACATCAGACGCATGGCATAACCGTGCAGCGCCGGTTGACCGCCAAGCCCAGCGCACTCCAGAACAAGGCTGCCAACACAACAGATTTACCCCCCAGGAAGACAGATGCCAGCATCAGTGACCAGGCAAAAGACACCATGCCCTGCCCCAAGGCATCACGCTTCTCACCACGACTGGCTGATAGCAGGGTGGCCATCACCAGAGCCAGAAGGGCAATTCCTCCGTCTTCGACAAGATCCATGGCCCGGCTGTGATGGTAGACCTCTCCCGCATGCGGACTCTGTTCCGGGGCAAACTTGGTCATGGCAGAACCGCTGGCTCCAAACCCATACCCGACAAGGAGGACCCCCGGGTTATGAAGCACCTGATCAAGCCAAGCCACCTGCGCGTGCCAACGTTGCAGATAGGTCCCCGTAACAAAGACCCGCCCCACAGGGCTGTGGGTATGTTCCCACCGAAGGGCAACAGCCTGTATGGCTTCAAGGCCAGGAACGCATACCATCCCGATCAGCAGCAGAACCAAAATGCGAACCAAGATAGACCGCAGCTGCACCAGAACACTGCCCAACATGGCCCCGGCCAGAACAACCCACGTAAAACGCACCATCGTCAGGACCGTACCTGCCGCACATAAAGCCGCCAACCCTGTGCGGACCAGAATCTCGACCACTCCACCAGGTCGGGGACGACATAAAACCCAGGAAAACGCCATGAAGACACCCATGTCCGTTCCGTTGCCAAAAAAAGCATACGGGCGTAACCAGCCGGCCTCCAGATTGCCCAAGCCATGAGCGCCCGTCACACCAAGGGCACCACCACGGGCCAGAACAGAACGCCCGGACTCAATCCAGGCCAGATCCAGCATACTTGGCCCATCCACCATCTGAACGCCCCCCCAAACAAGCCCCGCAATGACCAGAAACAGAGGCAATCCATAACGTGTCCCGGCTTCCGCTCCACACTGCCGGACCAGAAAATAGAAAACCAGGCAGCCATACTCTTCTTTCCAGTGTGCAAAACGCACCATCCATGGAACACGGGAGTCCAGCAGAGCAAGCCCCAAGGTCAAGGCAAGAAGAGCAAAGACCAGATAATCAGTTACACAATCTGCGGGGATAGACCTGCCATTCACCGTTCCCAGAAAGAACACAAGAAAAACAAAAGTATCGGCTACTATGATCAGGATGTACCAAGCCAGCTCGCTCTGCCCCAGCCACGGGTCAAGAAACAGAAGGCGACGCAAGCCATAATTGATGGCCAATCCTGTCAACGCTGCACTGAAGCGGTGCCCTTCACCGCAAGCCGCATACAATAACAGGGTACTGTACACCAAGCCGATCAGCAGGACTATTGCTGCGGCCATGCCAATACCACTGCATTCGTCGCGTATGACAACGCCAAAAGGCCCAAGAGAGCCGCAACGCCAGAAGAAGCGCACAGCGGTAAACCAACTATGCAGACGCCACCAGCACACAGCGTTGCCATCAAAACCCGCACATTATCCTGCCTAGCACGCACAAAGATACCCGTAGCCGCAGCCATTGAAACAGCCACCAAGTAGGTACAAGCCAAAACACCCTCTGCCACGCCAACACCGTGGACTGGCAACGGGATACGCGAGTGTCCTGGATCATCCCCAGTAATACAAAGACCGATACACCACAAACAGGAGAATCCAGACAGGGTGCCTCCAAAAACAAGCGCACGCGTCTTGGCCAATCTTTTCTGTTCTTCGCGCACCAGTCGGGCAAGGCGCGGCTGTAGATACCCTCCAAGGAATGCCACGCCTTGTAAGACAGGCATCATCAGAAGCTGAATCCGTCGCCAATCGCCAGCACCTTCCGGCCCGTGAAAAGCCGCAACAGCCAGCACTGGGCCTTGCTGCACCACTAGGGCAACGGGCAAGGCAAGTACCAAGCAAATACCCTTGCGCATATGCCACGCCAACACACTCTTCAGCACACGCACGCGCAAAGGCGAAAAATGGGCCAGACATCCGATGCTCGTTATTGACAGAACAAGGACTATGTTATGCGGCGTAACGTCACCCGACAGAACAAGAGTACAGATGGCCAGTGGACACAATCCAACCCAGATCCACACCTTTGGACCTGTGCAGATGCCAGCCTGCATAAGGCGGCGGTGTAGAAAAACAATCGCCAGACCGGGGGAAAGAAGGAAACCAGAAACTGGTAAGGCAAACCACTGCGCACTTGAAAAGCAAACCATCAAGGTACCCGGCAGGGATGCAGCAAGACCAAACCAACCAAAGATAGCCCGCAACATGCGTCCATGCATGCGACTACACCGCCCGCGCTGGCTGAAGGGATCCAGAAACAAGGCGGTTAAAATCGAGACACCCACCAACATTCCTGACAGCAGCAGGGCAAACCGCCCATGATCTTCTGGAGAAAGAACAGCAACAGCCATGACAGACAGGCCAAAGACAATACAACCACTACAGACATGAAAAAGAATCGACCGCGGAAGAAAGGCCCCATGGCGCAAAAACGCAACGCGCATAACGTGAAATAAATACAGGAAAAATCTTTTGCGAAAGTTCAAACCGGAACGTTCGTGTTTCGTCCATCCATATGAATTCATTGTCTGTTATTCCGGCACACAATTCTTCACCGCCCACCATCAATGTGATAACAGAATGGGCGATTTTCTACCACAGAGATGTAACGTGTGAGCGGTATTCAGGTGACAGGACAACACAGGGATGATGGTGCATTCGATACCATCCTGAGGCTGTTGTGGCGGCGGTGGCGTACTGTTATCTCACCTGCGCTTGTTCTAATGGCAATGACACTTATTGCAGGCGCGGTCATGCCGCGGCATTACACCGCAACATCTGTCATCATGCTAGACCGGGGACAGCCGGAAAACGTAACAGGTGTCGCAGGTGTAAACCCTGCCTTGCCACGCGAGCCTGTCTCCATACTTGGGGAAATAGAGGTTCTGCGTTCTCCGGCACTTATCTCTGCCCTGATAAAGGCTGAAGATCTGGAAAACGACCCAGAATTTGTTCCAGCCCTTGCACTACAAGAATCCACAGCATGGCTAGATGGATTCTTGGCTGCACTGAAACCAGAACCTGATCCCATACCAGCAGGCGCATCTCCTGCACTGCATACCGTACGCAAGGCAATATCTGTCAACCAGATGAACCGCGCCTTGGTTATCGGCATTTCTGTCAGCACGCGAGAACCAGCCAAGTCAGCACGGCTCTCCAATCGCTTGGTCGAGCTGTACCTAGAACATCAACGCCAGGCCAGGACCGAAGCCGTTATGTCAGTATCGAGCTTTCTCAATGATCGTCTGGAAAACCTGCGTCAGGCTGTCAACGAAGCCGACGCCAAAGTCACCGTATTCCGGAGTACACATGGCCTTGGACAGAACGGGGAGATTTCCTTGGCCGCACAGCAGCGCACAGATCTCAACAACCAACTGGTACAGGCCCGTACAACCCGGGTCAGCACGGAAGCAAGACTGGAACGCCTGCGCCTAGCTGCAAATCATGATGATCTGGAAAACATGCCTGATGTCCTTCTGTCTCCCACAGTACAGAACCTGAAAGCGCGAGAGGCAGAGCTTAGCCGCACACTAGCCGATCTCAATGCACGCTATGGAGAGAAACACCCCTATATCCGCGATACTAGGGCACAGCTTGAAGATCTGCGCCGGCGTATAACCAGCGAGGCCATTACCATTCTACGCAGTATGGAAAATGAGGCATCGATTGCCCGCATCCGCGAACGCAGTCTGACAGCAGAGCTCAGGGATCTGGAAAACCAGCGGCAGACAGAAGGCGAAGCCATGATCCAGCTCAGGGAACTGGAACGAGAAGCCGAAACCAGCCGTGCCCTGTACCAAACGTTTATGATGCGTATGAAGGAAACCGGCAGCCAAGCCGGTCTCGACATACCAGATACACGGGTTGTCTCCCGCGCTCCGGTTCCTGATCGCCCCGGCGGCACACCACGCGGTGCGCTGGTTATTGCATCCTTCTTTGTCGGCCTCCTGCCCGGCCTCGTCCTGGCCATCTTGGTCGAACGCCTAGATCGCAAGCTGCGTCACCCACGTGATATCCCCCAGAAGCTTGGCCTTCACCTAGCCGGACTGATGCCCCGCGAAACCGCAGCACCACGCAATACCGTGCCACCAGGTAGCACAGCCGAAGAATTACGAGCCCTGATCGCCCGGGTATGGCCAGCCGGTGATGCCCCTGGACCATCGATACTGGGGGTCACATCGACCCTGCCTGGCGAGGGCAAAACAACGCTGGTATACCGTCTTGGTCAAGTCCTTGCGCGCAGCGGACGCAAGGTTCTGCTTGTTGACGCCGACCTGCGCCGCCCAGCCCTGACGCCGCTGGCAACAGGCAACCCAGTGGATCCGGATCATTCTTCAGCACCAAATCTGATGTCTGTTCTGGCGGGCACACAAACTCCGGAAAGCAGCATTATCTGCTTGCAACAGAACAGCCTGTTCCTTTTACCCGGCGCCATTGCCGGTGCCGCGGCTCCTGACCTTCTCGAAGGACCGGGCTTTATGAGCTTGCTCCGTTATATGCAGGACAATTTTGACATCGTACTTCTTGATGCGCCCCCCGTTATGCCGGTCGCAGATGCACGCGTTATGGCGCGCTTTTGCCAAACCATGCTATTTGCCGTGCGCTGGGAAAGCACACCCGACGACGCGATCCAGCAAGCCTTGGAACTGCTCGATGCCTCCGGTGCCGGTGTCCCTCTCATGGCTGTTATGACCATGATCGACCTGCGTAAACAGGCAACGTATGGCTATGGTGGGTATCGTAAGCATTATTCCGCCTATCAAGAATACTATGCATACTAAGAAGAACCGCCTTCCTGCCATGATCTATGGACTGATACTGCTGCTGGGTTCAACGATCATGACGGTGGAATGGATCCTTGTCCTGCCCGGCTACAGCTTAATGGAGGATCTGTCCCGCAATCATCCTGTATCAAAATCACAGGCACACCTTCTGGCAACTATGCCTGGCCACATCCCCGAGGCAGCGAGACAACGCGCGGCCGGCCTTACCCTGCTTGGACAGTGGGATCAGGCACAACAGCAGCAGGAAAAGTGGCTTACCCTTTCCCCTGCCGATGCTTATGGATACCTACGCCTGAGCATCATCGCCCGTATGGCAAAAGATACAGACACATCAGCCCGCGCCTTGGAAATGGCTTTTGGAACTGGCCGTCATGAGCGGGAACTCATGCTGCCAAGGCTGTTGGAAACCGTAGCTCAGTGGAACAGGCAAGAACATTCTGTACGGGACATGGCACTGAACGACCTTGCCATGCTATGGCGGTGGGATCGCCCTAGATTGACCCAATCCCTGCCCGTGAACAAGGCCTGGCCCCTGTACAGTCGCGCCTTGTCGGGCACAGCGGCCTTTGCGGAAGCGATGACCCTGCGTTCCACACCCCAAACCAAGCAACAGGGCAACCCATAGACTATTGGCCGGAATCTGGGGAGCAAAATCAACAAGACCCTGAACAGCAGCCAGAGCAAGAGCCGAAATCCCGATAGCCGGAGCCGGGTCAGTGCGTACAGCCCGGGCCTGATGCCAACAGATGCGCACCTGGCCAAGAACCACAAAAGCCAGAACCAGGAAGGCGGGTATCCCGATCTCGACCGCTAGCTCCAGATACATGTTGTGAGCCCGGTCCCAATGCTGGACCGTTACAACATCACGCCAGCCGGTAAAGGCATGGTCAAATCCGCCTCCACCAACACCGGACCACCACTGATCCGCCATGCCTCGCACAAGACAGTCCCACACATGGAAACGGTCAATATGCTCCAGATCTATTGCAAGCCAACGGTCCGTAACAGCACGCCCAGACACAAGAAGCAGAATCAGAAGAAAAGAAAGAATTCTTACGCTGTCTTTATGCTGTGGGCGGCGCAACCAGATCAGTATCATCAAGGCAACAACCAAGGCTGCAAACCCGCCACGGCTCCCTGTCATCAATACAGCGACAAAGGGGACAGAAACCATGACAGACCTGTATAGGCCCGGCATACGATCCGCAGATCCCAAAACCACCAGACAAACCAAACCAAAGAAACAAGCCGCGGCATTACGGTTTATAAACGGACCCGTCAGCACCCCGGTATAAGCTTCCTTCTCCCACAGGACCAACAACCGTCCCGGCAACAGCGTTTCAAGAAGAATGGAGACAAGAGCCCAGATCAGGCCACCTACAGCCATACCATGCAGCACCCGCACGGCACCGTCAGCCGTATCACGGGCCAAGACAAACCCGAGAAAGAAAACGCCGCCAAGGGAAGCCAGACGCAGTGCATGCTCAACTGCCGTAACAGGCTGCACGGCCAACGGCACCAGAGAACCCGTCACAGGATAGCTCACAACAGCACCAGGCCAGATCGGCAAAGCCTGCAGCAGCATCCACACCAGAACGCCCGAGAAAAGAAATAAGGAACGCTGCAGACGCACCGGAGCGTCACGGCGTGCAAGAACCGCCATCATGCAGGCACCGGCGATGATTCCCGGCAAATGCCAAACCCACGGACGATTGCTGCCAAAAGGAAGCGGTACCCACAGGGCAAGACCCACCAGAACACATGGCAGCCACACATGCCACCCCGGGGGCTGATCAGAAAAATCGCTGGTGAACATGAATGATGTCTCCGGGCTGAACCGGCATCGTCAAGGAAACTCTCCGGACTTTTGCATCATCACGGCGAATGCTGATATCATCCTCATCCGCACGGTAGGTGAACCCACCGCCCAGAGCAACCGCCCCCATAACAGACAGCCCGCTGGCCCATGGATAGGCACCCGGTTTTTGTACCTCTCCCAGAATGTAGAACGGACGATGGGTTGTAACCTCAAGCGCCACATTGGGTTGACGCAACCACCCGTCTGCCAAACGACTGACCAGCGATTCCTCCGCTTCCTTGAGGCTCAGACCGCCCAGTGTAACAGGCCCGAGCAGAGGCATCGCCAAGCGCCCGTCGCTATCCAGCGAGAATGTCCCGGAAAGATTCTCTTCCCCAAAAACCGTCACGCGCACCGTATCGCCAGGCCCCAAGCGGAACATATCAGTTGCCGTGACATGAATAGGCATCAGACATATCAGCGCCAGCAGAACGACAAGCCATCGCATTATAAACGTACCCCCACACGCGTGGAAAAACGGAGCCTTTGGTAGCTGTACTCCGGCAGGGATGATGCTTGGTCGTCATCCCTGACATGAAGACTGAGATACCAGTGCGCCCCGAAAGCAAAGCGCGCCTCGGCCTCAATGCTTTGGAGGACATCGCGCCTCTCGCGGCCAAACCAGGACAGCCACGGGGCGGCCTGCCAATCCGATGTCTGACGGGATATGTGCAGACCAATCTCCAGATTGCGCAGTACCTCATGGCTGATACCAAGCCTTGCCTCCTTGGACAGGGCACCTGCCCATCCATAAACAGCACCTTCACGGACCCTGTGTTCATACAAGCCGGACAGTGTTGTCAGGGGTGTTGGCGCAAACACAAAGGACGCCGACCGCACAGATCGGTTTACCGACGGAAAAATGGGGGACAACCAGTGAACCGAGGCACGTCCCGTGGTTATTTCAGCAATCAGGCGTTCGTTGATATCCATCCCGATACCAATGAAGCGCCGCGCTTCACCAAACCCGAACTCCATGCCATAAGGCTGACGCATGTCATTAATCGAATAGTGACGGTCTTCACCAACGAAAAGATCAAGTTGGTCAATCGGGGAAAACCCAGCACGATAAGAGGTACGCATGTCATGTCGGTCCCGGTCATCTTGTTCAAGCAAGCGACCATCGAACATGGTGCCATCATGATAATCATCACGTTGCACACTGCCCCCCACCATACTGAAGGCACGCACGTGACGGATAAGAGCGCGCGCTTCCGCCCGATATATGTCAACGGCAACGGGCTCAGCTGCAGCACGTGGCAGGGAGGAATCTCCCGGCATCTCATAACGGCGGCGAGCAGACAGTTCCCCAGTCATCCAGGAACGATCCCATGCCCTTCCGGTAAGGGATGTATAGGCACCTGCATTATACCACGCACCGAAAGAACCAGACACAGGCTGCACATACTCCAGCTCGCCGCCTGTTGTCAGCTGCCAGACATCGGGCCCTGCTCTAACCTTAGCATCAACCGACGTTACAAGACTGGCAATACCATCAGCCTGTGAAGAGGAGCGGGACTGAGGGTTGCTGTCCCACAACACGGCTTCATGCATACCAAGGTCTAGGTGCATACCATGCCCCTCCCACCCCGGAGGCTGGTAAAGACGCCGGCGTTCATCTGCCTCCTTCGCCGCTGTTGTTATGGCGGGGAGCCCGGAATGAGTCTTAAGGTCACCAATACCGGCATGTGCCGGTACCAACACCAACAGCGGCATAACAAAAAGAAAAAAGGCTCGTAGCAACACACGTCTCATGACGGACTTGGCAAAAGGAGGGAGGGAACATGTGGCGGCGGTAACAGAAACAATCTGTGCAGAAGCTCAAACCCCTCGTACGAACGTGATGGAGATGCATCACTATCCATATGAAGGTCACGGTCACGCACCATGATCCGGCTTGGATCCGGAATGTCCTGTATGCTGTCCGGCAAGGAATCCAGCGTTGCCTGCCTTATGACAAGCATGACACGGCGCAATGCTGCCATCCCATGTTTCATGGCTTTGTAATCGTCTGGCTGGTCCACCGGAACATCATGCAAAGCATAGACCGTGCCCCATAGACCAGCCTCCACCTTCCCCAAACGGGCAACAATACGTTGAAGTACACGCACATCCGCATGCGGAGCTGCTGTACGAACTGCGGCCAGAACATCCGCCGTATGGCGTCCTTCTGAAGCAGCAAGCGCAGCAGCCAGAACGGCTGCTGCCAAGCGATTCTGCTGTTCGGGTGAGGCACGCATAACAGCGGCGCTGGAAACCGGAGCAGCCAGCCATGGCGCCAGACGTACGACTAGGGCAACTAGGTCAGGCCCCAATTCGGGGGCCTGCTCCGACAAAGTCAGGACAGAGTCCAGAACGGCGGTATCATCTCCAGCCTCAACGGCCTTTAGGATCGTCGCGTACCCCGGCACAGGAGCAGAGCGAACCGGTTGAACAGGTACGAACAGAAGGAAAACCAAACAAACAGCCTTCCAGAGTCCCCTGTAACAAGACACAGCACACTTGCCCCGGATACGTCAAAAGAACCTTTTTATACAAAATGCTCCATATAATATTCAATCAAAAGGCATGGCCTGCATCACAAAACAGTGGGGCCAGAGGCTAACGCGCTTCCTGCCCTGCCATAACCTGCTCACGCATGGATCCAAAAACACCAATCATGCCCAATGATGGAACCGGAGACAGGTATGTACCGACAACAACAGCTACGGCAGAGAAAGCAAAACCGGGCACCAGTTCATAAAGGCCGAACAACGGGCCCGGAGCAGCACCGAACCATTCGCCATGGCTCCACACAATCACGGTCGCAGCACCCGTTACCATACCGGCCAGAGCCCCATAGCGTGTCATGGATGGCCACAGCAGGGACAGCAGGACAACAGGACCAAAAGCCGCACCAAAACCAGCCCAAGCATAACCAACCAGCCCCAGAACACGACTTTGCGGATCACGGGCAATCAAAATCGCTACAACGGCGACAACCAGAACCATAGCACGCCCGACCCAAACCAGCTCCGCCTGACTGGCATTTTTGCGCACAAACGGCTTGTACAAATCCTCTGTAAGGGCAGAGGAACACACCAGAAGCTGACAGGACAAGGTACTCATGACGGCTGACAGAATAGCCGACAGCAAAACACCTGCTATCCAGGGATTAAAGAGCACCTGTGACAGCTGAATGAAGACGCGCTCCCGGTTCTCGGTAACAGGGCCGGAAAGACCCGTATGTTCAGCAAAATAGGCTGACCCGAAGAATCCAACGAGGACCGCACCCACCAAGCACAGAATCATCCAGGTCATACCAATACGCCGGGCCCTAGGAATGGAGTGAACCGAATCAACGGCCATAAAACGGGCGAGAATATGGGGCTGCCCCATATAACCCAGTCCCCACCCCAGCAGAGAAACTATGCCAATAAAGGTCACGTTGCCAAACAGATCCGTAGCCTGCGCATTGACCTGCAGAACCTTGTCGACAGCACTATCCAGTCCGCCCAGCTCTCCGACCACAACAAATGGAACCAGCAAGAGTGCCATGATCATCAAGGATGCCTGAATGGTATCCGTCCAGCTGACAGCCAGAAAACCGCCAACTAGAACATAGACGATGGTTGCTGCCGCTCCGGCCCAGAGCGCTACTTCGTACGACAGTCCAAATGTTCCTTCAAACAAACGGGCACTGGCGACCATGCCCGATGCACAGTACATTGTGAAAAAGAACAGGATGAGTACGGCAGAAATCACCCGCAGGACACGACTGCCATCCTCGAAGCGGGCTGTGAAATAATCCGGCAACGTCAGGGCATTGTCCGTCAGCTCTGTGTAAACACGCAGCCGCCCGGCAACAACGCCCCAGTTCAGCCAAGCCCCCAGAACCAGCCCAACAACAATCCAGCTTTCTGAAAGTCCAAAGGCAAAAACGGCACCGGGCAGACCCATCAGAAGCCAACCGCTCATATCCGATGCGCCTGCCGACAGGGCCGTAACAAAAGACCCAAGACTGCGCCCACCAAGAATATAATCGGAGAGATTACGTGTATAGCGCCATGCAAAAAAGCCGATGCCAACCGTTAAAAGGAGATAAGCGACAAAAGTCACTGTTGTCGGATTTCCGAGACCCATAGTGCACCCTGCTCTGTTATAAAGCCCCCGGTACATACGTTCCCAAACCCACCAGACGACACACCGGAATGACAAGGGCCGGAACATAAAAGCCAAGCCACCGGCATAGACACACTAGGAAAGAGAACAATGTACACATCTTTTTCATTCTCTGAAATCTAGCCCAGGTCATACAATTACGCAATCAAGGGTTCTGATCTTTATAGAACCAAGGCGTCCGAAGGCATATCCATGCCAAGTGTATGCTGTTATATATCCTGTTTCCTACGCTGCCTTCCTGCCTCTGAAGACACATCATGACACGTCCAACTCGTTCAAAAACAATTGCTTTCCACAAACCCTATGGCGTGTTGAGTCAGTTTACACCGGAGGTATCAGGACAAAAGACGCTGGCTGATTTTGGCCTTCCTCCCGGGGTATATGCAGCGGGTCGGTTGGATCAGGACAGTGAAGGCCTGCTGATTCTGTCCTCGGATCGTCGGCTTGTGCACCAGTTGCTGGAACCCAGCCATGCACACCCTCGTATCTATCTGGTACAAGTGGAACGCATTCCGGACGAAGAAGCTCTCACCATGCTCCGCACCGGAACAGATATAAGGGTGGGGAGCCGGATATACCGAACACGACCGGCCACAGTCGAGTTGATGCCCGAAGGCTTTGATCTGCCGCCAAGGAACCCGCCAGTACGTTATCGCAAATCAGTTCCCACCACTTGGCTACGCCTGACGTTAACGGAAGGAAAGAACCGACAGGTCCGCCGGATGACCGCCGCAACGGGATTTCCGACCCTGCGCTTGGTACGCGTGCAGGTCGGCCATCTTGCACTCGGTGATCTGCAGCCCGGACAATGGCACACAGTCCAGGCACAGGACATTCTCGGTACAACACCCCTCTCTCCGGACCAGAAAGCATAAACATATCTTTATGTCTTGTTGACAGTTGTATCACCTCACAATTATCGTCTTATGGTCGAGGTTCTTCGGGATAGCACCCGAAGCTAAGAGGGAATCCGGTGCGTTATCCAACAAATCCGGAGCTGCCCCCGCAACTGTAGGCGAAGAGTAGGCCGTCACTACGTGTCACTGGGATTATCACATCCCGGGAAGGCCAGACGGCCACAAGGACTCGCAAGCCAGGAGACCTGCCCCGACTTATAACGTCCTCGGGCGGGGTGTCCCGGTGGTACGCCTGAGGGTGTACGGGTCGCTCTGTACCAGTCGCCTTTCTGCGTGTCCGCTTTACCTTGCCCCAACACCATGGGGGTCAAGCCGTGACTGTTTCTTCTCTTTCTGTAGCAACCCTTGGCATGCCGCGTATCGGTCGGCACAGGGAATTGAAGTTTGCCTTGGAAGACTTCTGGAAAGGCAATATAGCGGAAAGTGCACTTGTGCACACCGCAACCAAGCTCAAGGCCAGAAACTGGACGCGACAGGTTGAACAAGGCGCAACCATTCTGCCATCAAATGATTTCTCCCTGTATGACCATGTCCTTGATACCAGCGCCATGGTTGGTGCCATACCGGAGCGATATGACTGGAAAGGTGGCCCACCGGGACTGACAACATACTTTGCCATGGCTCGCGGAACACGTGGCACCGCAGGAAAGGAATGCCACCATGCCTGCAACCCGGCCTATACAGGGGCCGGCATACCAGCCCAGGACATGACAAAGTGGTTTGATACCAACTACCATTACATGGTTCCGGAATTCACACCCGGACAACCCTTCCGTCTTTCATGCCTGAAGGCTGTCAACGAGTATCGGGAAGCACGCCTTCTGGGGTACAGAACACGACCGGTTCTTCTTGGGCCTGTTACATTCCTCAAACTGGGAAAGAGCACCGATCCCATTGTCTCCCCTCTCCGTAATCTTGATTCATTATTGTTAGTGTACATTGATCTTCTGACACGCTTGTCACTTGAAGGAGCGGACTGGATCCAGATCGACGAACCCTGCCTGATTACCGATCTGGATGACGAAGCCCGAACCGCATTGCAAACAACATATCAGGCTTTTGCACGCGCCTTGCCCAATCTGAATATCATGTTAACCACATGGTTTGGCGGACTGGGGAACAATCTTGATCTGGCAACACAGCTCCCCGTAGCTGGACTGCACCTAGATCTGGTGCGTGCCCCGGAACAGCTGCCTGAGGTCATACACAGATCAAGGCGTGAGCAGATCCTGTCACTGGGGGTCATAGACGGACGCAACGTATGGCGCGCTGATCTGGAGGCCATACTGGATCAGCTGGAACCCGTGGTAAAACAGAAAGGTGCAGAGCACATTCAACTCGCTCCTTCCTGCTCATTGCTCCACGTGCCGCTGGACATCAGCGTGGAGACTGATCTGGACAGCGATATCAAAAGCTGGCTGTCCTTTGCCGATCAGAAGATCCACGAGCTAGCGGTTCTGGCAACGGCCCTTGCCCGCGGCAGGGAATCCGTACGTGGCCAGCTGGAGGCTGCATCACTGGCTACCCGTACCCGCAAGACTTCAGACAAGATACACTGCAAGACCGTCCAGGACAGGGTCAACGGTATAAAGTCACACATGACCAAACGCAAAAGTCCGTACGCTGTGCGGGCACCACAGCAACAGAAACACCTTGCCCTCCCTCTCTTTCCGACGACGACGATCGGCTCATTTCCCCAAACCGGGAAAGTCAGGCAGGCGCGATCAGCCCATAGCAAAGGAATACTGACGACCGAAGACTATGAGCTCTTCCTGAGGAAGGAAACAGAGCGTGTTGTTCGCTGGCAGGAACAAACGGGACTGGATGTTCTGGTTCACGGCGAGTTTGAACGCAATGACATGGTCCAATATTTCGGGGAGAAATTATCAGGATTTGCCTTCACGCGGCACGGATGGGTGCAGTCTTATGGCTCGCGTTGCGTCCGTCCTCCCATCCTTTATGGCGATGTATCCCGCCCCGAACCCATGACCGTCAAATGGTGGTCGTGCGCACAGGCTGTCACATCACGCCCGGTCAAGGGCATGTTGACCGGGCCAGTCACTATCCTGAACTGGTCATTTGTGCGAGACGATATGCCCCGCAGCACGGCTTGCCGCCAGCTGGCGCTGGCTCTGCGGGACGAAGTGCTTGACCTAGAAAAGGCGGGTGCCCGCATTATCCAGATAGACGAAGCTGCCCTGCGTGAAGGGTTGCCACTACGGCAAACAGAATGGAACGCATATCTGGAATGGGCCGTGGGGTGCTTTCATCTGACCTCATCAGGCGTTTCAGACCAGACGCAAATACACACCCATATGTGCTATTCAGAATTCAATGACATCATGGAAGCGATCGCAGCCATGGATGCCGATGTTGTATCAATAGAAGCCTCCCGATCAGGCATGGACCTTCTTAAGACTTTCAGGACATACCGCTATCCGAACAGCATTGGCCCGGGCGTTTACGATATTCACTCTCCACGCATTCCGGGAACTGATGAAATTGTCGCACGTCTTGCCATGGCACGACAGTATCTGCACGATCGACAGCTGTGGGTCAATCCGGACTGCGGCCTGAAAACAAGAGCATGGGATGACATACAGCCTGCCCTACTCAATATGGTAGCAGCCGCGCGCAAACTGCGCATCAGCCAGAATCATGAACAGCGAAATGTCCAAAGCGCGTTAAGCACATAGTGCCATACAAGGAGGAAGCCAGTGACCGCAACCTGGGCAACCAGATAGGGCCAGAGCAAGAAGCCCGATAGAACGGTCATCAGTACTCCATTCCACAGGAACCCGGTCCCGGCTACCATGAAAAAACGTGGCAATGTCTCGACATGGGGCCGGGTACTGCGGAACACAATCACACGTCCGGCTCCATAATTCGTCAGGGCACCGCACAGAAAACCGGCAACAGATCCAGAAACAGGATCAAAAGACAGGAGCTCGACCAAACCGACCAGAACACAATAGTGCACGACAGTACCAAAGCCGCCAGCAACAGCAAACAGCATGAACTGGCGCCAGGACAACACCACAGATCACCGAACAATCACAGGATACCCGACCGGGCGCTCCTGCACAGGCCTCAGATCCTTGACCACAGCCAAAGGAACCCCGAGACGGCGCACCTCGACAACAACATCCCCATCCATGGCCGCATCACACCCCATCTGGGTCGCCGAGACAAAAAAATCAGCCTGCAGCCAATCGGCAACAACGCGAAATCCCGGCCCAAGAACAGCATCGGCCTGCACGAGTTCAGCACAAACAGCAACCCGGTATTCTCCACCTGTATCACGAGGTAGAGCATACTGTTGCAGCCCGACAAGAGCATCCTTCACACTGCTTGACCAATAGTCCATCTCCCACCGCCCAACAGCACCGGAAAGCCCACCGGCAAGAATGTTGTAACCCACATATCCGTAGGGATGGATCAGGACCAACGGAACCGCTGACAGCAGACAAACAGCACCGAAAACAGCAAAAAAGAACCTTCTTGCAGCAACAGACGAAACAGCCGCAACACGGATACAGACAGTATACAAACCAGCCGCAGAGAGAATGACAAGGGGAGGAACCACAAACAGAAAGTGACGAACACCGTTATACAGCGGCGGGTTTGTTATCAAGGCAAGAAGAACGGGACACACCGCAGCCGCCACAACAGGAATCCACAGAATGGATTGCCGCGCCTGTATCAGGGCACGCCAACGGACAGCAAGCACCAGAATGCCGCAAAAAAGGCCGAGCAAAACAGGCTCGGACATCTTGACCAGAAGGTAAATCGGCAGGTAGGTCCGCGGGACATCATCGACCTGATAGACGGTTCCGGACAGGATTGTATCGATCTCGAAAGAAAAATTGGAAAACGCTTTTATGGCAAGCGGAATATGATCGAACTGCTGCACTGACCACGGCCAGAAGAAAGCCATCAGTACAAACGCAAGACACATTCCGGGAAAAAGGGAGCAGGCCGACCGGAACCAAAACAGAACCCTGTCCCTCCACAAACCGGAACACGAAACTCCGCAGAAAAAGATAACCAATGCTGCATAGCAGACCAGAAGCCCCCCCCCGACTCGCAAGCCCAAGGCCAGCCCTGTAGACAGACCGAAACCAAGACCCAGCGACAAGGGAACCTGCGGCAAGCAGGACACAATCCGCGTCAGGGTATAAACGCCCCAGATCATTGCCGTTGCGAAGGGAATATCCTTGGTGTGGGTAAACATGGCCCCCGACCATATCCCGCACAAGGCCAGAAGAGCGATTGCCAGCAACCCCATACGTGGTCCGTATAGATACGTTGCCAGACGACCTGTGCCAACCAAGCCAACCACACCAACCAGCCCCGACAGCAGGTGACGCAGATCCCAGATAGAGATAGATGGTACCAGCTTCAGCAGAGCAACCACGGGAAGATCAAACGCCCCGCCATAAAGATACAGGTTCCGATAGGAAAACAGGGAGGTATCTGTCAGGCTGGACGCATAATAACGCCACAGCATATCGCCATACGTATGCTGCACCAGCTCGTCATTGCTGATTCCATGACGTCGGAATGTTAGAATAACAAAGGCAACCATGCACCAATAAAAAAGAATAGAGAGACGGGACTCCCACGTCCACTGCCTTTTGGTCGGTACACCGGTTGCCACACACCGGGCATCAACATTACATCCGCCATCCATCATCACCGGGCGACACCTCTGCCTGCAGGGCGCGCAGCTTCTGGTTCAGCCTCCGTCTGCTCGGCTACCAGAAACAGGGGGCGCCCCTTCACTTCACGGAAAATCCGCCCGATATACTCCCCCAATACCCCAAGACCTGTCAGTTGTACCCCAGACAGGAACAGGAGTGATACCATCAATGACGTATATCCCGGCACATCAACCCCCTGAACAAGCGTACGGACAATAAGCCAGCTTCCGTAGAGCATGGACCCGGCAGCCAGCCCCAATCCCAGCAGGGACCAGACACGCAATGGCATAACCGAGAACGCCGTCAACCCATCAACCGCGTAGCGTAAAAGACGGAAGAAAGAAAATGTAGAGCACCCACCTGCCCTTGGTTCTGGATCAAAAGGAACAAAGCTCTGCGTAAAGCCGACCCACCCGGTAATACCCTTCAGAAAGCGGTTACGCTCGGGCAAACTGTTGACGGCTTGTACAACGCGCCGGTCGAACAGTCGAAAATCACCCGCCCCTTCAGGAATTTCAACGTTCGCAATACAGCGGAACACCTGATAAAAAAGACGGGATACCAAGCGGCGCAAAGCCGGATCTGTGTCGCGGGAACGCCGCACCGCCGTAACCATACGGGCTCCGGCTTTCCAGCAAGCAAGCAGTTCTGGTATCAACTCGGGGGGATGTTGCAGATCGGCGTCCATCAGCACAACAGCATCACCGCACGCAGCCTGCAGGCCAGCTGCTACGGCGGCTTCCTTGCCAAAATTACGCGCCAGACGAATACCACGCACCCGGCCGTCTGCACGGACCAACTCCCGGATTGTGGCGTAACTGCTGTCGCGACTGCCATCATCCACCATAATAATCTCGTATCGCAGCAATCCGGCACGCTCCAGAACCTCTACCAGACGACGGAACAGAGGCATCAGGGATTCTGATTCGTTATAGACAGGGATGACAACGGAAAGGAGATATGCTGTTTGTTCTTCAGGACCACTCTGGACATCAGGCACGGCATCACCTTGGATCTTGGGTCAAAGAACGCATCGGGTACGGGCTTGATTGTGCCCGGAACGATAAGAAGCACTAGGGTCTCCGCTTCATCATGTCTGAGCGGTGACGGAGAATGATCATGAGCGAGACAGGACACAAAGCGCAAGAAGAACACTCCATCATTATTTGCGCGGACGACTACAGTCTCTCTCCCGGTGTCTGTGACGCCATAGAAAACTTGATAGAACGGGGCAGAGTAACCGCCACAAGTGCCATGACCGTTATGCCTGAATGGCCCAAACGGGCACGCACACTGAAGGCATTGACGAAAGACTATCCCGTCGAGGTTGGCCTCCACCTGACCCTGACCGGCCCGTGGCGCCTGACAGCATTCTGTGGAACCGTCCCGGAATCCTTGCATGCCCTCTCCCATCGTGCCCTGACCCGACGCTTGGAATCTGTACCGATTCGCGTTGAAATACGGGCCCAGCTTGATGCCTTTGAAGATGCTTGGGGCCAAGGCCCTGACTATATAGACGGCCATCAGCACATCCACTGCCTGCCGGTTATCTGCGACGAGCTCCTGCGTGAAGTCAAAAGCCGTTACGGAACACGACCGTGGATCCGAAATTGCGCGGCACCATTGCATGAATGGAACCGCTACAACAGCTCACCGGCAAAGGAAGCCTATTTGTCTGTTATTGGCCGTCGCATGGCTGCCAAGGCCAGAGCACTGGGATTTCGCATGAATGACAGTTTTCGCGGCCTGTATCCGTTTACAACACGCCGAAGCTACGAAAGCCTTTTTCACAAATTTCTTGCAAAACCAGCTGCAATAGCCCTTTTGCACTGTCACCCTGGCTGGGTGGATTCATCGCTCTGTGAACGGGATACTCTGACTTGGCCACGGGAGCGGGAATTCGCTTGGCTTGCCTCCGCAGCCTGCCAAGAACGGCTCGAACAGACCGGTATAAAGCCATCCTGCTTCCCGGGAGCCTTTGCTACAGACACGTTCTGATCTTGAAATTCCGGACACAACCCTGTACCTCACGGCATCACCTGATACCGTCCCGACCGGATACGTGCCCTCTCCCGACATACCGGGAGGATGCATGACACAAGCCGGTCTTGTTTATGGAACACCTGCATGACCGGCACAGCCAAAATCCTCAAGCCTGCCCCACGGATCGGATTGGTCAGCCTCGGCTGCCCAAAGGCCTTGGTTGATTCAGAACGAATCATGACACGCCTGCGTGCGGAAGGCTACGAGCTGGCACCAACCAGCGAGGGAGCCGATGCGGTTATTGTCAACACCTGCGGGTTCCTTGATTCGGCCAAGGCCGAGAGTCTAGAGGCCATTGGCGATGCGCTGGCCGAAAATGGCAAGGTTATTGTCACCGGCTGCATGGGGAAGGATGAGAAGAGCATCCGGACCATTCATCCAAAGGTTCTGTCTGTCACAGGTCCCCACCAGTATGAAGCGGTCATCAACGCCGTACATGACGCGGTGCCCCCGCAGCATGAGCCTTTTGTTGACCTGGTTCCACCAGAGGGTATACGGCTGACGCCCCGCCACTATGCCTATCTGAAGATCTCCGAGGGCTGCAATAACCGCTGTACCTTCTGCATTATCCCCTCTATCCGCGGGGATCTGGTCAGCCGACCAATGAACCGGGTTCTGGCTGAAGCAGAAAAACTGGTCAAGGCGGGCGTACGGGAACTGATGGTTATTTCGCAGGATACCAGCGCTTATGGCGTTGACACCCGCTATGCCGACGTTGACTGGAAAGGACAGACCCGCAAAAGCAACCTGCTGGAACTGACCAGTGCGCTGGGAGACATGGGGGTATGGGTGCGCCTGCATTATGTTTATCCCTATCCATCTGTTGATCATGTCATCCCGCTGATGGCGCAAGGCAAAATACTGCCCTATCTGGATATCCCCTTCCAGCATGCCTCTCCAAGAATTCTCAAGGCCATGAAACGCCCCGCCAATAACGGGAAAGTTCTGGACCGGATCAAGGCTTGGCGCGATATCTGTCCCGAGCTGACCATTCGCTCGACATTCATTGTCGGCTTTCCCGGTGAAACGGAAGAAGACTTCGAGGATATGCTGGAATGGCTGGAACAGGCCCAGCTTGACCGGGTTGGCTGCTTCAAGTACGAGCCTGTCGAAGGCGCCGTAGCCAATGCCCTGCCCGATCCTGTGGACGAAGAGACCAAGGATGAGCGCTGGGCCCGGTTTATGGAGCACCAGCGTCAGATCTCCGAACAGCGTATGGCCCGCAAGATCGGAAGCCTGCAGCAGGTTATCATCGATGAAGTGGATGAAGATGGTGCCATCGGACGATCGACCGGCGATGCACCGGACATTGACGGCCATGTTTTTCTTAACGGCGAAGTAGATCTGAAGGCTGGCGATATTGTCACAGCACGGATTGAGCACGCTGATGACTATGACCTGTGGGGTGAACTTGTCCGCAGTTGAAAGGAACACAATTGAGAGATAAAGGACTTGCAAGACGATAAAAGGCCTTCTATAAGATCGTCCTCCACTCCTGAGGCTTTCCTGACAGGATCCTAAGTAGAGCGGAAGAAGGGCGCGTAGCTCAGTGGTAGAGCACTGTGTTGACATCGCAGGGGTCGCAAGTTCAATCCTTGCCGCGCCCACCATCAAGGCCTCGACTGAAATGTCGGGGCTTTGTCTTTTTCCCGGAACCCTTTGCAACATTTCACAGATAAAGGCCTTGCCAGATGACAAAAGGGGCTTTATAAGCGCGTTCCTCGCTTCTGGTGGCAAGAGTTGCACTGCAACATAGCCAGAGCAGGGCGCGTAGCTCAGTGGTAGAGCACTGTGTTGACATCGCAGGGGTCGCAAGTTCAATCCTTGCCGCGCCCACCATCAAGGCCTCGACTGAAATGTCGGGGCTTTGCTCTATCAAGGGATCTTCGCAGGCACCTTGGCGAGAGAGGGACTGCTGGTGTAACCTGCGCTTATGAAAGCAAAACAGGACGATTGTGCACTAAGCACCCCCAACCTAGAGGCTGACAGGCAGCCTCCTCCGTCATCTCCCTTTGCAATCATCAAACCGGACACACAAATACTGCCGCTCGTTCTGGCATCTCCCCACTCGGGGAACTATTACCCTCCCACGTTTCTCGCAATGTCACGGCTGAATCAGCACGAAATCCGCCAATCAGAGGACTTCTATGTTCACGAGCTCTTTGCAGCGGCACCACGGCTGGGAGCTCCGATGATCCGGGCAACATTTCCCCGCGCATACATCGACGTTAACCGCGAGCCATACGAACTGGACCCCGACATGTTTGATGGCCCCCTGCCCCCCCATATCAATGCAACGTCTGTTCGTGTTGCCGCTGGCTTGGGAACCATTGCAAGGATCGTTGCCAACAAGGCTCTCATCTACAAGACAAGACTACCGATTAAAGAAGCAGAACAACGGATCCAGCTTTTCTATCACCCATATCACGCCGCCTTGCGGAAGCTGATCGCCGATACGGTCGCCCTTTTTGGTCACTGCCTGCTCCTAGATTGCCATTCCATGCCCTCTATGGCCGTATCCGGGCCAAACAAAAAGGTTGCCTTTGTCTTGGGAGACGGGCACGGCAAGACATGCGATCGCACGTTCACGGATACCGCCCACCGCACACTGGCAAGAACCGGATGGAATACAGCACGTAATACACCTTACGCCGGAGGCTATACAACCCGGCACTACAGCCAGCCCAAACTCGGCATTCATACCTTGCAAATAGAGATTAACAGGGCACTTTATATGCAGGAAGATACGTACGCAAAAATTCCTGCGTTTCATACGATAGCCGGACACATGGAAGATTTGATCCTTGCCTTGGGCCACAGTACACCAACACAAAAGATTGGATCTGGTTAAGAACGCCTGCTGCGCAGGTGCCAGTAGAGACAAGATCGCTGCCATGCCCCGTCCCAACGTAGCGGGTACACACAACATCAGCTAGAATACGACTCCGGAACCAACATGATGGAGACAGCCATGCTGCCACGCACTACAGCCGTCTTCGCATGGCTTGGAATAGCTCTTTTTTCTCTTACCGCCCATGCACAAAGCAAGGACATACATTTTGGGCTGGCTGACAATGCGCCACTTGGTGGCGTCCACAACGGTCAAGCCGACGGGGTGTTCGGCATTGCCGGAACACATATCCTGAAAACAATGGGTTATAATCCAATAGCCTTGCAACTTCCGTTCTCCCGCCTTTATGAAAGCATACACAGGGGGGCCATAGACGTTGCCGGTAGCACGATGAAGACGCCTGAGCGCAGTCTGCTCGCCCACTACACCATCCCTCTGCTGACAGAATACAACGTCATCATTGTTCATAAGGGAGATGCATTCCCCTTTGAGAATCTGAGTCAGCTATCTGGAAAACGCCTTGGCGCCATTGCGGGCTTTGAATTCCCGACCCTCCGTTCTGTTAAAGATCTTAACCTAGAGCGGGTCCATAACGAGGAAGACAACATACGTAAGGTCGCGGCCAAGCGCTTGGATGGCGCAATCCTGTCATCCATACGAGGACTTCATACCCTAGAGCGCAGTGGACTGGCCAACGAGGTTGAGCTCTTGCCTCTGTCCATAGGACGGGTAGATCTAGGCTTTGCCCTGTCCAGTACGTTCTTCAACACGGAAGACGTAGACCGATTCAATCAAGCCATAACAGATCTGAAGCAATCACCGGAATGGGACCACATCTTGGATGAAACAGGTACCAAGTCTCTGATACATGATTGGCCCCTTGCAACCATGCCATAAGCTCTCCTACACAAAAAAAAGCCGCGACACATGAGATCGCGGCCTAAGTTCAGGGAGAAAACATCCACTACAGCAGCACCCCGCTTTACACCACAAACAGGTTGCTGCAATGCACAATGACACCATACCTCACAAAGAATGGCAAGAAAGAAATCACGCATAACGCGTATCCAAAATTGAGAAGTCCCCAACACGGCACTTCGTTAGACACACCCCATCCAACTGTGGCACGAACCTTGCTGTTAACTCTGGTATCCGACCCCTATGAACCAGAGATATAGCATGCGCACCCTATGTTTATCAGGCCTTCTCATAATCTTGCTGCTGGGAGCAGATAAAGCAGCGTCGGCGTCTTCTCCGTCTCCGGCGGGAGCTGTCTCACGTGGTTACTATGCACAAAACTCTTCTGATATATGTCGTCTTCATACGGAATACCACGAAGCACGCCTGCGCTTACCCCAGAACATACTGACAGCCCTGTCTCATGTAGAATCCGGACGCTGGGATACAGCCAGGCAGGAAAAAATTGCCTGGCCCTGGACCGTTATGGCCGAGGGGAACGGCAGATATTTCAGGACAAAGGCCGAAGCCATACGAGAAGTGCGTACCCTGCAATCAAGGGGCGTACGCAATATTGATGTCGGGTGCATGCAAATTAATCTCAAGCATCATCCCGACGCGTTCAGAACCCTTGAAGATGCCTTTGATCCTGCACGAAACGTGGCCTATGCGGCTGATTTCCTGACCCGCCTACACACTGAAACCGGGTCATGGGCCAAGGCTGCAACACGTTATCACTCAGCCACCCCCGTCCGCGCAACACGCTATGGCGGACTTCTGACCCGGGCATGGTCCAAACTGAACAATCAGTCACGTGCAAATACAAGGCAATGGCATAAAGAGACAAGACGCCACCTGGCGCTTCCATCTCCTGTGAAACGTATGATATACCCCTACCCACAGATGAAGGCCATTGGCCTGAGAAATACAAAAACGGAGAGCATCCATGCCAGGGAGAGATATAGTCGCAGGAATGCAAATGACTTTGCAGAAAACTGGCGGAGTCATAGACTGACAGAATACCTTGGCAGTCGCCGCGCATCGGCCACACCCGGATCAAATGCAGGTGCACCCCCTGCGCCGGACGTCGATGAAAAGCGCGAAACCGCTCCGCCGGACGCATCCATTTCAGCCCCTGTGGCTTTCGGAAGGATTGAGATCGCGGAGCGTTGAGACAATAGGTTCAACCGTAGCCCGGTCTTCATTCTCATGAAAAATTCTTCACATCCTGCTTGCACCACAGATGCCCCTATTGTTGGCCTGATCGCCGATGTTGGTGGAACAAACGTACGCCTTGCCTTTGCCCATGCTGACAACAGCTGGTCCGGAGAGCGGGTCTACCGGTGTGAGGGATACTCCAACCCAACTGAAATTGTCCGCACCTTCCAGAGAGATACAGGCGTACCCTTGCCCCCCCATATTGCGCTGTGCGTTGCAGGCCCGATTACGGGTGATGATGCCGCATTCACAAACTTGGGATGGCATTTCTCTATTGAAGCCATGCGATGCGACTTGGGCGTTGAAACCCTCAATGTCGTTAATGATTTCGTCGCAAACGCACTGGCCTGCCCACGGCTTCCCTCCAGTTCCTTGGTACAGATAGGTCAGGGCGCGACAGCCCGTACTGGCTATCCCATCGCTGCAATCGGGCCCGGCACGGGCCTCGGCACAGCTACGCTGGTACCGGACAACAAGGGAGGCTGGATTCCCGTTGCTTCAGAAGGGGGGCATGTCACATTGGCAGCCTCAAACCAAAGGGAATGGGATATTATTTGCCATCTCCGTCAACGCAGCTCTCACGTATCAGGTGAAAGTACGGTATGCGGCAGTGGCTTGGAATCCTTGTTCCGTGCAATACGCGATCTGGATGGTCTGGAGCCCATAAACCTGTCTGCATCTGAAATTGCAGCTAGAGCCTTGGGAGAAAAAGACCCATGTTGCCGTGAAGCCTTGGAAATTATGTGCGCTATGCTGGGCACCCTTGCCGGGAACCTAGCACTTACAACGGGGGCTTTGGGGGGGGTTTACGTTCTTGGCGGCATACTCCCGCGGATGGTCGATTTTCTTCAGGAATCCGAGTTCCGGAGCCGTTTTGAAAACAAAGGGCGACTGTCGTCATGGGTCCGGGACATCCCGACTTGGCTGGTTACCCATCCGTTCCCCGCGTTTCCTGGTTTGATCGGTCTTCTTCCAGAGCAGAAGGTTCAAGCTGAGGCCATTGGCTCCGTGTAAGAGGGCCAAGCCTGAACGCATATAAACTATCTGCCAAGAAAGCAGGAATTTCCCGTATAGCAGAACGCCACCAGCTCAATCTGGTGGCGTCGCTTTTTGACGACCGGAAACCAATACCCCACCTTTGCCCATACCCCAGAAGACACAATAACATCCACAAACGGGGAATATGCCAGACATCACTCACCAAAATAACCCTAGAGGGCATCATGCCTGCCAGAAGAGGTAGGCTGAACTGTATGTTCTCACGGCTGTTTCTGGATTTGTCTTCTTGTACAATCTGGTGCACAGGCAAGCCTTTTTCAACCAACAGAGCAGACATAATGGCTGATTCTGGCACAGAGCTCCCCACAGCACCGCCAGACAGGATCACCGTAGAGACCTTTCCTTCTCTCCACAGATCGTGAACCGCCTCCACTCTTCGATATAAAGCCTGGGATGGCGTTCCGTCGGGATAGACCCGCGCCCCGGCAACCAAGGCAACGGCGCCTCCTGATTTCATATGTACACCAGAAGATGATTGGTCGGACGTCAATGAAGCCTTTCTCCCGTGATGAATGTGGGGCATGGACAAGTTACCAATTTCCTTCCAAGATCATTAAAGCATAAAGAAATGTCTACAGCCCTGCCGCAAAGCACCACAACGTAATAGAGACTCGGGAACCAATGGCTGCTGTTATTTCCGGCATAACGCTCTACCGCGAAAAGAGCACAGTTCACCGGTTTGACTTCTCCGGTGAACACAGGGACGAAGATGCCATATTCCAAGTCCGTTCCAACCGGGTGTCATTGGTTCTGAAGTCTGGTCCTGTCACAGAACATGTGATTATACGTGGCCAAAATATACCAACAACACTGCGGATGACGGCGCTTGTGGTTGAGCAATTCAATCGTAATCCAGCCCTGTTCACAGCAGACCACACAACCAGCTTTGACTGGGCTGAACACTGGAAAAGCCGTGTTTCAAGCTACGAACGACAGTTTATGGAAGAATCATGGATATCCATTTACCATGAAGGCGGCACATTGTTCAGTACCAACCCATCGGCACATATTGATGAAATAGAGCGTATTGCCTTAGGGGGGGATATTAATGACACCCACATCAAGAAGGTTTCCCAGTCCATCGTTGGTGCCATCGAAGATGTTGTGACCCAACATGACAGCCAGACGGCTGTCGTCTTCACCCCATTCAAGGAATACCATCGCGCCGCTATTCTGGAGCGAAGAGGTGGACGCACAGGATCATTTGCAACATCGGCCTATCACCCGCCCAAACCCGGTAGGCCTGTTCGGTACTCCGGATTCATCAACTTCTGCGCAGATGCCATCGAGGCTCTGAACCTCAAGGTATTCTTAGAGCGCGTCAAGCAAATGATTGAGGAAAACAAATCATACAGTGGCGCCATCACAGCCGTTCAGGTTGCAGCCGCTCTAGCTAGAAAGCGTGACCTGATGCAATTTATTCAATCATACGAACGTGCTAATAAAGTGGTCTATAGACCAGAGAGGCCCGAATTCGTCTAGACAAGCACAAAGAAAGGCTGCTCAAGCTTTTTCAATGCGTACATATTAGAAAATGTATCCCTAAATATGGCAACTTTTACTTGTAAGCGTCACAGTCTATCCGGAATGATAAGCCAGTTAGCGGCACCAAAGGCCGCGCTGGATCAGGAGGAAAACCTGTGCAAGCCATTTTCACAACAGGCACAGCCAAAGACGAAGTCTTTTCGCCGGAATATGGCGCAAACTTTATCAATGGCAATGGCGGAATTGATCGCGTTGACTACTCCTCACTCAAAGACCCTATAACAGTAAAGCTCCATGATGGATCAGAGCCGTCCATCGTATATGTTGGAACAGAGCCCCGTGATGTACTGACAGATATAGACGACATTACAGGTAGTATTGGTGACGACCATCTGATCGGCAATACCCAAACAAACAAATTCAATGGGGGCCCAGGGCAGGACATCTTGGACGGAGGACAGGGGCTTGATTTTGCAGAATATACAGGAAGATCTCTTCCTATTGCGGTCAAGCTCTCACTAGAGAGCCCGTCGATTGTTTATGTAAATGGAATAGCCGAAGATACCCTGATCAATATCGAAAATATAATTGGGGGATCAGGCAACGATCATCTTGTTGGAACCGATGATTACAACCTTTTGCTCGGGGGAGATGGTGACGACATTCTTGAAGGTAAGGGATTCGTTGATGCTCTTTCAGGGGGCGCCGGCGCTGACACCTATGTTTACAGATCATTCCGTGATTCCACGCCAAAGCAGCAAGACTGGGTAGCAGACTTCAACAGAACCGAGGGTGATCGCTTTGAAATGTCTCACATGGATGCAAACATCAATCAGGTAGGGCACCAAGCACTGACCTTCAGCGGAAATAAAGCACAACCTCATTCGGTATGGTACGAATGCGAAAGATTTTCTCCTTTCGCAAACAATAAGATCAACGGGTATTACGTTATAAACATTTATGCTGACGTTGATGGTGATACGTCGGAGGACTTCGCATTCACTGCATATTCCCTATCCCCACTTATTCTTCCTAATGATTTTATTTTCTGACCCCCCCATTCCTTGGGTATTTTATGCTCTGGGATATATTTTTGCGTAAAGAGTCCGCCATG